>JBBAVS010000144.1:0-8847 GCA_040397585.1 Pirellulales bacterium
CGTTGAAAACCTGCCCCCACTTTCAGCCGGCCGCGGTCACTCGCCGCCGAGATCCCGCACGGCGATGTCCTTGAACTCCACCCACATCGGCTTGCCCGCGTGGAGCTGCAGCGCGATGATCCCCTCGCGGAGCGCGAGGTCGGGAGCATCGGTGAAGTCGAGCGTCAGCGTGCCGTTGAGATAGTGGCGGAGCCGGTCTCCCTGGGCGACGATCCGCACCTCGTTCCAGTCGTCGAGCGTGAAGAGCTGCGCGAAGGCGGCGGCGTCGATCAGCGCATCGGTCACCCGCTTCTTGCCGTCCACCCAGTCGGCCCGCTCCCCCACCAGGCAGATCCGGCCGCGCTTGCCCCCCTCGTCGTAGATGAATCCCGACACGTTGGGCAGGGCCGACTCGTTCCGCAGCTCGTGCTGGTAGCCGCGGACGACCCAGCGGTTCTTCGGCTCGCCCTCGGTGATGTGCCGCGAGCGGTACTGGATGCCGGAGTTGTTCTCCGCGTTGCAGCGGTAGCGGAGCTTGAGTTCGAAATCCTTCAGCGGCGGCCCCTGGCAGATCAGGAAGGTGTTGCCCTCCGCCTTGATCTCCGGCGTCGTCTCGCCGTGGATCACGCCGTCGCGCACGCTCCACATCCGCGGATCGCCATCCCAGCCGGCGAGGTCGCGGCCGTTGAAGAGCGTCCGCCACCCGGCCGCGGTGGCCGGGTCGGCCGGGGCCGCGGCCGGAGGAGCGGCAACCGCCAGGGTGGAAACGACGGCCATGGCCAGCACCAACGACGAACGGATCATCCGGAGACTCCCGCGGGAAAGGGCGAATACCAGCGGAGAAGTATCGCAGCCCGGAGCACGGCCGCTCAAGCCGCCGGCGTCTCCGGCCCGGCTGCGATCCCACCCGAGCATTCCGGGTTGCCCGCCGCCGTGTCGCCGCGTGAAGATATGCCGCCTTCACCGCCACCCATGCCAGCGCTCCCCCGCATCGTCATCGACCTCGAGAAGCTGCGGCACATCAACTGTGGCCTGGGCCGGTTCTCCCTGCACTTCGCCCAGGAGATCCTCCGGCTCGCGCCGGGCCGCTTCGAGCCGGTGTTTCTCCTCGCCCGGGGATCCGAGCGGCACCTGCCGGCACAGGGGTTCGGCCGCATCGCCGTGCGCCCCTGGAGAAAGGAGATCGTGATGCGGCGGGTCCGGCCGCTGATCCGCCCCTTCCTCGGCCCCTCACCCATCGACCTCTGGCACGCCACCAACCAGATGTCGAAATACCTGCCGCTCGACGACCGCGTGCCCGTGGTGCTCACGATCCACGACCTCACCTTCCTGCACGAGACCCCGCATGACGAGCAGCTCCGCAGGATCGAGCGGAAGCTGGCCGACATCCAGGCCAAGGTCGATCGGGCGGCCGCGATCGTCACCGACTCGCAGTACGTTGCCGACGACGTCAAGGCCCACCTCGTGGTCGGCACGCGTCCCGTGCACGTGATCCATCTCGGCCTCTCGCCCCCTCCGGCGGCCACCGCCACCCGGCCCACGTTCCTGCCGGCGGGGCCCTTCCTGCTCACCGTGGGCAACTGCCTCGCGCACAAGAACTTTCACGTGCTGCTCGACCTCGTCGATCGCCTGCCCGGCCTCCGACTCGTGATCGCCGGCAAGAAGCAGACGCCGTATGGGGAGTTCCTCGGCCGCGAGATCGCCCGCCGCGGCCTCGACCAGCGGGTGATCATGCCCGGCGAGGTCTGCGACGCCGACCGCCAGTGGCTCTACGAACACTGCGACGCCTTCCTGTTCCCGTCGCTCACCGAGGGCTTCGGGTTTCCGGCCCTCGAGGCGATGCAGTGCGGGAAGCCGACCTTCCTTTCCCCGATGACGTGTCTTCCCGAGATTGCCGGGGCGCACGCGTTCTACTTCGAGGCCTTCGACGCCGCGTCGATGGCCGCCACCTACACGGCGGGCATGGCCGCCTTCCGTGACGACCCGGGGTTTGCCGACCGCATCCGGGCCCACGCCGCGAGCTTCCTCTGGCAGGAGACGGCCCGCGGCTACCTGCGGGTCTACGAGTCGATCATGGAGCGGTCGCCGGCCGCGCCGCCGGCCTGAACTGGCATTCCGACGAGCCCGGGGCGCGTGCTAGTTTTCCTGGTCGCCGCGAGCATCCGCAGGCCGCCCAGTTTGTCGGCCCACCGACGTCGTTCGGCGACTCCGGCCCGCCATCTCCGTCGAGGGACGTCATGACGCTCGCCAGCACACGCCGCAAGGTCTCGCGCCGCGCCATCCGTCTGGTGCCCTGCCTCCGCAACCTCCTGCCGGCGCCGGCGATCCGCATCGCGAAGTTCCCGCGCCGCCATCCTGAGCTGTTCGTGCCTGCCGGGCCTCGGCCGGAGGGCACCGGGCTCGTCTCCCAGCTCTGCCGGCTCGCAACGCTCGAGTCGCCGGCCTTCCGCGGCTGGCTCGAGCGGCTCCACGACGTCTGGCACATGCACCGCAAGAACTGGGAGCACGCCTACATCTGCCAGGCGCTCCACGAACGGTCGCTCCTCCAGCCCGGGCGGCGCGGCCTCGGCTTCGCAGTGGGCACCGAGAAGCTGCCGGCGCTGTTTGCGGCGCTCGGCTGCCGGATCACCGCCACCGACCTCGCCGCCGAAGACGACCGCAACCACCGCTGGGCCCGCAACGGCCAGTGGGCGGGCACCCTCGAGGCTCTCAACGCGGCGGGCCTCTGCCCGGCCGACGAGTTCCGCGACCGGGTGGAGTTTCGCGCCGTCGACATGAACCACGTGCCGGCCGACCTCACCGGCTACGACTTCACGTGGTCCACCTGCTCGTTCGAGCACTGCGGCAGCCTCGAGCTGGGGCTCGCCTTCCTGGAGCGGCAGCTCGACTGCCTGCGGCCGGGGGGCGTGGCCGTGCACACGACGGAGTTCAACCTCTCGAGCAACGACGAGACCCTCGCCTCGGGCCCGAGCGTGATCTACCGGCTCCGCGACATCGAAGAGGTGGTCCAGCGGCTCCGGCGCCGCGGCCATCACGTCGAGCCGCTCGACATCGACCCCGGCGACCGCGACGTCGATCGCTTCGTGGACCTGCCCCCCTACTCCGGCCCGGGCGGCATCAAGCACCTGCGACTCGACCTCGAGGGCTTCGCCTCCACGTCGCTCGGCCTCATCATCCGGAAGGCCGCATGATCTCCTACGCCCAGAGCTTCGAAGACGTGATCCTCGACCGCGTGTTTCACGGGGTGGAGGCGGGCCGCTACATCGACCTCGGTGCCTACGACCCGGTCGTCGACTCGGTCACCAAGCACTTCTACGACAAGGGCTGGTCGGGCGTGAACGTCGAACCGGTGGCACGATTCCATCAGGCGTTCGTCACGCAGCGGCCCCGCGACACCAACCTCAACGTGGCCGTCGGCGCCACCGCGGGCACCGTCACCTTCCACGAATGGGGTGACACCGGCTTGGCGTCGTGCCACGACGTGCTCGACGAGCGGTATGCGTCGGCCCTCGGCATCGCCCGCAGCACCACGACGGTGCCCATGATCACGCTCGCCGACATCACGCTCCCGCTCGGCGACGTGGCGGTGGACTTCCTCAAGATCGACGTCGAGGGAGGCGAGCGCGACGTGATCCTGGGGGGCGAATGGCGGGCCTTCCGCCCCCGGGTGCTCGTGGTCGAGGCCGTGCGGCCGCAGGTGCCGGGCAGCGGCCAGCGGGGCTACGAGCCGGCCTGGTTCGAGTGGGAGGGCCTGCTGTTCGCCAACGGCTACGAGTTCGCCCTCTTCGACGGGCTCAACCGCTTCTACTACCGCCGCGAGGAACCGCAGCTCCGCGAACTCCTCTCCTACCCGGCCAACGTCACCGACGGCTTCACGCTCGTGCCGGGGCATTACCTCGCGCGGCCGTTGCCGGCCGCGGGCTGACCCCCGCCACTCCCGAGGACGCGCCGCCGTGACGATCTGGTACGACGTGTCGGGCTTGGTGGATTGGCGACGACCGCACCTCGGCGGCATCGAGCGGACGACGGCCGGCATCCTCGACGGCCTGCACCGTTTCGGCGTGCCCGTGAAGCTCGTGCAGTTCCGACTCGGCGGCGAGGCGTTCGAGCCGGTCGCCGAGGGGGAGCTGCCCGCCGCCGTCCGCGGCATGTGTCCGTGGCTCGAGCCGCCGGCCGCTCGGCCCGCCGCGGCCGCGCAGCCCGAGGCCGTCGACTTCCCCCTGCGGGAGCTCCGTCGTGAAATCATCTACGGCAGCGGAGAAGACGGGGCGGCGTTTCGCGCGGCGTGGGTCGCGTTCCGATCCGCGGGGCGGAGGGTCGTCCGCCACGCCGGGCATCGGCTGGGGTTTGCGCGGCGGCGACAGTGTGCCGAGCCCGCTGCGACGGTGACCGCCCCCCCGGCCCCGCCGCCAGAACCCCAGCTGGCCCCGCAGCCAGACCCCGTCCCCCGCGTGCCCTTCCTGCCCGGCGACGTGCTCCTCTCGCTCGGCGGCACGTTCGCCACGCCGGGCCACCCCGCGGCCGTCGAGGCAGCCCGCGGCCAGGGGGCCACGATCGTGCGGATGGTCTACGACATGGTGCCGGCGACGAAGCCCCAGTGGCTCGCGCCGCGGTCCGTCGAGGTCGCATGGCTGCGGCACGTCGCGGCGCGTTCCGACGTCGTGCTCGCCATCTCGGAATGCACCCGGCGCGAGTTCGCCGACTACTGCCGCGAGGCCGGATTGGCCCTGCCGCGGACCGAGGTGGTGCGGCTGGGCGACGTGATCCCCGGGGCGGCCCCGGCCGATCTGCCCGCGCCGCTGCCCCGCTTCGTGCCCAGGCGGCCGTTCTTCCTCTGCGTCTCCAGCCTCAACGTCCGCAAGAACCACCGCTGCCTCTACGACGCCTGGTCGGTGCTGGCGGCCGACCGCGGGGAGGCCTGCCCCGATCTCCTCTGCGCCGGCATGTCGCACGACCACATCGGCGAGCTCGTCCACGAGATCCGCCACGACCGGGCCGTCAACCGCCACGTCCACCTGCTCGACGGGATCCGCGACGCCGAACTCGACTGGTACTACCGCCACTGCGTCGCGACGATTTATCCGTCGAAGCACGAGGGCTGGGGGCTGCCGATCGCCGAGAGCCTGGGCTACGGCAAGCTCTGCCTCGCCTCCTCGGCTGCGAGCATGCCGGAGATCAGCGACCTGCCCGAGTTCTTCGCGGCCCACGACACGCCGCGGCTCGTGGAACTCGTGGCGCGGGCGGTCGATGATCCCGCCTGGCTGGCCGACCACGAGGCGCGGATCCGCCGCACGTTCCGGCCCACGACCTGGACCGACACGGCCGCCGCGGTCCTCGCCGCCGTGGGGATCGGCAGCGGCACGACCGGCGCCGTGCCGAACGATCCTGCCCCGACACCCCGGACCACGCGGAGGATGGCATGGCACTGAAACAGCTCGGCCGCTCGTTCGAGAGAGACACGCTGCGGCCTTTGTTCCGCCAGATCAAGAAGTGGCTCCGCATCACCGGGGCCCACGACCGGATCTCGATGCTCGAGAGCCGCGTGGACCGCCTCGAGAGCCTGTTCCGCGAGCAGGCGGGCCTCCACTACCTGCGGCTCGCGGAGGCGCCCGACCCGGACGAGCCCGACCACGCCGCGCGGCGAGATTCCGCATGACACTCCCCGCCACGCATCGCGACGGCCTCACCTTCCTCTGCGATCTCCGTGTCGCCCAGTACAACGGAGACCGGGGAATCCCCGCCTACTCGCAGAGCATCATCCGACAGACCTGCCTCGACTACCCCGGCAACCGCTACCTCTTCCTCTGGGACGATCGGCTGCCGCGGCCCGCCTTCGCGGGCGAGTTCGAGCAGTACGGAACCTGGACGCTCGACCGGGACCTCGCCCGGGGGCGGCACGGGCGCGTGGACGTCCTGTTCACCGCGTGCTACTTCCTGCCGCTGCATGGCGAGGGAGAGGATTACCTCTATCCCCGCTGGCTCCATGCCCATCAGCCGCACCGGCTGGGCATCGTCTACGACCTCATCCCCTACCTCTTCCCCGAGCGGTATCTGGCCCGGCGGGACGCCCGCGAGAGCTACCTGGCGGGCTTTCGCGTGATGCGGGATGCGGATCGCCTGTTCGCGATCAGCCAGGCGACGCGGCACGACACCATCCGCCTCGCCGGCTACGACCCAGGACGGATCCGCTGCGTCTACGGCGACATCGACCATCACAAGCGGGCGCTGATCGCATCCACCACGGCCGATCCCGCCGTGCCCGCCCGGTTCGGCCTGCAGCAGCCCTATGCGGTGTACATCGGCGGCGACGACTGGCGGAAGAACATGGACGGCATGGTCTACGCCTTCGCGCACTTCCATGCCCTGCATCCCGACCGGCAGCTGGCGGTGATCTGCAAGCTCTCCCCGCAGCGGATCGCCCACTACCAGCTGATGGCGGCATCGCTGGGGATTCGCCCCGGGGCGCTGGTGTTCACCGGCTACGTGTCCGACGAGGATCTCATCTCCCTCACGCGGCAGGCGGAGCAGATGGCCTACCCGTCGCTCTACGAGGGGCTGGGGCTGCCGGTGCTCGAGGCATACGGCTGCGGGATTCCCGTCGTCGGCTCCAACTCCTCGTCGATCAAGGAGCTGGTGATCCCCGAGCTGACGTGCGACCCGCAGGAGCCGTTCTCGATCGCCATGGCGATGGCGCGGCTGATCGAGACGCCGGACCTCCGCGCGCGGTCGCTCGCCCGCGGCCGCGATCTGCTCGGGATGCTCGGCTGGGAGCCGGCAGCGCGGGCCATGATGGAGGAGCTGACCGACCACCCCCCGGCCCCGTCCGGTGACGCGGTCGCCGTCGTCGGCGTGCTCCCCCCCACCCGCACCGCGATCGCCGCCTGCACGCTCGACCACCTGCAGTCTCCCCGTTGGCGGACCGATTTCTTCGATGCCAATCCCGGGCCGACGCTCGACTCGGGCCGCCCCCTGCTCCCGGGCAACCGGATGCTCCCGGTCGAGGTGCTCCCCCCGGTGGCCGCCGCAGGGGGGCACGGCACGGTGGTCTTCGTGCTCGGCAACTCGGAGCATCACGTCAAGGTGCTGCGGGCGGCCATGCGGCTCCGGCTCGGCTGCGGCGCCCGGCGGCTGGCCTACCTGCACGAGGCGAACCTCAAGGCGCTGCTCCGCGCCTCCCTGGGCCCCGACGCCCACGACCTGCCGCGCGGTGGCTGCCACTCCGAGGAGCCCTGGATCCGCCGCGCGCTCGAGGCGATTCCCGAGATCGGGCAGAGCCTCCGGTTCCTCGCCGAGACGGCCCAGCTCGACGGGCTGATCGTCAACTCCGCCGCCTGCCGCAGGCTGGTCTTGGCCGCGCTCGGGCCCGCCGCGGCATGCTGGACGATCGACGTGGCATTTCTGCCGATCGTGGCCGACCTCGCCGGCCGCCGCGAGGCTCCCGGGCCGGCGGAACCGCTCCATCTGGGCAGCTTCGGCACCGGCGGCGACTCCAAGCAGCTCGACCTCGTGGCCCGGGCTGCGGCCCTGCTGGCCCGGCGCCGGCCCGTGCGGCTCACGGTCGCCGGCTGGTCGATGGCCCGCACGTGCCGCCGGCTCGGCATCTCAGCCCTGCCCTACGCGGCCGTCCACGACAGCCCCACGGACGACGAGTTCGACTCCCTGATGCGCGACGTCCACGTGGCCGTCCAGCTGCGGACGCCCACGCATGGCGAGTCGTCGGCCGCGGTGAACCGACTGATCGGCCTCGGCACGCCGGTGGTGGTCACGGGCGAGGGGAGCTTTGCCGAACTGCCTCCCGCCGTCGCCACGCCCGTGCCTGCCGACTGCTCCGCGGCCGATCTGGCGGAGGCGATCGAGCAGGCGGCCGCCTGCCGTCCGTCGGCCGTCGAGATCGCCGCCGCCATCGCCCCGTTCTCCGCCGAAGCCTCGGCCGCCAGGCTCGCGGCCATCCTGCGGGGCACCACGGCGGAGGCCGCTCTGCGGCGGCCCGCGTAGCCGGCGGCGTTCAAGCGGCCCGGGTGGCACGAGCGGCGCCGACCGCGGCCGCCAGCCCCTCGTCGTAATACCAGCGGAAGTGGCGGCGCACCTCCGCCTGCAGGTCGCCCGCCGCCAGCCGATAGGTGTCGAGGTCGCGACGGCCGGCCGTGGCGGCGTTGCGCCGCTCGAGCGGGGGCGGATCGTCGATCCCGAGTTCCCGCGCCACCAGCCGCAGCCCCACGTCGATGGTGGCGAAGTCGAGCAGCCGGGTGCGGCTCCACGCCCGGCCACCGACGTCGAAGAACCACTCGTAGGTGGGCGCGTGGCCGTCAACCACCGCCATGCGAAGAAACTCGGGAAACGGGCCGTGGCGGGCGGCCAGGATGAACGCCGCCTCCGGCTCCACCGGAAACGCATGCCGTCGCCAATACTCGTAGAGCGACACGAGCATCTCGAAGGGGTCGCGGATCACGCCCACGATCAAGGGGGGCCGCGGCGCGGTGGCACGCCGCCGCGCGAACAGCCGCCGCCAGCCGGACGGCCGGCGGTCCACCATCACGCGGTCGAGGGCCACCGCGACCGGGAGGTGCGGATTCTCGCGCTCGAGCAGTTCGCCGTCGGGCAGAATCCGGCGGAACCAGTGCTGCAACGAGGTGCCGGCGGTCTTCGTGTAGTGCGCGAAGCCGACGTGCGCCGACGGGCTGTAGAACACCGCATCCCTCCGCCGGGCTCGCCGGCCGAACGAGCCGGCGCCACCCACGACTGGAGTCGGTTGGCGGCCGCCGCAGCCTCCACGGGCCGGCCGGTTGGCGCGACCGTGCCGGTCGTGCGGCGCCGGGCCACCGCGTTGTCCGAAGTGGGTGCCGGTTTTCAACCTGCACAAGAAACACA
>JBBAVS010000145.1:0-8794 GCA_040397585.1 Pirellulales bacterium
GGCTTCCTGAAACCGCAGGAAGCGTAACCGCGTAAGCGGTACGATCGCGTGCCGCGGGCCCTCGTTTGGTCGCCACTCCTGAGCCCCCCATGACGCTCGAGGCACATCCGGATCAGCCACCGCCGGCCCACGGTGCGCCCTTCGCCCGCGGCGCCTGGATCCTGCTCGACTGGGCCGCCAGCGCGTTCTCCACGGTGCTGATCACGCTGGTCGTGGCCTACGTCGAGAAGGTCGTGTTCCCGGGCGGCGGCTGGGGCATGCCGGCCGGCGTGATCTGGGCCTGGACGCTCGCCGGCGCGATGCTCGCCTCGGCGCTGCTCACGCCGTGGACGGCAGCCTGGGCCGACCGCCGCCATGCCCACCAGCGGGCGCTGGTGGCGAGCACGCTCCTCGGAGCGGGCGGGCTCGTGGCGCTCGCCGCGACGCCGCCTGCGGCGCGGGCCGCGGTGCTCGGGGCGATCGTCGCGGCGGCCGTGGGGTTCGACCTCGCGCAGGTGTTCACCGGCAGCCTGCTGCCACGGATCGCCGGCGACCGCGACGCCGACCGGCTCTCGGCCTGGGGGTTCGCGGCGGGCTATGCCGGCGGCGCGATCGCGCTGGTCATCGCGACCGCGGTCGTCACCGCCCACGACCGCCTGGGTCTCACCGCCACCGGCGGCCTGCGGCTGGCGTTCGCCGTCACCGCCGTCTGGTGGCTCGCCTTCTCGATTCCGGCCGCGGTGGCCCGGTTCGGAGACGGCTCGGGAGAGCCTCACGCGGCCTCGTCGGGCCGCGAGCTGGTGGAGTTCGCCCGCAGCCTCGTGGGGCCGGGGGCCACCGCCGCCGCCCGTCGGCTGGCCGCGGTGCTGGCGGGGTCGATGCTCGCGATCGGCGCGGTGCAAACGGCGATCACCCAGTTCTCGAGCCTGGCGCTCGAGCGTTTCGAGCTCGACGGGCCGGCGCTCGTGCGGCTCGTGCTCCTGGTGCAGGCGGTGGCATTGCCGGGAGCCCTCGGCATCGGCTGGGTCTCGACCCGCTACGGCCGCCGGCCGGCGACGGCCATGTGTCTCGGCGGCTGGATCGCCGTGCTCTCGCTCGCCTGGTTCATCCGCACCGTGGCGGAACTCCACGCCCTCGCCGCGCTCTTGGCCCTCGTGCTTGGCGGGATTCAGAGCGTAGTTCGCGCCTCCGTCGCGGCACTGGCGCCCCCGGGCAGGGCAGGGGTGACGTTCGGCCTCATGCAGGTGGGCACGAAACTCGCCGGCTGTGCTGCCAGCCTCGCCTTCGGCGGCGTGCAACTCGCCGCCGGCGACGCTCGGGCGGGGCTCATCGCCCTGCTCGTGCAGATCGCCGCCGGCAGCTGGTTTCTGCTCGGCCCGATCAGACGTCGCGGCGGCGACGCAGGAACAGGGCCAGAGCCGCGGCACACCCCAGGGTCGAGATCGTCGTCGGCTCGGGAACCGGGACGAGGGCGATGAAGTTGCCGAGGTAGCCGTAGTCGATGGTGTATCCGGTCGGCAGGTTCGAGACCGTGCCGAACGTGCCGTTGAGCGAGCCGTAGCTGGCAAACACATAGGCCGGGTCGTCGAGCGCCCCGAGCACGCTGAAGTCGACCGTCGAGCTACCGGCCGAGAGATCGAGCGGTCCGGCGACGCTGAACAGGTCGCTCGTCCCCGCGCCGCTTGCGTCCACGCCGATCGACAGCGTACCCGCCAGGGTGGCGCCGCCCCCGACGTTGAAGGTGCCGATTCCGCCGACACCCGGCGCGAGGAACGCACCCGGGGCCACGGTCACGCTGCTGGCGAGCGACCCGGTTCCGCTGAGGATACCGGCCGCCACCTGCGTGACGCCGGTGAACGTGCTCGACCCGGTCAGCACCAGCTCGCCGAGGCCGTTCTTCACGAACGTCTGTGTGCCGGTGTTGCCCGCCGAGGCGATGACGCCCCCGTAGGTGACTGTCACGCCCGGATCGACCGTGATCGTGCCCGTGCCACCGGTACCGCCTTCCGTCGGGCCGAGGCCGATGCCGCGCTTCGAGTTGAGCACGAAGTTCGTGGTCGTGGTGGCCTGCAGGGCCCCGCCGTTGAGGATCAGGCTGTTGGGGAAGGCCGAGATCGGAGCCTGCGGCGAGCCGGCGGAACCGGCCGTGCCGGTGAGCGAACCGATCTGGCCGAGCTTCGAATCCGAAGAAATCCGGAACACGCCCCCCTCAATCACGGTGCCGCCCGAGTAGTTGACGACCGCACCGGTGGGCTCGAACGTGCCCGACCCGATCTTGCGGAGGCTGAAGAGGTTCTGCGTGCTGCCGGTGGTGACCACGGCGGCACCGAGGTTGCCCGAGTAGACGTTATTCGTCCCCGAGGGGATGTTCAGCGTGAGCTGGCTGATATTGGCTCCCGAGTTCTGCACCCACGCCGTGCCACTGCCGATCGCGTAGAGGCCCGCGATCTCCATGCGGGTCGGGCCGTTGGTGCTGCCGTTGCCGTCCCCCATGGTGAGCGTGGCCGTCGTGGCGGAGGTCAGGCTGCCGATCGTCACCACCGTGGTGGACGGCAGTTTGCCGCCGCGGGCCATGTTGAGCACTCCGGACCGAATGAACGTGTTGCCCGTGTAGGTGTTCGCATTGGCGAGCGACTGCGTGTTGGTCGCGCCCTTGTCCACGACCAGATTCAGGTTGCCCGAGATCACGCCGAAGAAGGGCTGCGACGAGGCCCCGCCACTGCCCGCCAGCACGAGGTCGACGGTCGTCGAGCCGGAGTTGGTGACCGTGCCAGCCACCGGCATGTAGCCGGCCGCGGCACCGCTCGCCTGCCAGTCGGGTGCGATGTCGGAGAAGCGGTTGGTGCTGCCCGTGGCGGTGACGTTGTTGAGGTCATACGTCGCTCCACCCGCCACCTGAAGCCGCGGGGTGTTGGTCCACGTGGCCCCGATGTCGAGCTTCACGGTGCCCTGGTTCACGAACATGTTGGAGCTGCTCACGATCGCCGCGGCGATCGTGGTCGTGCCGGTGCCGTTGAAGGAGATCCCGCCGGCGAACGTGCCCGAGGTGCCCGTCTGGCCGAGCGTCTGCGTCCCCTCGAGCCGGACGTTGCCCGGACCGTTGTAGACGATCCAGCCGGGACGGCTCGGCGTGTTGGTGCCCACGTTCGTCACCGGAGTCTGGATCGTGACGCCGGCCGTGTTGATCGAGTGGATCACCACGTCCTCGCCGCTCGCGGCGGCGACGCCCGTGATCTGGCCGCCGGTGAGCACGATCGGGTTGGCTCCGCTGAAGAGCAGCCCGTTGGCGGCGTAGAGGCCGCTGCCCGAGTTGGTCACGGTCCGCGACGCGCCGCTCGAGTTGGCGATCTGGAGCGTGTTGCTCGAGTGGCCCGTGATCGCCTCGTCGGCGGCCAAATCCACGCGGATGTTGTCGTTCACGGAAGCCGAGTTGTAGCCGGCGCCCGTGGTCACGGCCGTCTGCTCCGTGATGGGGTTGAGCAGCCGCACGCCGGTCGAGGCCTGGTAGGTGGCGAAGCCCGCCCCCTGACCCGTGGCCGACGTGTCGGCCAGCGCGCCCTTGAGAACCGGGGCCTGGGCGGTGCCGAGCGCCGCGGTGCTGCCGCTGACGGCGTTCAGGTAGCCGGCCGTGCCGGTCGTCGGAGCGGTCGTGAACACGATCGAGGCCACGCCGGCAGAGCCAGTGCCGCTGCCGAGGTTCGTGCCGCGGTAGAGCATCGTGGCGCCGTTGAGGTTCGGCGTGGTACTGCTCACGGAGAGGAAACTGCGGTTGCGGACCGAACCGAAGGTCAGCGTGGCGGGCTGCGCCGGATCTGCCTCGACCGTGAACGTGGAGAGGCCGCTGCTGCGGGTCGACTGGTTACTGTCGGGCGAACCCGTGTTCGGCGCGATGACACCGAACACCATCGTGCCCGAGAAGGTCTGGGCCCGCGGGGCGGCCACGCCAACGCCCGACAGGGCGAACTCGCCGTTCTTGGCGGCGAACGCGGCGTTGGTGTTGGTCGTGTAGACACCGCTGACGAGCGAACCCATCTGGCCGGTGGTACCGAGCGAGAGTTTGCCGCCATTGAGGCCGACGAGCACGGTGTTCGCCACGAAGGCGTTCATCTCGTTGGTGCCAGTGAGGATCTGCGTGCCGGGTCCGTCCTTGAAGAGCCGCACGGCGTTCGAGGCCGTGGTGCCGGTGGCGCCGATGTTGCCGGCGAACGTGAACACGTCGGACGCCTGACCGTAGGAGCCGATCTCGATCGCCTCGGAGTTGGTGCCTGTCGTGTTGACGATCGAGGCATTCGGGCTCGTGCTCTCGAGGCCGCGGATCACGGGCCGGCCGGCGGAGTTCGCGATCTCGATCCGGGCCACGTTCGTGCCGGTGCCGAGGATCACCTTGTTGTTCAGGGGCAGGGCGCTGAGGTTGTTGTTGAGCGAGCCGCCGGCCAAGGGTTGAAACACGCCTCTCTGCAGCGTGAGGTCGCCGCTGAACTGCGACCAGTCGAGGCCGAAGCCGAACCGCACGGCGCCGGGGGCGTACACCGTGCCCGTCGTGATCACAATCGGGGGCTGCACGGGATTCTGGTTGTCGATCACGAGGCCCTGAGTGCCGGCGATGATGAACTTGCCACTCGAATTGCCTGGCGTGGCTGCCGTCAGCGTCGCCTCGCTGAACGACAGGCTGTTGCCGCCGAAGACCGTGACCGTGGGCGTGCCGGCGGTCGTAGCGAACGTGAGCTTCGACACCGGCGTGGCGTTGCGGGTGGTCGAGAGCAACGAGAGGCCGGGCTGGGTGAACGGGATCGGCGTGGTGCCGGAGACGTTGGCGACCGAACTCACGACCGACGTATCCACGGTGAGCGAGCCGAGCGTGACGTTGCGGTCGAGGGCGACGGCCCAGGTGGAGGTGTTGGTGACGATCGTGGCCTGGGCATCGACGCCGTTGGGTGCACCGCCCACCCAGTTGGCCGAGGTGTACCAGGTGGGCACCTTGACGGCCGGCACCGGATTGTTGGCAGCGGCGCTCGGCGTGAACGTGGTCGCCCCCGGCGACTGCGAGAACCGCGAAAAGGTGCCCGACGTGGCGCCGTCGCCAACGGCGTAGTAGTAGGTGTTGGCCGATCCGAGATTCGCACCGCCCCACGTGCCGGTGATCCGGATCATGTCACCATCGGCGAGCGGCTGCGACGTCGTCCAGTTCGAGCCTGTGCCGAGCACGGAGACGAGCACGCCCTGATCGGCAGCATTCGTGGTCCACGTGGACGCCGCGTGAGCCGGCGCTGCCACCACGAGACCGATCACCGCGGCCGCCGCGAGGGCATGGAGGAACTTCGTCATCGCATCGTCTCCTGAAAAAAGGTCGGCGTTGAAAACGTCACAGGGAACTTCCCCACCTACGCTCGACTCGGGACTCGCAACCCTCAAACATACGAGTTCATCACGAAAAAAATAATCCGATGCGCACTTTGGGACGAATCGGGTTCAGGCAGGGACGAATCGGGCGCGCGCGGGACGAATCAGCCGGAGCCAGGGACGAATCGGCGCCCTTGAAGTGGGTGCAAGTTTTCAACCTGCACAGGCAGCTGCACCGGCGCCGGGTTCCGCAGGTTGAAAACCCACGGCCACGTCAGAACCCACGGCCACGTCAGACGTGTGAACCCAATCACTCAGCCCATGCCGACACCGGCACGCAGCTGCAGAACAAGTTGCGGTCGCCATGGACGTTGTCCACGCGACCCACCGGCGGCCAGTACTTCTGTCGCACGAGCGCCGGCACCGGAAACGCCGCCTGCTCGCGGGAGTAGGGCCGCTGCCACTCGCTCGCCACCACGTCGTCGGCGGTATGCGGCGCGTGCTTGAGCGGGTTGTCGTCCTGCGGCCAGGTGCCGTTCTCCACGCGCCGGATCTCTTCGCGGATCGCGATCATGGCCTCGACGAAGCGGTCGAGTTCAGCGAGCGGTTCACTCTCCGTCGGCTCCACCATCAGCGTGCCCGGCACCGGGAAGCTGAGCGTCGGGGCGTGGAAGCCGTAGTCGACCAGCCGCTTGGCCACGTCTTCGGCCGTCACGCCGCTCGTCTCCTTGAGCGGCCGCAGGTCGAGGATGCACTCGTGGGCCACGCGGCCGTTGGTGCCCGCGTAGAGCGTGGCATAGTGGCCACGGAGCCGGGCGCTCACGTAGTTGGCCGCGAGGATCGCCACGGCGGTCGCCTGCCTGAGGCCGTCGCCCCCCATCATCCGGCAATACATCCAGCTGATCGGCAGCACCGCCGCGTTGCCCAGGGGCGCGGCCGACACCGCCCCCACGTCGTTCACCGGCACGCCACCCGAGGCATGACCGGGCAGATGCGGCACGAGATCCTCGACCACGCAGACGGGCCCCACGCCGGGGCCGCCCCCCCCGTGCGGAATGCAGAAGGTCTTGTGGAGGTTCAGATGGCTGACGTCGCCGCCGAACCGTCCGGGCGCCGCCGTGCCGACCAGCGCGTTCATGTTGGCGCCGTCCACGTACACGCGGCCGCCGTGGGCGTGGACGATCTCGCAGAGCTCCTTGATGTCGGCCTCGAACACGCCGTGCGTGCTCGGGTAGGTGATCATCACGGCCGCGAGCCGGTCGGAATACTGCTCGCACTTGGCCCGCAGCTCGGCGAGATCGACGTTGCCGCGCTCGTCGCAGCCAGTGACCACCACCTCCATGCCCACCATCTGCGCGCTGGCCGGATTCGTGCCGTGGGCGCTCGACGGGATCAGGCAGACGGTGCGGTGACCCTGGCCCCGGGCCTTCTGCCAGGCGCGGATCACGAGCAGGCCGGCGTATTCCCCCTGGCTGCCGGCGTTGGGCTGGAGGCTGATGCCGGCGTAGCCCGTCGCCTCGCAGAGCCACGCGCGAAGCTGGCGATCGAGGATCGCATACCCTTCCCGCTGGTCGGCGGGAGCGAAGGGATGCACGTGGGCGAACGAGGGCCAGGTGATCGGGATCATCTCGCTCGTGGCGTTGAGCTTCATCGTGCAGCTGCCGAGCGGGATCATGCCGCGGTCGAGCGCCAGATCCTTGTCGGAGAGCGCGCGGATGTAGCGAAGCATCGCCGTCTCGCTCGCATGGCTCGTGAACACAGGATGCGTGAGGAACGGGCTCGTGCGGCCGAGACCGGCGGGCAGCCGTGGCGGACTCGACTCGAGCGCCTCCACGGTTGGCACGCTCGCCCCCGGTGCGGTGAACACCTTCCAGAGCCTCACGAGATCATCCCGCGTGGTCGTCTCGTCGAGCGCGATGCCGACGGTGGCGTCGTCGAGCCGGCGGAGGTTCATCCCGGCGTCACGGGCCCGCGCGAGCAGGGCGTCGGTGTCGCTGCCGGTCTGCACGGCGAGCGTGTCGAACGAAGCCGCATGCCGGAGCGCGAGGCCGAGCCGCTCGAGGCCCGTCGCGAGGATGCCGGCATACGTCGCCACGCGGCGGGCGATCCGCGTGAGCCCCTCGGGCCCGTGGTACACGGCATACATGCTGGCCACGACGGCGGGCAGCACCTGCGCGGTGCAGATGTTCGACGTGGCCTTCTCGCGGCGGATGTGCTGCTCGCGAGTCTGGAGCGCGAGCCGATAGGCGGGGCGGCCGTGCGTGTCGATGCTGACGCCCACGAGGCGGCCGGGAAGCGACCGTTTGAACTCATCGCGGCACGCGAGATAGGCCGCATGCGGGCCGCCGTTGCCCATCGGCATGCCGAACCGCTGTGTCGTGCCCACCACGATGTCGGCGCCCCAGTCGCCCGGAGGCGCCAGCAGCGTGAGGGCCAGGAGGTCGGCAGCCACCACCACCGCCGCCTTCCGGGCGTGGGCCCGCTCCGTGAACGCCCGCCAGTCGGCCACCCGGCCGTCTGTGGCGGGAAACTGCACGAGCACACCGAAGCAGTCGGTGCGGTCGAGGAGGGCGACCGCATCGCCGACCACGACCTCGATGCCCAGCGGCTCGGCGCGGGTGCGGAGCACCTCGATCGTCTGCGGGTGGCAGCCGTGGTCCACGAGAAACGCGTGGCTCGCCGAGCTGCTCGTGCGCTTGGCCAGCGTCATCGCCTCGGCGGCGGCGGTCGCCTCGTCGAGCAGCGACGCGGTGGCGATCGGCATGCCCGTGAGGTCGCAGACCATGGTCTGGAAGTTGACGAGCGCCTCCATCCGCCCCTGGCTGATCTCGGCCTGGTAGGGGGTGTAGGCGGTGTACCACGCCGGGTTCTCGAGAATGTTGCGCAGGATCACCGTCGGCGTGTGGCACGGGTGGTAGCCCTGGCCGATGAAGCTCCTGAGGAGCCGGTTCTTCGCGGCGATGCCTGCGAGTTCGGCCAGCGCTGCCGCCTCGCCGATCGCGGCCGGCAGCTGCATGCCGTCGCGGCGGGCGATCGTCGCCGGCACAATCTCGTCGAGCAGGGCGTCGAGCGAAGACGCTCCGATGGCGGCGAGCATCGCGGCCTGGTCAGCCGGAGCCGGACCGATGTGGCGTCCGCGAAACTCGGTCGGCTGCTCGAGACTCTCGAGCGGCGACGCCGCCTCGCAAGCCGACGAGGACGGGGCAGGGGGGGCGAGCGTGGGGGCCATGGCAGGGTTCCTCTTCGCTGCCGCCGGGACGGCAACGTGAATCTTTCCGCTGACGCCGGGACGGCAGCGTGAATCAAGTTCGGAACCCTGTTGTCCTGGAACCTGAGAGATTCGCCGCGAGCTTCGGCCCGCGGGTTGCCCCTTCGGTGGACGCCGCTGGTGGGCGACGCCGCTCTCCAACAGGTGTGGTGTCAGTCCGTTTGCCTGAGCGTTCAGCCTTCGGCGGTCTTGCGACTCTCTCCTGAC
>JBBAVS010000146.1:0-8735 GCA_040397585.1 Pirellulales bacterium
CGCAGCCCGTGCTCGTCGCCCGCGCCGGTCGACGTCAGCGGCAGCGGACTGCCGTCCATGAGGTCCGATGCGGCCGCCCGCTTTCCGCGAAAGGAGATGCCCACGCTCTGGCGGGCTGAGGGATCGACGGCCGGCTTGCGGTCGACGTGCAGCTCCTTCGTGATGCCCTTGTTGTTGACGACCATCACCGCCCAGCCGGCCTGCGTGCGGTTGACGAGGGTCTGCACGTCGCCGTCGATCCGGATCGGCAGGTGCCTGGCCGCCAGTTCCGCGAGCAGCTCCTCCGGAAACGCCTCCTGGGCGCGGCCATCGGCCGGCGGCCCCGGCCGCGACACGAACACGCAGCCTTTCCCGACGTCGCGGCGGATCAAGCGGGCGGCGCCGTCGCTCCCCGCCATCACGGCTCGGGCCTCAGGCGTCGGGGCAAAACCCTCGGCCGCGACGCCGACGAATGCCCGATCCCAGCCCGCCAGGTGGAGCTCGTCGAGGACCAGGATTCCGCCATCCCGGACGTAGTCCTCGAGAAACCGCACGTCGTCCGGGGTCCAGGCGATGTCGCCGACCGCGAGGATCACCGGGTAGGCCCGCCACGCGCGGCGGTCGGCGTCGTTCACGACGACGTCGAACGTGTCGCCGTAGGGCGAGGAGCAGAGATACCGCTCTTCACGGCCCGGCCCCTGCGACTGCCCCGGAAACACCTGATCGAAAAACCGCTCGGTCATCGTGTCGCCGGGTGTCTTTTCCAGGCGGCCCCACGGCTTCCCCCACACGCTCCAGCGGCCATGATGCCTGCTCACGAGGACGGCAAACGGCGTGTAGGGAACGCCGACGTCGACGCTGCTCATCAGTCGAGCCAGTTCCCGGGCGTTGGTCCCGTAGCGCGAGAGCCGCGCGTCCGGCGGGAACTCGTTTGTCCACGGCACTTCGAACAGGACCTGCGGGGAACCCTCCAGCATCACGTGGTTGGCGCCGCCGAACCACGCCGTGAACCAGTGCCGCCTGAGGTGGCTGGCGGAGTGTCCGGCCTCGCCTCCCACGGGTGTGTTGGGCCAGTAGGGCAGGATCGTCGACTCGGGCATGCCCCCCGAGACGCTCGCCCCGAACCAGATCGACACCTCCTCGAACCACGGGATGCCGAACTGGCGGGCCGCACCGCGGGCGAACGCCCGCTTGACCTGCGTCGCGGGGATCGTCTCGGAGGTCTCCACCCCGATGGCATCCAGGCCGATCTCGGCGAGATGGCTGAGCATGCCGTAGCCGTTGGCCATCATCATCCGGCCGCCGACGGCCTCCTTCCAGCGGCGGGCCGTCCGCGCCACCACCTCGTGGTTGCCGGCACGGTCCATCCGGCCGAGCTCCGTCGGGGTCGCCCCATACACGGCGGTGGTGTCGGTCTCGGGCTCCCAGTGCCGGAAGAACGTGTTCTCCCACTCGCAGACGCCGAACGTGTAGAAGCCCCGCTGCATGTCTTTCACCGCGTCCATCGCGGCCCGCGTGACGGCATCCTGCTCGAGGCGGTGATTCAGCACCGGCGCGATGGCGAAGTAGCAGCAGACGGGGCGTTGCGTCGCGACGATCGGCCGCAGGGCGTCGCGCGAGGGCAGGCTCATGATCGCCCAGGAGCCCGTCAGGCCGTGACGCTCGACGGCGGCGACGAACGCGCCGATCGAAGAGCCCGAGTTCAGGTTGACGTAATGCTGCAGGCAGGGGGTGGTCTGCCCCGGAAAGAGCCGAAGCCGCAGGGGGCCCGCGGAGAGCGACTCGTAGGAGGGCGGGTTCGGGATGGTCGGCGGCAGCAGGCCGGCCGCGTCGCCGGCGCCAACCGTGCCGGCGAACAGCATCGGCAGCACCAGCAGCCCGCCGAGATGGATGCGACGCATGGCCATGGCACCTGGTTGCCGGTCCGGCGGTCTGCCGCCATGCTTGATGTGCGGGTCGCGATGGATTGTAGTGCACCGGTTCGCATCGGTCCCGGAGCGGAGTTCATGAGAGTCGCGGCGGCGGGGATGATCCTGGTGGCGTGGGTGTCGGTGTCGGGCATGGCGGCCGACCCCGGCGGGCTCCCGCCGTGGAACGCGGCCCTGGATCGCGTGGCGACCGACGAGGCCCATGAGGCGGGGCGGTCGCGGCTGGTGGCCGCGGCCCGCGCGGTGGCGGCGAAGCCGATCATCCGGCGTGCCCACCGGCTCGAGGACGTCGGCCGGAATCGGACCTGGATGGACGGCCGTGCCCACGCCCTCGAGGACGCGATCCGCGAACGCTTCGCGCTGGCGATGTCCGATCACGGCGCGGCCGGGATGCTGGCGGAGGAGCTCCCTCTCCTCGCCGCGGCGTGTCGGCTGACGGGCGACGAGGCCCTGAAGGCGAGGCTCGTCGCCCAGCTGGAGGAAACCGCGGGCTGGTCGCCGCTCCAGCGGCCCGGCTGGACGCTCTACCATCCGGGCGCGACGCTCCCGGATGGGGGCGATGGCAACTGGCTCGCCACGGGCAGCGGCGTGCGGGCGATCGCCGACGCCCTCGAACTGGCGCCGGCCGGCGTCATCGACGAGCCGCTGAACGGTCGTCTGCGAGCGCTGCTCGAAAACGAGGTCGCCGGCGTGGTCGACGACTGGCGGACGGCGCGGCCGTGGTTCGTCCGCGACCGCAACCCCGTCACGAATCAGTGGGTCCTGCCCACCGAGGGATTGATCCGCGGGTGCCTCGTGCTCGGCGTGGACGACCACCGCGACGCCTACGAACTGGGGGTTCGCAACCTGCTGGCGGCGCTCGACTCGCACGGCGCCGCCGGCGAGTTCGAGGAGGGCTTCGGCTATGCGTCGTTCACCGTGACGTCGATGCTGCACGCGGCGCGGGCCATGGCCGCCCACGGCGATCGCCGCGGCGTGGACCACCCGTTCCTGCGAAACTTCCCCACCTGGCTGACGCACCACCTCCAGCCGGGCGACATGATCGTCAACTGCTTCGATGCCGGCCCGGCCCGGGGCGCGGCCCTCGCGGCGCGGCCGCTTTTCTCGCTGCTCGTGGCGTGCACGGGCAGCCCGGTCGCGCGGTGGACGCTCTCCCGCCAGCTGGATGGGCCGTCGGACGACGTGGCGGGCCTGCTCGCGCGGGCCGCCCCGCCCGTGGACGACGGCGCGGCGCCGCCGCCGTTCGCGGCCTACGAACGGGCGGCCCGCGTGAACTGGCGGTCGAGCTGGCGGCCGGACGCCACGGGCGTGTGGGTTCGCGGCGGCCATCCGCTCGATCAGCACGACCATCACGACCGCGGGCACGTCAACTTCATCCTCGACGGTCGTCCGCTCCTGATCGAGGCGGGCACGCCCTCCTACAGCCATCCGCTGATGGGATCGCACTTCGCCTCCGGCTACGGGCACAACGTGCTGCAGCTCGGACTCGAGGAGCCGCGGCCGGTGGAGGCCGGCACGACCTTCGCCCCGCGGGGCTGGCAGCAGCTGGGCGTGGTGGCGCCGCTCACCGTCCGCCGGCTCAATGCCGCGGGAGGGGAGGTCTCGCTGCGGGTCGCGTCGGGCTACGACCGGCTCGACGAGTGGCGGCGCGACGTCACGTGGGATGACCGCGAAGTGTGCGTCCGCGACGAGGTGCGGCTCGCGAAGGGCCAGGCGGACGTCATCCTGTTCCGCTGGCATCTGGGGAGCAACGCCGCGGCGGAGATCACCCCGATCGCCGGCGGGTTTCGCGTGGGCTGGGACGACGCGGAGATGGTGATCGCCAGCCCGGGCAGGCTGGTGGTCACCGCGATCAAGGCTCCGGACAACACCGTCAACGCGGCCACCGACGACGCCCGGCCGGAGACCTTCCACACCTGCGTGGTGATCGCTTCGGCCGGGCCGGAGGCACGGCTCGACGTGGACGTGCGGGTCGGGGTGCGGTGAGCCGCCCGCCGCAAGACGCCTGGGCGAAGGGGACAAGCCCGCGGGGGATCGCAACAGGACTGCCGACCCACCCGGAGAGCGCAGGGGCTCGGCGTCGAGGCGATCCTGGAGGCGATCCTGGAGGCGAATCCTGGAGGCGAATCCTGGAGGCGAATCCTGGAGGCGAATCCTTGGTGGGAGTTTGCTCCCACCAAGGGGCCGACGGACTGTTCAACCGGCGCTCGCAGGCTGTGGTTCCAGTGCCCAATGATGGGCGTCGAAAACCGTCAGGCTCCACTGGAACCGTTCGCCCGACTGGAATCGTGAGTCTTGGCGCGGATTGTTCTGGACGGTCGGCACTGCGGACAATCGGCAAGCGTGATGGTGACCACCTTGACGCCGCACTCGCATTTCAGGCTGTCTTGAATGCCAATCACCGTGCTGCCCGTACACTTCTCGGCGACAGCGATCAGTTGCTTCTGGAACGTCAAAAACAGTTCGCCGCGAAAGTTTCGGATCACATCGGCTGCGGGACCATCCTCGTGACCGCCGTAGAAGGAGAGAAGGTGTTTTTCGGCAGTCGTCAACACCCCTTCCGCAGTGACCGTCAGCTGGTTTCCCAGTAAACGAGCACGAACCATGCTGGGGCCGTGGCCGTAGGTTTCCCGCAGCAAGCGAGCCACGCCATCACCGACTGCCGCCTCTATCTCCCCGCATGTCAGGTTCGTCACAGTTCTTCCCGAAGGACTCGGCGACCCCCCGGTGGATTCCCCTCAGAAGAGTGAGTTCTGTGGAGGTACTCGGACCCTACCATAAAGTTCGGGGCCTCTCAAGAAATGGCCTTCATGCGTCGGCCTCGGCCGCGAGGTCGGTGGTGGTCGCGTCGTCGTCGCTGCCGTCGTCATCGGCCGTGTTCGCCACCGCGTCGTCGGGGGGCGCCTCGCCGGCGAACCGCGTGGGGAGCACCGAGGCGTCGAGGCCGCGGGTCTCCCGGAGAACCCTGGCGAGGGCGTCGCTGAAGCCGTGGGTGACGAGCACACGCCGGGCGCCGGTGGCGTCGACGGCCGCGAGCAGGCCGGGGAAGTCGGCGTGATCGGACACGGCGAAGCCGCGGTCGAAGCCGCGGCGGCGGCGGACGCCGCGGAGCGTCATCCAGCCCGAGGCCAGCGCCACGCTCGACTCCCCGAAGAGATTCAGCCACGAGCTGCCCAGCACGCTCGGCGGCGCGATCACCAGCGCCCGCCCGTCGCCCACGCGGCGGGCCCGGGGCGGCACGCGGTCGATGGCGGGGAGCCGCACGCCGCTGCCGCGGTAGGCCTCGACGAGCTTCATCACCGCCCCGTGGGCCACGATCGGCCCGATCGAGGGATCGACCATTGCCGCCAGCCGCTGCGCCTTGCCCAGCGCGTAGGCGAGAATCACGCTCGTGCGGCCGGCGTCGCGGTTGGCCCGCCACCAGGCGTTGATCTCGGCCGCGATCGCCTCCGGGCTCTGCCAGCGGTAGACGGGCAGGCCGAACGTGGATTCCGTGACGAACACGTCGCAGGGGACGTGCTCGAAGGAGGCGCAGGTGGGGTCGGGGTGGAGCTTGTAGTCGCCGGTCACGACCCAGGTGATGCCGCCGTGCTCGATCCGCACCTGCGCGGAGCCGAGCAGATGGCCGGCGGGATGGAGCGACACCTTCACGCCGTTGATCGAGACGCTCTCGCCGCGGCGGAGCGTGTCGATCGGGGAGCCGCCACCGATCCGCGTGCGGAGCACGAGCTTGCCCTCGGCGGCGCAGAGGTAGCGATCAGAGCCGGCCCGGGCGTGGTCGGCATGGGCGTGGGTGATGATCGCCCGCGGCACCCGCCGCCAGGGATCGACGTAGAAGTCGCCCCGCGTGCAGTAGAGGCCCGACTCGGTGACTTCCAGCAGATCCCGCACGGCTCCTCCGCGGCAGTCCCCTGGGGCATGGTGGACGCCCGCGATCGTACCCCGACGAGCGGATGGCCCGAAAGGAGCCCCGCGAGTCACCGATCGCCTACACTCGAAATCGCTCCCAGGAGACCGTCATGCCGGCTGCCGCCTCTGCCGACGTCGTTCGCGTTCGTCCCGTGGTTCGCAGCCTGGGCACCCTCGATCCCCGCGAGGTGTATCGCGGGCAGGTGTTCCACGATCGCCTGCTCTGGCAGGGGCACAGCGCCGGGGACGTCACGACGTATCGCATCGACGTTCACGCGGCCGACGGCGCTCGGCTCGCCTCCGCCCCGGTGCCGCACACGCTGGAGTTCGTGCATCCCTTCGGGCCGCGGACCGTGCTCGTGGTGGGCAAGCATTACCGCCGCCGCGGCGGCTGGCGGACCTACCACACGCGGGTGCGGTTCACTTCCGGCTCCGGGCGGCCGCCGCGGCTCGCCGTGAAGACCCGCACGATGCCGAAGCGGCTCCAGGTGGAGCAGTTCGGCGGCGACCCCCGCGGCATGTTCTTCAACGACCCCGGTTCGCGGAAGGTGGTCCGCTGGAACGGCTGGTGGAGCCGGCCGCTCGAGCCCGACATCCACTTCCCGGGCACGATGATTCGCTCTGGCCGGCACCTGTTCGTGCTCGAACGCCACGACGTGCGCCCCGGACGCGAGACGATCGCCCGCATCGACCTCGTCACCCAGGTGATCGAGCGGACGTTCCCGACCGCCCGGCAGCGGATCACGGCGCTGGTGGACGTGCCGGGCACGCCGTGGCTCGCCGCGACCGAGGCCTGGGCCGATCAGGTGCTGCTCATCGACCGCGCCGCCAACCGCCTGGCCGCCACGCTGCCGGTGCCCGGCATGCCCGTGGAACTGGCCGCGGCCGCCGGCCGGCTCGTCGTCTTGGCTGCGGAGTCGCGGACGCTCCGCTTCTTCGACCTCACCCGCGCCGGCCTGCCGCTGGTGGCCGAGTGGGACCTTTCCGGGATCGGCCCGGAATACGAGCACCCGCGGGCGCTCCACGTCGATCCCGAATCGGGCAGCGTGTTCATCCGCTTCGCCTTCCATCCGCTGCGGGAGGGCAGTGTGGCGGACGTCACGCTGGCGGTCGATCCCGAGGGACGCTCGTTCCGCCGCCCAGGTTGATCGGGCTCTCGGCGATCGCGGCGACGATGCCGCGGATGATGCTCGTGCCGTCTTCCGTCTTCAGGCTCTCATACCAGGCCTGCGTGGCGGCCGGGTCGAAGGCATGGGTCTCCCGGCATCGCTTGCGGGCCCGGAGCACGAGGTCGGCCGCCCGGCGCGACCGCACCTGCTGGTAGCGGAGCAGGCTGTCCTCGATGCTGATCGTGTTGGTGGCCAGCGAGATCGCCAGCGCGAAGGTGTCTTCGAGCGCCGAGCAGGCCCCCTGGCCGATGTCGGGCGACGTGGCGTGGGCCGCGTCGCCGAGCAGGGCCACGCGGCCCCGCACCCAGGTGTGGAACGGATCCACGTCCCAGATCTCGACGCGGTTGAGCGACGTCTCGGGATCGATCGCGGCGAGGAGCGCCTGCACGCCCGGGGCCCAGCCGGCGAAGGCCGCTGCGAGCGGCCGCTTGCCCTCCGCCCGGTCGTAGGGGATGCCGGCCGGCTGTGGGACGTCGGCGAAGAAGTAGAAGCGGCCGCCCGCGACCGGCATCACGGAGCACCGCTTGCCGTCGGCCACGTAGGTCGTCCACTGGGTGGCCGGGCCGATCGCCTCGTCGATCGGGATCAGGCCGTTGTAGTTGGTGTAGCCCGCGTAGGTCCGCTCGATCCGCGAGCCGCCTTCGGCCGCGTGGGTCACGTAGTCGCGGGCGGCCGACCGGGCTCCATCGGCGGCGATCACCAGGTCGGCCGAGTCGGTGGTGCCATCCTCGAACGTGGCGGTCACTGTCCTCCCGTCGTCGGCGACGCCCGAGAGCCGCATGCCGAGACGGATGTCGTCGAGGCCAAACCGCGCCATCAACAGCGCCTGCAGGTCGGCGCGGGCCACGGGGTAGGGCCGCGTGCCCGTCTGCGCGGTGACCGGCGCCAGGCTGAAGCGGCAGAGCGTGTCGCCGGACCGGCCGTCGAGGTAGGCCATGTCGTCCATCGACCCGCCGAGGGCCGCCACCTCGGCCGCGAGCCCGAGCCAGTTGAGCACCTTCATGCCGTTGGACCACACCGAGAGCGCGGCCCCGACCGGCTTGTTCTCCCGCATCTGGTCGTAGATCACGACCTCGTGGCCGAGCCGCTTCAGCGCGATGCCGGCGCTCGCCCCACCGATGCCCGCCCCGATGACGATGATCTTCATGGCGGCGCGACGGTCCCGCGGGCGACTACCGGTAGGCCTGGCTGCCGACCGCGGGGAAGCGGTAGCCGCCGAAGCCGAGCGGCGCGTAGGTGGGCCAGTCGCCCGGCACCACGCCCGGGGGCGTGCCGTACATCTTCCAGGTGGGCGTCCGCGGGTTCGTCGGCGGCACGAAGTATTTCGGCCGCGTGCCATGGCCGGTCACGTAGGGCGACGCCCCCGGCGCATAGGGCGCCTGGTTCTGCGGCGTGCCCAGCGACATCGGCGACCGCGGCCCGCTGAACCGCCGCCGGCCCGCGGCCTCGGTGGTCGCAGCGACGAGCAGGGTGGCGATGGCCACGACGATGATCAGCGAGTGACGACGCACGGCAGGCATCCGGAAAGGGGAACGGGACCCTTGAGAGTATCGGTCGCCGCGGCATGGTGCCTTGGTGGTGGTGGCGGTGGCGCGACCCGCAGCAGTCACGCGGGTTGTAGCGACGCCCTGGAAGTGGCCGCTGGTTTCGGAGTGGCCGCAGGTTTTCAACCTGCGGGTTCCCTGCCTTGGGTGTGCCTCCCCGCTCGGGACTGCCCATGCCCGTCGCCGGACGCTCGCTGCGCCCATCC
>JBBAVS010000147.1:0-4653 GCA_040397585.1 Pirellulales bacterium
AAAACCTGCGGCCACTTCGGAAAACCTGCGGCCACTTCGGAAAACCTGCGGCCACTTCGGAAAACCTGCGGCCACGTCACGAGGTCGTGCGGCTTCCGACCATCTGCCCGAGCGTACCCACCACGTCCACGAGCCCGCGGGCCTGCGCGGAGAGTTCCTCGGCCGCGGCCGAGCCCTCCTCGGCCGCGGAGGCCGCCTGCTGGGAGGTGTGCTCGATCTGGCCGAGCGAGGAGCCGATCCGGTCGAGCGCCCGGTGCTGGTCGCCGCTGCCGGCGCGGACCTCGTCAACGAGCGTGCCCACGGCGGCCGACCGGTCCGCGAGGCTGCCGATCGCCGCCGCCACGGCCGCCACCTTCTCCCGCCCGGCCTGCGACCGGACGATGGCGGACTCGATCAGCCCGGCGGTTTCGCGGGCGGCCACGGCACTCCGCTGGGCCAGGCTCCGGACCTCGTCGGCGACCACGGCGAACCCCTGGCCTGCCTCGCCGGCCCGCGCCGCCTCCACGGCGGCGTTGAGGGCGAGGATGTTGGTCTGGAACGCGATCTCGTCGATCGTCTTGTTGATCTTGGAGATCCGCCCGGCCGCCTCGTCGATCGCGGCCATCGCGGTCACCATCTCGTCGAGGAGGGCGGTGGAGCCGGCAAACTCCTGCCGCTCTCGGGCCACGAGATCGCCCGCCGTGCCGGTGCGGCGGACGTTGTCGGTGGCCAGGGCGCCGGCCTCGCGGGTGGCCGCGGCGATCTCGCCGACGGCGACTACCTGCTCCGAGGCGCCCTCCGCCAGCATCCGGCTCGTGGCCGCGACCTGCGCCGAGCCGATGTCCACGCCCTCGGCCGTCGCCGAGAGATCACTGACGGCCGACCGCAGCGTGCGGGCGTGATGCGCGATGCTCAGCCAGCCGAGCACCGCGGCCAGCCCCGCCACCACGGTCACCAGCAGGGCGAGCAGGTCGCTGCGCCGGCTGGCGGCCTCGGCGGCGGCCTCGGTCCGCTCGTCGAGCATCTGCTCGAACTCGTTGATCGGCCCCATGATCACGTCCTTGTCCTGGTGGTATGTGGCGTCGTGCATGATCCGGCGGGCCAGCTCGGGATCGGGCGTGCCCTGCTTCGTGTAGCCGCCGCGGCCGTCGGCGAACCGCCCCTTCATCGCGTTCATCGCGATCGTCTCGGTGGTCACCAGGGCGTTGGAGTTGTCTTCGGCCTCGGTGAGCTTGCCGAGCTCCGCGGCGGTGAAGCCCTGCCGCTCCATGAGCATGCGGAGCGGCACCGTGCGGCCGTCGGTGCGGGCCGCGACGCCGTTGCGGACGTCGAGGAGGTGCCAGTAGGCCCGCTCATAGGCCGCATCGCCGGTGACGCAGTAGGTGCGGGCCAGGCGGGTGAGCTCGTCGGAGCTCTGCCGCAGCTCGTGCGCCAGCCGCAGCGACTGGAAGCGGTTGATCTGCGCCGTGTTGACGGCAGCCTGGTTGACGTAGGCCAGCGCGGCCAACCCCGCGAGGATGACGAGGGGACCGATCAGGGTGAGCCGCAGGCGCTGCATCGCGTTCATGGCGGAGTCGCCGGCGGGCCGGCGGGTTCGAGGACGGAGGCTCGTCGAGTGTAGTTCGCGGAATCGGGCGGCCGGTCGTGCCGGCGATGACGGTCGTGCGGCCGCCGCTGGCAGCCGGCGCGCGGGCCGCCGGAGCGAAGCTAGGATTGGCAGACGCGGGAGCCGTTTCCCGTGCGAAGCAGGATCAGGGCATGCCCGTGTCAGCCGCACCCGCCGCGCTCCGTCAGCAGCTCCAGCAGATCGGGCTCGAGCTCGCCACGCTCGAGATGACGCCCGAGCGTTCGCCCGCCGCGCTCGTGGCGGTCGTGGCGGCGGCGGCGGCCACCGCCGGCGCTCCGGCCGAGATCGCCGCGGCCCTCGGGCTCGCCCGCGACTGGACGACCGCGACTCCGGTGAGCGTGTCCGCGGAGGCCCGCGGTCGGTTTGCCGCGTGGCACGGCTGGATGGAGCAGGCCGTGACCGCCTGGGAGCGCAGCCGCCCGCTGCCGGCGTGGCCCACGGACCTGCCGCAGGCGTCGGCTCCGACGCGGACCGCTTCCCCGAGTGCCGCGGCTGCCGAGCAGGCGGTGCCGCTGCTGCCGGGCGGCATCGACGCCGACATGATGCAGCTCTTTTGCACCGACTGCGAAGACTTCCTCCGCGACATCGAGCAGGGGGTGCTCGTCTTGGAGGAACGCCCCGACGATCCCGAGACGCTCAACACCGTCTTCCGGGCGTTCCACACGTTCAAGGGCAACGCCGGCATGCTGAAGCTGGTGGTGCTCCAGCGGGTGGCGCACGAGCTCGAGTCGCTGCTGGATTCCGCCCGCCGGGGTCGGCTGCGGCTCGGCCGCTCCGAGATCGACGTCATCCTCGCCGGGGCCGACCTCTTCAGCCGCTACGTCGCCGCCGTCTCCAGCCGGCTCGCGGGCCGGGAGACCGCCGACAGCGTGTCGCTCCCCGCGCCCGCGGTGATCGACGCCGTGCAGGCGGTGCTGGCGAACCGCGCGGCGGCGCCGGCGCCGGTCGTCCCGCCAGCCGCGGTGGAGCCGCCTCCGAGCCCGCCGCCGGCCACTGCCGCGGCCGCCGCCGCGGGCGGCGACGAGCCGACGCCGGGGGAGGTACCGGCTCCCATCGCGAACCCGGCTCCCGTCGCGGTTTCGCCGCCGGCCGTGGCCGCGCCGCCGCGGCCGATCGCTCCGAGTGGCTCCGTGCGGGTCGATACCGGCAAGCTCGACGGGCTCATCGATCTCGTCGGCGAGCTCGTGATCGCCCAGTCGATGGTCACCCAGCATCCGGCGGTGGCGGCCGCCGCCGACGAGCAGCTCGCGCGGTCGCTCGCCCAGCTGCGGAGCGTGTGCTCGGAACTCCAGCGGACGGCCACGGCCCTGCGGATGGTGCCGATCCGCGGCACGTTCCAGAAGATGGCCAGGCTGGTCCGCGATGTGGCCACCCAGCTGGGCAAGGAGATCCGGCTCGTGCTCGACGGCGAGGAGACGGAGCTCGACCGCTCCGTGATCGAGGAGATCGGCGACCCGCTCGTGCACATGATTCGCAACTCGGCCGACCATGGCATCGAGTCGCCTGCCGACCGCGTGGCGGCCGGCAAGCCGGCGGGAGGCACGATCACGCTGCGGGCCTATCACGAGGGAGGCTTCGTGGTGATCGAGGTGGCGGACGATGGCCGTGGCCTCGACCCCGCGCGGATCCGGCGGACGGCGGTGCAGCGCGGGCTCGTTCGGGCCGACGAGCAGCTCGACGATCGCGAGGTGCTCGACCTGATCTTCGCCCCGGGGTTCTCGACCGCCGAGCGGGTCAGCGACGTGTCGGGCCGCGGGGTGGGCATGGACGTCGTCCGCCGCAACATCGAGCGGATCCGCGGCAAGGTCGAGATCGACTCGACGCCGGGCCGCGGCACCACCTTCACCATCTCCATGCCGCTCACGCTGGCGATCATCGAGGGGCTGCTGGTGGCGGTGGGCGACCAGCGGTTCGTGATCCCGGCGCTGGCGGTCCGCGAGTCGTTCCGGCCGCTGCCGGGGGCGGTCACCACGGTGCAGGGGCGGGGCGAAGTGGTCGCCGTCCGCAACCGGCTCGTACCGCTGCTCCGCCTCGGCCGCCACTTCGGCATCGAGGGGGCCTGCGACGCTCCCGGCGACGGGATCGTGGTCGTCGCCGAGGCCGGTCAGGAGACCCGCTGCCTGCTGGTTGACTCCCTGATCGGCAAGCAGGAGGTGGTGATCAAGAGCCTCGGCGAGACGTTTCCGCCCGGTCGGGGCTTCGCCGGCGCCGCGATCCTCGGCGACGGCCGGGTGGGCCTGATTCTCGACACCACCGCCCTCGTTCGCATGCGGACCCACACCACGGAGACGGCCGCCTGAGCCGCCGAACAGCGATGACCGAGCCTTCCGCACCGACCAGCGGCCACCCGGCCGCCGCCCCCGGCAAGTATCTGACGTTCACGCTCGGCGGCGAGTCGTATGGCGTGCCCGTGCTCGCGGTCCGCCAGATCATCCGCCTCTGTCCGATCACGCGGGTGGCCACGATGCCGCCGCACGTCCGCGGCGTGATCAACCTCCGTGGCAAGGTGATTCCGGTGGTCGACCTCCGGCTCCGGTTCGGTCTGGCCGCGGCCGCGGAGCACGACCGCACCTGCATCGTGGTCACGCAGGTCGCCGCGGCGTCGGGGGGCACCAGGCCCTATGGCGTGATCGTGGACGGGGTCGAAGAGGTCGCCCAGTTCACCGCCGCCGACATCGAGCCGGCCCCGGATTTCGGCGGCGCGATCGATGCCCGGTTCATCACCGGCATGGCCAAGGCGGCCTCCGGCGTGAAGGTGCTCGTGGACCTCGACCGGATCGCCGCCGCCGAGACGCTCACGCTCGACGCGCCGCCGTCCGACAAGCCGTTCGCCTGCCCGTAGTTCAGCCCAGCGTCCGCTCGTTCGATCCTCCATTCCCCGGGTCACACCGCTTCCCATGAACACCTGGACCATCCCCGGCCGCATCATCGGCGGCTTCGTCACCCTCCTGCTGATCACCCTGCTCCTCGGCGGGCTCTGCCTGCGGGAGCTGGTCACCATGAACTCCCACGTGGACGCCCTGGCGACCAACACCGTCCCGTCGATC
>JBBAVS010000147.1:4753-8673 GCA_040397585.1 Pirellulales bacterium
CGGAGGCCAAGGACAAGGTGCGGAGGGGATTTCTCGCGATCCTGTCGGGGGCGGGCTTGGCGCTCGTCCTCGCCGGCCTGATGGGCACGAGTATCGTTCGCTCCACGATCCGGTCGCTCCGCTCCCTGTCCGACTCGCTGGAGGACAGCGCCACGCAGACGGCGATGGCCGCGGGGGATCTCGCCACGGTGAGCGGCGACCTGGCCGCAGGCAGCGGCGAGCAGGGGGCCGCGGTGGCCGAGACGAGCGCCTCGCTCGAGGAGATGTCGGCCATGATCAAGAGCACGGCCGACAACGCGGCCCAGGCCAAGGAACTCGCGGCGGGGGCCCGCGAGGCGGCGGCCGCGGGGGCTCGCACGATGACCGACATGAACGCGGCGATGTCCGCCATCGAGGCCTCGAGCGCCGAAGTGGCGAAGATCGTCAAGGACATCGACGAGCTGGCCTTCCAGACCAACATTCTGGCGCTCAACGCCGCGGTCGAGGCCGCCCGGGCCGGCGATGCCGGCGCGGGGTTCGCCGTGGTGGCCGACGAGGTGCGGTCGCTGGCCCAGCGGAGCGCCGCCGCGGCCCGCGAGACGGCGGAGAAGATCGAGGCGGCGATCGCCTCGAGCCGCCAAGGGTCTGCGAGCTGCGGCCGCGTGGGCGCGTCGCTCGGCGAGATCGCCGGCAAGGTGACCGCGGCCGACCAGCTGGTGGCGGAGATCGCCACGGCCGCCCGCGAGCAGTCGCAGGGCATCCGGCAGATCGGCGTGGCGATGGCGCAGCTCGACAAGGTGACCCAGGAGAACGCGTCGCGGGCGGGCCAGGGGGCCAGCGCCGCCACCGAACTGAGCAGCCAGGCGGGGCTGATGGAGGAGAGCGTGGCCAGGCTGCGGTCGCTGGTGAGCAGCCGGCCGGCGGCCACTGCCGCGGCGGTGCCGGCGCGTCGGGCTGGCGCGTCGCGTACCACACGGCCGGTGCCGGCGCGGCCGGGTGCGCCGGCGGCGCGGCCCGCCACGCCGCGGATTCCGATGCCCGGCGACGGGGCGCGCGGTGACGATGCCGAGGATCGGCACTTCCGGGATTTCTGACCAGCTCCGCACCCCGACCGGCGATGATGGCCACGATGCCCGCACCCGAACCCCAGCTGTCGGCCTCGGCCTATGCCTTCCTGGCCGATCTCGTGTATCGCCGCAGCCGCATCCGCCTCGGGCCGGACAAGCAGGCCTTCGTGTCCGGGCGGCTGGGCGGACACCTGCGGGCCGTCGGCTGCGAGAGCTACGACGACTACTGCCGGCTCCTCGGCTCGCCCTCCGGTGAGGACGAGGTGGGGGCGGTCATCGACCTGATCTCGACCAACCACACGCAGTTCTTCCGCGAGCCCGACCACTTCGACGTGCTCGCCCGCCAGGTGCTGCCGGTGGCGGCGGGCCGCCCGGTGCGGGTGTGGTGTGCGGCGTCGGCCTCGGGCGAGGAGGCCTACTCCCTGGCGATCGTGCTCGCGGAGCAGTTTTGCGACGCCGGGGAGCATGCTTGGACGCTGGTCGCATCCGACATCTCGCGGCGGATGCTCGACCGCTGCCGGCGCGGGATCTACGAGTCGGCCGCGGTGAAGCTCCCCGATCCGGCCTGGCTGCCGCGGTATTTCCGCCGGGGCTTCGGCGAGTGGGCGGGCTTCTACCGCGTGAAGCCCGCGCTGCGGAGCCGGGTGAGGGTCGAACACGTCAACCTCTTTCAAGACACCTATCCCTGGCAGGCGGGGCTCGACGTGATCTTCTGCCGCAACGTGATGATCTACTTCGACGTCGATTCGCGGCAGGCGCTCGTCGAGCGGCTCTTCGAGCAGCTTGCGCCCGGCGGGCACCTGTTCGTGGGCCATGCCGAGGGGCTGCTCGGCCTGCGGCATCGCTTTCGGCCGGTGGCACCGGGTGTCTACCGTCGGCCGCGCGAGGGGAGGGGATGATGGCCACCGCGCCACCGCGCCGCATCCGTGTGCTCGTCGTGGACGACTCGGCGCTCGTGCGCCGGGCGATCACCGAGGCGCTCGCCGACGATCCTGAGATCGAGGTGGTCGGATCGGCCTGCGACGCCTTCGTGGCGCGGGAGAAGATCGAACGGCTCGATCCCGACGTGGTCACGCTCGATCTCGAGATGCCGCGGATGGACGGGCTGACGTTCCTGCGGATCCTGATGGAGCATCATCCGCTTCCGGTGGTCGTGGTCAGCTCGCTCACTCAGGAGGGATCGCAGGCCGCGATGGATGCGGTCGAGGCGGGCGCCGTGGATGTGCTCGCCAAGCCCGACGGCACCCTGTCGATCGGGGCCCTGGCCGACCGGCTCGCCTACCACGTGAAGGCCGCCGCCGCCGCCGGCACCAGGCTCCGCCGCCCCGCGCCGGCCACCGCCGGCCGGCACGACCCGGGGCCGATTCGCGTTGTGGCCGGGCTCGAGTCGCGGGGGCTGATCGTGATCGGCGCCTCGACGGGCGGCGTGGAGGCGCTGCGGACGGTGCTGCCGCGGCTGCCCGTCGGCCTGCCGCCGATCGCGGTGGTCCAGCACATCTCGGCCCAGTTCTCCCGGATCGTGGCGGACCGGCTCAACGCGGTCTCGAGCGTTCGGGTTCGCGAGGCCGGCGACGGCGAGCCGCTCGAGCCGGGCACGTGCGTGATCGCCCCGGGCGACCATCACCTGGCGGTGGTGCGGCAGGGCACCGGGTTTCGCACACGGCTCCTGCGGACACCGCCGATCCATCACTGCCGACCGGCGGTGGACGTGCTCTTCCGATCGGCGGCCGAGGCTGCGGGGCCGGGCGTCGTGGCCACGCTGATGACGGGCATGGGCAGCGACGGGGCGCTCGGCCTGCAGGCTGTGCGGCAGGCCGGCGGCACGACGATCGTCCAGGACGAGGCCACGTGCGTGGTCTACGGCATGCCCCGGGCGGCCGTCGCCCTCGGGGTGGTCGATCACATCGTGCCGCTGTCCGCCATTCCGGAGGCGATCGTGGCGGCCGTCACCCGCTGAGATTGCGGCAGGGGCCACTCGTCAAACTTTTCTGGGACCGACTGACGAGAACAACAGTGAGGTCGTTTTGAACGCCTTTGGAGCGGGCAACAGCACGGCTCCTTCGGCGGCAGCCTGTCTCTGGACTTTGCTGCCATCTCCGTGAACCCGGGGACGCTGGCGAACGGGACGGAGATCCGGTTGTTTTCAAACGCGGCGAGCCCGGCCCAGTACCTCGAGTTCCAGCCCTCCACGGGCAACCTGGTGGTCCCCGAGCCCATGCAGATGGTGTTCGTGGCGGGCGGGGTCCAAGAGGTCCCGCCCGCGGCGGCGTTTTTGAGTGGCCGCAGGTTGAAAACCTGCGGAGCGCGACGCTGATCGCAGCCGAAAGTGGCCGCAGGTTTTCAACCTGCGGAGCGCGACGCTGATCGCACTTCCTGTGCAGGTTGAAAACCTGCACCCACTTCGGAAAACCCGCGGACGCTGTGCAATGCGAGCCGCCGGCCATTCCAGCCCTGGCAGCCCGCGAATGTCCTTGAAAAACGGACACGATCAGAAAAGTCGGGGCGACACGATTCGAACGTGCGACCTCTACGTCCCGAACGTAGCGCTCTAGCCAGGCTGAGCTACGCCCCGATCTGGGGCGGCGGTCGGGCCGAAGCCCGCGCCTCCCCCTGGGAGAGATCGGTATCGTACCCGCGGTGCCGCCGCGGGGCAACGGCGGTCATGCCGCGGCCGAATGGGGCCGCCGCGGCCTACTCCACCGTCACGCTCTTGGCGAGATTCCGCGGCTGGTCCACGTCGCAGCACCGGTTGACCGCGATGTGATACGCCAGCAGCTGCAGCGGGATCACCGCCAGCAGCGGCGCCAGCGCGTCGTCCGTCGCCGGGATCTCCACCACGAACTCCGCCAGCCGTTTCACCTCGTGTTGGTCGGG
>JBBAVS010000148.1:0-8636 GCA_040397585.1 Pirellulales bacterium
TGCACATCTCCCAGGCCAATTAACCATGCCGCAAGCGACAGAGTAGGGCTGGAACTCTTAATTATGCGGAACCTGGTAGCAACCCCATTATGCCCCGATAGCAGGATTATGCCCTTCGCGGGCTGGCGCACGCAACTCGGCCCCTCGACGTACGTTAGGGGCGGGTTTTGTCGTGCGCTCGCAGGGGAGTTATGCAGCAAAAGTGCTTCGTAGCAGCGGAGGCTCTCGGACACGCACAGAGCCGCTTAGTGCAGAGCCATGAGCCATCACGGCAGATACCCGGCGACTCGACGTTCCCCATATCGGCCGGCTGAGTGGGGCCGGCCGGGGCGCAGCAAAGGCGGCGGTCGAAGCCCTCTGGCGATGCCCTCTGGCGACGGACGCCTCCGTGCCTCCACGTCCAGTCCAGTTTCGCGTGCTCGATGCCTCACTGCAGCGGGGGACGGGATGCGCGGGCGACGCGGCCGGCGTGGTACGCTTCGCCGGTCGATGGGCCGCCCCAGGGAGGAAGTCGATATGCGGCGAACTGTGGGGAGCGGTGTCGCGTGGATGGTCGTGGCCGGGCCGTGGGCGCTGGTCGGGGCTCAGGCACCGCCCACGCCGCGGACGTCCCTCCAGACTCCCTCGCTGCAGTCGCTCGTCGATGAGATGAAGTCCGGCCTCACCGCGGCCGACGGACGTGACCTGTTCGCTGACCGGGTGCAGCCCTATCTCGGCATCTCCGCTGATCCCGTTTCCGCTGGCACTGGGAGTGGTGACGACACGCCCGATCGTGGTGGGCTCGTGATCAGGCACGTGTCTACCCGAAGCCCAGCCGCGAAGGCGGGGCTCGCCGTCGACGATGTGGTGCTGGAGTTCGACGCTCGACCGGTGACGACCTCGGACGAGTTGCAGCAGATGGTCGAGGCGGCCGGGAAAGGCAAGCGGGTGAAGCTAAGCATCCTCCGCAAGGGTGAACGGCGCGAGGTCGAGGTGGAGATCGGTGTTGAGCCCGCCCGCGCCACCCAACCCTTCTCGCCCGTGACGATCAGGGAGCCGGGAGTCTGGAAACCGGGTGAGACGGGCGTGTCGATCCGGCGGAGCGTCGTCAAGGGCGTGGTCTCGGGCACGGCGGTGGCGAAGGACACCGCCGGCATCGTGGAGATTCGCACGCTCGGCGAGCATCGGACCGTTTCGATTCGCGGCACCGACGGCGCCGACGTGCACACGGGCCCCCTCGAAGCGGACGCCGATTTCGAGAAGGTGCCCGCCGCCTGGCGGCAGAAGGTCCGCGACCTCGACACCCGCGCCCGCGACGCCGCGAAGCCCCTGGCCCCGCGGACCAAGCCTCCTGCCCCGCAGCCCAAGCCCAGGCCGTGAACGCCACCGCCAGGGCCGAGGTTGCCGCATTGCTTGACGCGGCGTTGGCTTGCTGGGCAGGTTGAACACCTGCACCCACGGAGCCGCCAGCGTCAGCCCGCCTCGCCCTCGTCGAGGCCGTGTTCGAGGAGCTTCTTGCGGAGCGTGTTGCGGTTGATGCCGAGCCGAGCGGCCGCCTTGAGCTGCACGCCGTTGCAGGCGGCGAGCATCTGGGCGATCAGCTCCCGTTCCACGCGGCTCACGATCCGGTCGAAGAGGGTGTCGTCGTCCGGGGCCGCCGTCGCCATACCCTGCTCGACGAGCTCGCGAGCCAGGCTGTCGAGGTCGCCGCCGCGGCCGGGCAGCGACGTGGTCGGCCGATCGCCCCGGATCGTCGGCGGCAGGAGGTCGAGCGTGAGCTCGTCGCCGTTGCCCATCACCACGCACCGCTCGATCACGTTCTGCAGCTCGCGGACGTTGCCGGGCCAGTGATACTTCACCATCGCCTCGAGCGCGTCCTTGTGGATATGGACGACGTAGCGGTCGTTCTCCTCGTTGTAGAGGGCGAGGAAGTGGGTGGCGAGCAGCGGGATGTCGTCGCGGCGGGCCCGCAGTGGCGGCAGCACGATCGGCACCACGTTGAGCCGGTAGTAGAGGTCCTCGCGAAAAGTCTCCTTGGCCACCTCGTCGAGCAGATCGCGGTTGCTCGCCGCGATCACGCGGGTGTCCACGCTGATCGTCTCGGTGTCGCCCACCCGCTCGAACTCCCGCTCCTGCAGCACGCGGAGCAGCTTCACCTGGAGCTTGGGCGTGGTGGAGTTGATCTCGTCGAGGAAGATCGTGCCGGTGTGCGCCGCCTCGAACCGGCCCGCCCGGTTGGCGACGGCGCCGGTGAAGGAGCCACGGACGTGGCCGAAGAGCTCGCTCTCCAAGAGGCTCTCGGAGAGGGCGCCGCAGTTGACGCGGACGAAGGGGCCGGTGCCGCGGGGCGAGAGCTCGTGGATCGCCCGCGCGATCAGCTCCTTGCCGGTGCCCGTCTCGCCGAGGAGCAGCACCGAGGCGTTGGTGGCCGCGACCCGCCGGGTGGTGGCGTAGACCTCGAGCATGGCCGCGCTCGAGCCGATCAGGCCGGCGAGCGGAGTAGCCGTCGATGCGTCAGCGGGTTGGCCGGGTGTACGGAGCATCGGGGCGGGGGCCGCGACGGGCACGATCGGCCGTGTCCAGCACCTCGAGGATGTCGCCGGCGGCGTCGCGCGACGTGCCGGCGGCCAGATTGTACCTCGTTGCCACCGCCCGCACGTGGCCACACCCGAGCAGCACCCCGTAGCGGTCGACGCTCGCGGCGAAGGCCGCCAGCGCCGCGTTCCGCAGGTCGGCCGGCAGATCGGTCCGCTCGGTCTCGTTGGCCAGGGCCTCCTGCGCCTCAGGCCTCCCGAGCGTGCCGAGGAGGGCGACCGCCGGCTCGTAGAGCTCGGCCGTGCCCAGGGCCGCCAGCGCCGTGGGCGTGGCGGGCCTGGCATCCCACCCCCTGCCGGAGAGGGTGGCGAGGAGCGTGAGCGCCTCGCGGCCGCGGCCAAGCCGTTCGAGCCGCGCCTGCTCGCGGCTCGCCGGATCGACCGCGGCCGGCCCGGCCGCCTGGGCGAGCGCGTCGGGGAAGCGTGGCAGCGTGACCACGTCGCCGGTCGCGTCGTCGATCACCGGCTCGAAGAAGCTGTCGAGGCGGTCCACGATCGCCACCCCGTGGAGGTCGGCGAACTTCATGATCAGTTGAGAAAGAAAACAGCCGCGGCCGTCGTCGTCGAGCGGATCGACGACCACCAGCACCGCGGGGGCGGTTCCGATGCCCTGCTGCTGGAGGAGCTGCGTGGTCTCGAGTGCCGACGGTGTCGCCAGGCGGGCGGCGAGCAGCACGAGCACCGTGTCGGCCTGCTCGCGGGCCGCGAAGATCGCCTCGCGTCCGCTCGAGACGCGGACCGGCTCGTAGCCGAACCGCGACACGTCGGTCGCGAGGGCGTCGACCACCGCGGTGTCGGGATGCGCCACGACCACCCGATCGACGCCCGTGGCCGTGGCGGCGTGGGTGAGGATCTCGAGCACCCGGCTCGAGCCCGGATAGGGCGGCTCACCTGCGGCGAGCGCCAGGGTGCGGGCCGCCGCGAACTGCAGCCCCGCGTCGGGCACGGCGAGCGCCCGCACGAGGGCCTTGCGGACGACGGGCGCGAGCGGTGCCGCGGCGACGGCCCCGCGCGGCGGCGCCAGCGCCGCCGCCACGCCCGCAGCGGCCTCCCCCATGCCCCGCTCGATCGCGAGCGTGAGCACATCGGCCGCGGTCTCGGCCGCGAAGCCATCGGGGCCGGTGAGCGGCTCTTGCAGGTCCTTGGGCGCCAGGGCCGAGGCATCCCCCGCGGTGACGAGCCGGCCCTCGAGCCGCGCGAGCATCACCAGGTTCACAGCGGCCGGATCGCGGGTGCTTATGGCGGCGAGGTCGCGGGCGAGGTGCAGCGCCACGCGGGCCCGGGCGGCCCGCGGCGAAAGCCGGAGCCGATCGAACCGGCGGGCCGCGCCGTTCCAGACGGGCCGTTCGACGAGTCCCGTGACGCTGCCGCCGAACGCGGCCGCCGCGGCCGTCGGATCCCGCACCGGTTCGAGCAGCAGGTGATCCACCGTCGGCAGGCCGGCGGGGCAGAGCAGCTTGTCGAGCCGCGCGGCAAGGATTTGCTCGGCCACGTCGCGCGACGGCGACTCGGCAGCCGCGCCGCGGCCGTGGGCCCGGCGAGCGAGCACGCGGACGGCTGCGTCGCGGGCGGCCACAGGCACGTCGGCGGCCAGTGCGGGGGCGAGCAGGAAGGCCTCGATGTCGGACGCGCCGCTGGCATCGAGCGCCTCGATCACGCCGGGCCAGGCGTCGGTGTCGTCCGACGCGAGCCAGTCGAGCAGCGGCTCGCGGGCCTCGGCGCCGAGGAGTGCCACGAGGTCGCGTGCCTGACGGCTCACGGCGGGGTCGGTGCCGGGTTCCAGGAGCGGCACGAGCACCGGCAGGGCGTCGCTGCCCGCGCGGGCCAGATCAGCGGCGGCGGCGCGCCGGGTCGCGGCCGACGGGCTCGCCAGGGCCGCGGCCGCCGCGGCCAGCCGCTCTGGATCCCGGCGCCGCAGCCTGGCGGCCTCGCGGATCGTCGCCGCGGCCTTCGCCAGGGCGGGTTCGCGCGAGGCCAGCACCCGCTCGAGCCGTTGGAGGCTGGCCGGATCGACCGTGTCGCCGAGGTCGGCGAGCACGCCGAGCTTCCGGTCGCCGGCCGCATCGACGGCTGCGGCGAACCGGGCAAACCATTCAGCCGCGGCATCGGTCGCCGCGACGTCGGCCGCGCGGATCGCCGCATCGAGGAACTCCGCCGGCGTCTCGCGGGGCGTGGCGGCGAGCGACTCGACCACCACCTGCTGCAGGGCGTCGAGCGGCGTGTCGGCGGGCGTCTGCGGCCGCGCGGCCGCCCCCAGGGCGAACAGCACGAGCATGCCGCCGGCCGCTGCCGACCGGCGACGACGAGCGGTCCACGGGCATCCTGCCATGGCGGGTGAGATGGCCTCGAGCTACGGCGTGGCCGCGGCTCCCAGCCGCTGTCGCCAGCCGGCAATCTGTTCGGCCACCGACGCCGGGGCGGTGGAGCCGAAACTCGCCATCCGCTCAACTGCCCGGCATGCCCCCAAGGCGCCGCGCAGGCTGGCGTTCCAGCCGGCGTATTCCCGCGAGAACTCCTCGTCGGCAAGGTCTGCCAGGGCCGCGCCGCGGGTCATCGCCAGGCGGACGAGCCGGCCGACGGTCTCGTGGGCGGTCCGCTGGGGCACGCCTTGGGCGATGAGCGCCTCCATCAGGCTGGTGGCGTCGAGGTGCCCCTGCTCGATCGTGGCCGCGACCCGCTCGCGGTCGAACGCCGTGCCCGCCACCAGCGGCGCCGCCACGCCGAGCGCCGCCTCGAGCGTGTCGATCGAGTCGAAGAGTGTTTCCTTGTCTTCCTGGAGGTCGCGGTTGTAGGCGGTGGGCAAGCCCTTGAGGAGCACGAGCAGGGCCTGCACGTTGCCGATCGTGCGGGCGCTCTTGCCGCGGACCAGCTCGAGCACGTCGGGGTTGATCTTCTGCGGCATGATGGAGCTGCCGGTGCAGAAGCCCTCGGGGAGCTTCAGGAACCCGAACTCCTGCGTGCTGTAGAGGATCCACTCCTCGGCCCACTGCGAGAGGTGGACCATCGTCAGGGCGATCACGAAGGCGAGCTCGCAGGCGAAGTCGCGGTCGCTGGCGCCGTCGAGGCTGTTGGCCGCGACGGCCTCGAAGCCGAGCGCCTCGCGGACGTGCTCGCGGTCGATCGGCAGGCTCGAGCCCGCCACCGCGCCCGAGCCGAGCGGCAGCACGTTCGTCCGCCGCCGGCAGTCGGCGAGCCGCGCGCGGTCGCGGGCAAACTTCTCGCACCAGGCGAGGAGCTGGTGACCGGCGAGCACCGGCTGGGCCCGCCGCAGGTGGGTGTAGGCGGGGATCACGAGGCCCTGCTCCCGCTCGGCGAAGCCGAGGAACGCCCGCTGGAGTTCGGCGAGGCCGCCATCGAGGCGGTCGATCGCCCGCCGGCAGAAGAGCCGCAGGTCGGTGGCCACCTGGTCGTTGCGGCTCCGGGCGGTGTGGAGCTTGCGGCCGGTGTCTCCGAGCCGCGCCGTCAGCGCCGACTCGATGTGCAGGTGGATGTCTTCCTTCGACACGCTGTATTCGAACCGGCCCGCGCGGATCTCGCCGCGGATCTCCTCGAGCACGTGCGCGATCGAGTCGGCCTCGTGCACCGTCATCAGGCCGCAGTCGGCGAGCATCCGGGCATGCGCGATCGAGCCGTCGATGTCGTCGTCGGCGAGCCGCCGATCGAACGACACGCTCTCCGAAAACAGCTCCACCCGCCGGTCGGTGGGCTCGCGGAACACGCCCCCCCAGGCCTTTTCCTGTCGAGTCGATGACTGCGGACCTTCGGCGTTTGACACGGCGGTGTTCCTCGCGGGGATCGTGACCGGTGAAACCTTACCTTCTCGCCCCGCCGCCCTGAAACGCCACCCCGCCCGCCGCCCGCTACACTTCACCGCATGACGACTCCCGAGGAGTTTCTGGCGCCCGGCGGGCGGCTTGCCGCGCGGCTGGCCGGATGGGAGTCGCGGCCGCAGCAGATCGAGATGGCGAACCTCGTCGCCGAGGCGATCGCGACCCGCCGGCATGCCATCGTCGAGGCGGGCACCGGCGTGGGGAAGAGCCTGGCCTACCTGGTGCCGGCGGTCCTCGCCGCCACGGCCGACCAGGCGGAGCCCGGCGGCGACGTCGAGCCCGACTGGGACGACGCGGCCCCCGCCGAAGCCCGCCCGCGCGGTCCGCGCCGGGTGGTGATCTCGACGCACACCATCGCGCTGCAGGAGCAGCTCATCGACAAGGACATCCCGCTCGTGGCGGCGGTGATGCCGCGGGAGTTTTCCGCGGTGCTCGTCAAGGGGCGGGGCAACTACGTGAGCCTGCGGCGGCTGGAGCTGGCCGTCGAACGGTCCGGCAGCCTGTTTCCCGAGGAGGGGGAGCGGGCCGAGCTGCTCGAGCTGGCCGCCTGGGCCCGGCGGACGGGCGACGGCTCGCGCGCCGATCTGCCGGCGCTACCGAGCGATGCCGTCTGGGACGAGGTGGCCAGCGACTCCGGCAACTGCATGGGCCGCGCCTGTCCGCACTACCAGCGCTGCCACTACTACGCCGCGCGGCGGCGGATGGCCCATGCCCAGGTGCTCGTCGTCAACCACGCGCTCTACTTCGCCGACCTCGCCGTCCGCCGGTCGGGGGCGAGCCTCCTGCCACCGCACGACATCGTGGTCTTCGACGAGGCCCACACCGTGGAGGCGGTGGCCAGCGAGCACCTCGGGATCGGCGTCTCGAGCGGCGGCATCGAGCGGGTGCTCTCGAAGCTGCACAGCGAGCGGACGCACCGCGGCCTGCTGACGCACTACCGAATGCACGACCTGGAGCTCGACGTCCGCCGCTGCCGGCGGGCCGCCGAGGCCTTCTTCGCGGAGGTCCGCGAGGCTCTCGACGACCGCACCGGGCCGCCGTGGCGGATCGCGACGGCGGGGCTCGTGCCGAACACGGTGGGCGAGCATCTCCAGGCGCTTGCCCGGAAGCTCCGCGCCGCGGCCGACGGGATCGGCAATCCGGCCGAGCGGCTCGACTTCACCTCGCTGGCCGACCGGCTCGACGCCCATGCCGGCGCCGTGGCCACCTGGCTCGGCCAGAAGGAGCCGGGCAGCGTCTGGTGGGTGGAGGCGCAGCGTTCGCGCCGCGGCCGCGAACGGATCACGCTGGCGAGCGCTCCGGTGGACGTGGGGGAGACGCTCCGCCGCGAACTCTTCGGCCGGGTTGGTACGGTGGTGCTCGCGAGCGCCACGCTCGCGGTGCAGGCGGCCAAGGGCCGCCGCGACGACGACGAGTGGCAGGGCGCCGCCGCCGCGCGACCCTCGGCTGCCGATGCCTTCGCCTTTCAGCGGCGGCGGCTCGGCCTGCCCGACACGGCGCTGGCCCGGCGGCTCGGCAGCCCCTTCGACTATCCGCGGCAGGCGAAGCTCGTGCTCATCGACCGGCTCCCCGATCCGGCGAGCCGCGAGGCCTACGACGCGGCCGTGGTGCAGATGATCCGCCGTCACGTGGCGCGGAGCGCGGGCCGGGCGATGGTGCTGTTCACGAGCCACGCGTCGCTCGCGAAGGCGTCGGCGGAGCTCGCCGGCTGGTGCGTGCGGCGGAACTACCGGCTCGTCAGCCAGGCCGACGGCCTGCCGCGGTCGCGGATGCTGGAGATGTTTCGCGAGGGGCCGCAGAGCGTGCTCCTGGGCACCGACGGCTTCTGGCAGGGGATAGACCTGCCGGGCGACTGCCTCGTGAACGTGATCATCACGAAACTCCCGTTCGCGGTGCCCGACCGGCCGCTGGTGGCCGCGCGGATCGAGGCGATCAACCAGGCCGGTGGCAACGCGTTTGCCGAGTATCAGCTGCCGGAGGCGGTGCTCAAGCTCAAGCAGGGCTTCGGGCGGCTGATCCGCACGCACACGGACCACGGCGCCGTGGTGATTCTCGATCCGCGGATGCTCACCAAGCCCTACGGCAAGGTGTTTATCGAGAGCCTGCCGCCGGCGACGCTCGAGATCGAGCCGTTCGCCGACGAGTGATCGCGAGCGAGGGAGAGAGAGTCGTGCGGGAGGCGATCGTACCGCTGACGCGGTTACGCTTTCTGAGTCAGGAAGCCCAATCGCGT
>JBBAVS010000149.1:0-2824 GCA_040397585.1 Pirellulales bacterium
CCAGGCTAGGCACCACGGGGCCGGGCACCGCAGGTTGAAAACCTGCGGCCACTTTCCAGCCTCTTCCAGCGGTGTTAGGGTCGATTGCATGCCGTCATCCGACCCCTCCTTCGGCTCTGCATCGCTGCCCACACCGCGACCCGACCGAAGCATCGACGACGCCACGGTGATCTCACGGGGAGAGTCGTCTGCTTCGTGGAGCGGCAGCGCCACGGGCCCGATCGCCGGCGGTCCCGCCACGACCGGCGAGATCGGACGGATGCTCGAGGGGACGATGCTTGGGGCCTACCGCCTCGATCAGTTCGTGGGCGGCGGTGGCATGGGGGCGGTCTTCCGCGCCCTCGACACCACGCTCCATCGCACCGTCGCCGTGAAGGTGCTCGCCGGGCGACAGGCCGACGACGAGGAGATGCTCAAGCGGTTCCGCAACGAGGCCCAGTCGGCCGCCCGCCTCGACCACGAGAACATCGGCCGCGTCCACGCCGTCGGCAGCGAGAACGGCTGGCACTTCATCGTCTTCGAGTTCATCGAGGGCACCAACCTGCGGGACATGATCCGCGCGGAAGGGCCGTTCGACGTGGCCCGCACGGTGGATGTCGCCATGCAGGTGGCCGACGCTCTGGAGCATGCGTCGGAGCGGGACGTCGTGCATCGCGACATCAAGCCATCCAATATCGTGATCACGCCGGCGGGCCGCGCCCGCGTCGTCGACATGGGGCTGGCGCGGCTCCCGCAAGTCGCCGACGACCGCGACCTGACGGTGAGCGGGATGACCCTCGGAACCTTCGACTACATCTCTCCCGAACAGGCGCGCGATCCCCGAGCCGCCGATGTCCGCAGCGATCTCTACTCGCTGGGCTGCACGATCTTCTTCATGCTCACCGGCCGGCCCCCGTTTGCCGAGGGCACGATGGTGCAGAAGCTGCTCCAGCACCAGCAACAGGCTCCCCCGGCGCTCGACGACATCCGGGCCGACGTGCCCCAGCGCCTCGCCGAGATCGTCGCCCGACTCATGGCCAAGGATCCGCTCGATCGCTACCAGCGGCCGGCGGTGCTGGCGGCCGACCTGGCGGCGTTCGCCGAGGAGGAAGGCCTGCCCCTCGGTGCCGTCCGCCCGTCGTCCGCCCCGACCCTGCCCCTCGAGTCGGCTGCCGCAAGCCCGCTGCCGTGGCTCCTGCCGCTCGCGGGCCTGCTCCTCGTGGTGGCCGGCATGTGGGCCGCATCGGCCTGGGACCGGCGCGCGGCGGTGACGGCGCCGCCGACGCTCCGCGGTGGGCAAGGGGCGACGCTCGTGCGGGTGGTGGCAGGCACGCCGGAAGCCGGCGATGCCTCGTCGCTCGCCGACGCCGTCCGTCGCGTCGCTGACGGCGGCATCATCGAGCTGGCTTACGACGGCGTCCGCCGCGAGGATCCCCTCGCGCTCGACGGCCGGCACCTCACGCTCCGCCCGGCACTCGGCATGAATCCGATCGTGGAGTTTCAGGGCACGCGGCCGTGGGGTTCGCAGGGCACGCCCGTGGCCTGCGACGTGGGAGACGGCACCCTGATCATCCGCGGAGCGGCCGTGCGGCTGGCCGCCGAGTCCGACGCGGAGCCACGTCGAGCCTTGTTCGCGATCCGCTCCGGAAGGCTCACCTGCGACGACGTCACCCTGGGGATGCCAGGCGATCCATCGAGCCCGCGACCGTCAATGACGACCGCGCCTGCCTTCATCACGATCGCAGCCATGCCCACCGGCGACCTGCAGTCGAGCACGATCGTGCTCCACCGCACCCGGGCGGCCGGGGATGCCGTGTTCCTCGACGCGACGGATGCCGGCGCGGGCCGGGTGACGTTCCGCTGGCACGACGGGGCGTTCGTGTCGCCGCGGTGGCTGATCGCCGCCGCGGGCTCGCGGGGCGAGGTCCTCGATATCGACTGCGATCTCGACGGTGTGGCGATCGCCTGTGGTGCCGGAGTCGCGTCGCTCGGCGATTCGGCCACGCGACCGGTGCCCACGCGGCTACGCCTGAGGGCGGCCGACAGCCGGATCGTCGTAGACGCGGGCCAGCCGTTCATCGAGCAATACGGCGGTGCCGACATCGACGCCTATCGGGCCGCCTGCCAGTGGACCGACTGGCATAGCCACTACGAAGGGGGCGGCGCGTTCCGCCGCATCGAGGCGGCGTCGGAGCAGAGCGACGAGCCGATCCGCGACGTCGTGCCCCCGCTGTTCCACGAGGCGATTCCCGGCCCGCGGCCCGATCCGACGAGCTGGACGGGGTGGCGCCGCTGAATCCCGCGTGGGGACGGCGCGCCGCCCGTCCGACTGCTTGACGCTGCCGGCGCGTCCTTGTCTAGTGTTTGGGATCGTGTGGCCCGGCCACCGGGCTTGTCCCCGTCCTGATCCCTCCGGAGTGCAGTGATGATCCGCGATTATCGGTATGCGTGCCTGGCGGCCCTCGGTCTGACGGTCGCGGTGGGCGGGAGCACCCGCGAAGCCTTCGCCATCAAGCAGTTCGCCGACGAGTTCAAGGCGATGTACGTGAAGGAGGGCACGCCTCTGGCGGCCGCCGTGGAGGGGGCCAAGTGCAACGTCTGCCACATGGGCACGAGCAAGAAGGAACGGAACGTCTACGGCCACGCCCTCGCGGAGCGGCTCGACAAGAAGGAAGACGCCAAGAACGTCGAGAAGATCAAGGCTGCCCTTGAGGAAGTTGCGGGCTTGTCGAGCGATCCCTCGAAGCCGGACGCGCCCACCTTCGGCAAGCTGATCGAGGAAGGCAAGCTCCCCGGCGGCGCGCCGCAGTAACCCGCCGCGGCTCGCGGTCGTGGCTCGATCCCA
>JBBAVS010000149.1:2924-8561 GCA_040397585.1 Pirellulales bacterium
GGGCTTCCTGACGGAGGAACGTCCGGCACGCCGTGATCCCCGTCGCTTACGCGATTGGGCTTCCTGACGGAGGAACGTCCGGCGAGAGGGCGTGGACAGCCCCGAGCAGGTCAGGCATGAGGGAGGGAACCGCAGGTTGAAAACCTGCGGCCACTTCTGTCGCACCGCAGGTTGAAAACCTGCGGCCACTTCTGTCGCAACGCACGTTGCCCATGCGGGCCACGCGGTCAGGCCGTTTCGGCGGCCGCGAGGAGCAGGTCGTCGAGGCTGCCACAGCCGCGGATCGCATCGGCGACGTCGGCCGCGACGAACACCCGCACCCGCTTGACGAGATCGTCGAACTGCTCGTGCGCCAGGCTGCGGACGACCGGCGAGAGGTCCTCGAGCCGCCGCCAGCAGAGGCCGCCGGCGTCGGTCCGCTCACGGACTTGGAGTTTGAACTCCACCTCGCGTTCCGCCGGCGGCGCGTCGATGAGCAGGGCGTCGGGCGAAATCGCCGCGCCGGTGCGGGCGGAGAGCGCTTCGGCGAGGTGGCCACAGATCGCCACCACCTGATCGTACGGGCGGCCCGCGAAGGCGGCGTGCACCGCGGGGCGATGGAGCGCGTCGAAGCTCGCCACCCGCTTGTAGAGCCGGCGTCGCGGGCCGAACAGGCCCGCCACCAGCGGCTCCGCCGCGGTGCCGGCGGCAGCGGCCGTGAGCCACGAGACGAAGGCGTGATCGTCGGTCCGCACGAGGGTCGCGGGCACTGCGGCATGCCGCACGATCCAGAAGGCCCGCTGCAGCATGCCCGTCGCCGCCCGGACCGCGTGATGCCAGTAGACCTCGCTGAACATCACGTAGCGGGCGAACACCATGAGCTCGGCGGCGGTGCGGCCCTTGTCGGTGATTGCGAGCCCGGACCCGCGCTCGTCGAGGCAGAGATTCGCCAGCAGCCGCGGCTGATCGAAGTTGCGGCCGTACGGCACGCCCGCGTGCAGGCTGTCGCGGGCCAGGTAGTCCATCTTGTCCACGTCCACCGGGCCGGAGAGGAGCGAATGGAGCACGCGGCCTGCCCGATCGTCGGCCGCCCCCGTGATCAGCTCCGCGATCCGCCGGGGCGACACGCCCCACTCGGTCTCGAGCACCTCGGCGATGGCCCCGTCCGCGAGGATGCCCTCGACCAGCGACTCGTGGCGGGGAATCTCGGCCAACCCCATGTCTTCGATCGGGTGGCAGAAGGGCCAGTGGCCGATGTCGTGCACGAGGGCGGCCACCACGAACGCGGCGGCGTCGGCCTCGCCCACGACCTCCGCGAACGACGGCTCGGCCTGCAGCCGCCGCAGAAACTCCAGGGCGAGGCCATACACGCCGAGCGAATGCTCGAACCGAGAGTGCACGGCCCCCGGGTAGACCAGGGCGACGAGGCCCAGCTGCGAAACGCGGGCCAGCCGCCGCATCTCCGTGGTGTCGAGCAGGGCTCGCACCCGGGGCGTGAGCGGCACGGTGTCGCCGGGCGGAATGCGAACTCCTCCGGCCGTCGAAGCGAGCGCCGCGAGTTCCGGGAGGCTGGCGAACGACATGAGGCGGCTACGGTTCAGAGCGGCGGCAGGCCGAGCAGCCACCGCAGGAGCGCCGTGAAGATCGCATACAGCGAGAAGTGGGCCACGGCGGATCCCCACTCGAGTTCGAAGGCGACCAGGGCCGCGAGGGCGCCCGACACCACGAACATGGGCGCCAGGTAGACCCACTGCCACATCTCCGCGGTAGCTTCGGGCGGCAACATCCCCTTGACTCCCCAGAGGCCGGCGTAGACGGCGGCGCACGCCAGGGAGCGGAGGAGAAACGGCGTGCCGCTGAACGGCTCCAGTTCCCGGTCTCGGACGGCGACGTAGCCGAGCATCACGCAGGGCACCGCGACGCCGAACGCCGCCGCCAGCAGCAGCCACGGGGGGAGTTCGGCGGGCTTGGCCACCAGCCCGGTCGCCCAGGCCGCGGCCAGGGCGGCCACCGCCGCGGCTCCCACCGCGGCGAACCGCAGCGGTGAAATCGGCTTCTCGACGCGGCGGATCGGCGCGGTGGGTGCCCGCCCCGTGCCCGCCGACGTGGTCACCGGAGCCTCGGGCTCGTGGATCACGACCGCCTCGGCCGTCACGGCCGGGATCGTGATCGGCTTCTTGCACTTCGGGCAGGGCCCCGTCCGGCCGGCGAACTGGTCGCTGACGGAGAACCGCGCCTGGCAACCGGGGCAGATGACGGCGATGGCCATGGAGTCGTTCGAGGCACGTGGGGGAGCGGGGTTGGCGGCAGTGTCAGACGCCCACCGGGCCGCGTCAAGTCGCAACGCCGTCGATACACTGTCGGTGACGGGCGAGGCCCCGTCGACTCCGCCTCCGTGGAATCCGCGCATGGCCGACGACAAGACCCGTGTCCTTCCGCGGCCGGACGCCGCACCCCCGGCCCCACACGAGCCGAAGGTGGTGGACGGCCAGATCGTGTTTTTCTGCCCGGAGGGGCATCGCCTCGTGGTTCCGGTGACGCTCGCCGGAAAGCGGGGCAAATGCAGCAAGTGCTCGGTGCCGCTCCAGATTCCCGACGTGGGGCCGACGGCAGACGCCGTGCTCGTTGACGCCGTGCTCGTTGACGCCGTGCTCGTCGACGCCGTCGGACTGGCGCCGATCGCGGCGTCGCCGGCCGCTGCGGAGGCCGCCCCCAGCTCCGCCGCCGACGAGGGGGATTGGAACTTCATCTCCGGAATCGGACAGCCCGCGCTGGGGTCGGCGCCGGGGTTCGGTGCGGCCGCCTGGCAGGCTCCCCCGGCCGGCTCGGCGCTCGAATCGAACCCCATGGCCATGCTGCTCACGCGGCTCTGGGCCGAGCGCGATCATGGTGGCATCGTCGAGTTGCACCTGGTCGGCGGCGCCGTGCTGCTGCCCGAGGAGTTTTCACCGCGCTGGTCGGGAGGCACCCACGGGCTGTTCGCCAGTCAGGCGGCCGACGGCAGCGTCACGCTCACCGCCGTCGCCTGGGACACCGTGCAGCGCATCGTGGTCCGGCAGCTCACCGCCGTCCCCGACGACATGTTCGACTGATCGTTCGGCCCAGCGGCCGCCACTCCGGGCGTCAGTCGATCTCGTCGAGGTCGCCCTCGGTGATCATGCTGAACCCCTTGGCGGCCAGCGTCTCCATCCCCATCTCGGTGTTGTCGACCATCAAGGCCACGGCCGCCTGGCCGCGGGGCCTGCCCATGATCGGGTAGGCCTGGATGATGTTCACCTCCGCCTGAAGCAGCGCGGTGCAGATCCGCAGCAACGGCTGCTGATCGTCGGGGAGTTCCACGCCGATCAGGTCGCTCTCGATGATGGCGAGCCCCGCCCGTTCGAGGATCTCGCGGCCCTGCTCCGGATGACTGAGCAGGAAACGAACGAAGGCGCACTCGCCCGAATCGTTGATGGAGAGCGCCACGATCCGCACCCGCGAACCTTCGAATCGCCGCACCACCTCGAGCAGCTGCCCCACCCGGTTCTCCAGGAACACGGTGAACTGCCGGAGCGTCGGCCAGTTCCGGCCGCGCGCTGTGGCGAAACCGACTCCCGCTCCCTCGCCCGCGTCGCCGTGGCTCACGCTCTCTTCTCCGCTCGGTGGTATCGGCCGGGCCGCCTCGGGAAACGCCGCCGCTTTGCGACGTCGCTGCCGGGCAGGATAGAGTCTGGCCCGTGGTGCGGTCAACGAACGACCGACGCGAACCTCGGCCCAGGGAGGCGGCGATGGCGGCGGTGCACGAGATGGAGATCCGGGTCCGGTACCAGGAAACCGACGGCCAGCGGCGGGTCCACCACGCGAACTTCCTCACCTACTTCGAGATGGGCCGCACCGAGATGCTCCGGGCCCACGGCCATTCCTACCGGGACTTCGAGGACGCCGGCCTGTTCATGGTGGTCTCGGAGGCCAAGGTTTCCTACCGGGCCCCCGCGGAGTACGACGACCTGCTGCTCCTCCGCACCCGGGTGGAGAAGATCGGGGCGGCCCACATCAAGCACGCCTACGAGGTGATCCGGGGCACCCAGATCCTCGTCACCGGGGAGACGACGGTCGTCTGCGTCGATCCCGAGGGCAGAGTCCGGCGGCTGCCGGACTGGATGCTCGGCTGAGGCCCGCAGGCTCGGCGGGCCCACCGTGGCCGCAGTCGGCCTGCCTGTGCTAGCCTGCTCCCGCACTTCCGCGGACGCCCGTCGGCACCGGTCCGACCACGCGGGTGTCCGCGTGCCAGGAACGATGCGATGACGAAGGCGGGGCAGATCACGGTGGGATCGCTCCTGCAGCGACTCTCGGGGGCCGGGCGGCCGCGGGCCGCGTCGGCCCCGCTCGAAGCCGGCGCCCCGCGGGGGCTCGAACCGCTCACGGAACGGCTCTCCCGCAACAAGGTCACCCGCGTGGCCCTCTCGTTCCTCGACGCCAACGCGGGCATGCATCTCAAGGATCTGCTCCTCGACGCCACGACCGACGATCGCCGGGCGACCATCGACGGCCACACCGTCTGGAACTTCGGCTCCGACAGCTTCCTGGGCCTCGATCGTCATCCGCGGATCCACGCGGCGATCGCCGCGGCGCTGCCGGCGTGGGGCGCCCACAACGGCGCGTCGCGGGCATTCTCCAGCCCCGTGCTCGTGGACGAGGCCGAGGAGAAGCTGGCGGCGTGGCTCGGCGTGCCCGACACCTTCATCTACCCGAGCGTCACGCTCGCCAACGTCGGCCTGCTGCCGGCGATCACCCAACCCGGCGACCTGCTCGTGGTGGACCGCGAGTCGCACGACAGCGTGCATCAGGGCGCGAAACTGGCGGCCGCGGCCGGAGCCCGGGTCGTGGAACTCGCCGCGCCCGACCCGCAGCTGCTCGAGCGGGTGGTCTCCCAGGCCGGCAGCCACTCGGGCCTCGTGCTGGCGATCGACGGCGTGTACAGCATGTCGGGACGGACTCCCCCGCTCGCCGAACTCGACGCCACCATCCGCCGGCTCGGCGGCATCATGTATGTGGACGACGCGCACGGCACCGGCGTCGTCGGGCCGCGGGGCCGCGGGGCCGCGGCCGAAGCCCTCGGCACGCTCGACAACGTGCTCATGGTCGGATCGCTCTCCAAGGCCTTCTCCTGCCTCGGCGGCTTCGTGACCTGCACGCCCGAACTGAAGACGATCCTCAAGATCCGCTCGAGCACGTTCATCTTCGGCGGCCCCGTGCCGCCGCCGTACCTGGCGGCCATCAGCGCCGTCTGCGACATCATGATGTCGCCCGACTACGACGAGATCCTCGGCGCGCTTCACGAGCGGATCCGGCGGTTCACCGCGGGCCTCGACGCGCTCGGCATCGAGCATCACGGCGGCGACTCCGCCATCATCTCGCTGGTCGTCGGCGACATGGAGAAGACGTTCGCCGCCGGCCGCCAGCTCTTCGACCGCGGCTACTACGCCCAGTCGGCCACCTACCCCGCGGTGCCGATCCACGGCGGCCTGCTCCGCGTGCAGATCAACGCCATCCATCCGCTGGAGGCGATCGACGGACTGCTGCGTGCCATCGAGGACGTGTGGCAGCACGCTCGGCTGCCGCGACGTCGCCGGACGCTCGCTCCCTCAGGAAGCCCAATCGCGTAAGCGATGGGGACCT
>JBBAVS010000150.1:0-8515 GCA_040397585.1 Pirellulales bacterium
TGTGCAGGTTGAAAACCTGCACCCACTTTCGGACAAGCGGTCACCGTCAAGTCTTGCCCGTCACCACCTTCAACGCCTCGAGCGCCCGCTTCCGCGCCTCGGCATGATCGACGATCGGCTCCGGGTAGCCGCGATCGTCGCCCACCCACCGCGCCACGTAGCCGCCGTCGGGGTCGAACTTCTCCTGCTGACTCGTGGGGTTGAAGATCCGGAAGTAGGGGGCCGCGTCGGCGCCACAGCCGGCGGCCCACTGCCAGCCGAGCGTGTTGGCGGCCAGATCGGCATCGACGAGCGTGTCCCAAAACCACCTCGCCCCCTCCAGCCAGGAGACCCGCAGGTCCTTGACGAGAAAGCTCGCCACGATCATCCGCACGCGGTTGTGCATCCAGCCGGTCGCCCAGAGCTGACGCATGCCCGCATCGACGATCGGGAAGCCGGTGCGGCCCCTCTGCCAGGCGCGGAGTCCGACCGGGTCGTTTACCCAGGGAAACCGGGCGTAGTCGGCCCGCAGCGGGGCGTCGGCCGTGTGCGGGAAGTGATAGAGGAGGTGGTTGGCGAACTCCCGCCAGCCGAGTTCGCGGAGATACGCCTCCGCGCCGCCGGTGGTGATCTTCGCCGCGGGCTTGCCCCCCACGGCCGCACGGACACCGTGCCACACCCGCCGCGGCGAGATCTCGCCGAAGTGGAGGTGCGGCGACAGGCTGCTCGTGCCGGTACGGTCGGGGCGATCGCGACCGGTGGCATACCCCGAGAGCGCCTTCTCCAGAAACGCCTCGAGCCGCGCCCCGGCCCCGACCTCGCCGGGCGTCCAGGTCTCCCGCATCGTCGCGGCCCAGTCGATCGTGGGAAGAAGACCGAGCGACTCGATCTCGAGGCTTTGCAGCGCTTGCTCGAGACCTCGCAGCCGCCGCGGGGCTGCCACGGGCTCGGCCGGCTCCTCCTTCGCGAGCAGTGCCCGCCAGAAGGGTGTGAACACCTGATACGGCTTACCCTCCTTCGTGGCCACCCGCATCGGCTCGAAGAGGAGCGACCCGTTGAAGCTCTCGGCCACCAGGCCGGCGGCAGTGAGCGCCTGCTTGAGCGCGGTGTCACGGGCGATCACGGCCGGCTCGTAGCGCCGGTTCCAGATGACGTGCGTGGCGGCACACTCCTTGGCAACGGTCCGCAGGGCATCGAGCGACGGCCCCCGGCGAATCACGAGCGGCGCGCCGGTCTTCGCGAGCGCTGCGGCCAGCCGCTCGAGCGACTGATGCAGCCACCACCGGGAGGCCGCGCCCGGCTCCCACGGCCGCTCCTCCTCGGGCGCCCAGATGAACACGGGCACCACGCTGCCACGGGCCGCCGCCGCCGCGAGCGCCGGATGGTCGTCGAGCCGGAGGTCGTGCCGAAACCAGACGATCGTGGGGCCACTCATGGCCGGATTGTAGGCCGCGCGAGCGCCGCGTGGAGAATCTCCACCGGGTGCAGCGCCCGCCGCCCCGTGCCATCGGCGATCTGGTGACGGCAGCTCGTGCCGGCCGCGGCGATCAGCGTGTCGCGGTCCGCGGCCCTCACGAACGGAAACAGCACGAGCTCCCCGATCTGCATCGAGATGCGAAAGTGCTCGCGGCCGTAGCCGAATGAGCCCGCCATCCCGCAGCAGCCGCTGGGAATCGTCTCCACCTCGTAGTTCGCCGGGAGGGCGAGGATCGCCGCCGAGTCGGCCACGGAGGCGAGCGCCTTCTGGTGGCAGTGGCCATGGAGGGCGATCCGCCGCGGCTCGGCGGTGAAGGCGGCGGCGGTGATCAGGCCGCGATGCGCCTCGCGGGCCAGAAACTCGTCGATCAAGAGCGTGCGGCCAGCCAGCCGCCGGGCCGCTGCCGCGAGCCGCTCGGGCACGAGATCGGGAGCCTCGTCGCGAAACGTGAGGATCGCCGAAGGCTCGATGCCCACCAGCGGCGCCTCGTCGGTGACCACCGGATCGAGCAACTCGACGTTCGCGGTGGCGAGATCGCGGGCGGCACGAACGAGGCCGGTGGAGAGCTGGGCTCGCCCGCTGTCAACGTGCCGCGGCACCACCACCTCGTAGCCCAGGGCCTCGAGCAGTTCCACCGCCTTGATGCCCACGTCGGCGTCGAGCGTGTCGGTGAACTCGTCCACGAACAGGTGCACGCGGCCGTGCACCGCCGGCCCGCGGGGCGGCCGCTTGCGGAGCCAGGCAGAGAGCGTGGTCCGCGGCAGCGCCGGCAGCGACCGCCGCGGCGCGAAGCCGGCCGCGAGCTTCACCAGCCGCGACACCAGCGGCGCCCGCGCGAGCAGGTTGTAGGCCCACGGCACCAGGGCCGCGCGACGCAAGAGCGCGGCCGAGCCGGCGACGAGCCGGGCCCGCAGCGGCACGCCGTGGGCGTCGTGCCAGTGCTGCTGCCACTCCGCCTTGAGCCGCGCCATGTCCACGTTGGAGGGGCACTCGCTCTTGCAGGCCTTGCACGACAGGCAGAGATCCATCACCTCGGCGAGTTCGGGCCGCCGCCAGGGATTGGCGTCGGCCGGGGTGCCGGCGAGCGCCTGGCGGAGCACGTTGGCCCGGCCGCGGGTGGTGTCGGTCTCGTTCCGCGTGGCCATGTAGCTGGGGCACATCGTGCCGCCGGCGAGATGCGACTTGCGGCACTGGCCCACGCCGGTGCACTTCTCGGCCGCCCGGAGGATGCCGCCGGTGTCGGCAAACCGAAAAATGGTCTCGTGTCGCGGCGGCGGCTCGCCCGGCACGATCCGCAGCGAGGTGTCCATCGGCGGCGTGTCGACGATCTTGCCGGGATTGAGGATCCCCTGAGGATCGAAGGCCCGCTTCACGCGGACGAAGAGGTCGTAGCAGGCGGGGCCGACCATCGAGCGGATGAACTCGCCGCGGAGTCGCCCGTCGCCGTGCTCGCCGCTGAGCGAACCGCGGTACTTCTTCACCAGCGCCGCCACGTCGGTGGCCACGTCGCGGAACATCCTCAGGCCGGCCGGTGAATGGAGGTCGAAGAGCGGCCGCAGGTGCAGCTCGCCGGCGCCGGCGTGGGCATAGTGGATGCAGTCGATGCCATACTTCTCCGCGAGCAGGCGATCGAACTCGGCGATGTAGGCGGGCAGATCCTCCACGGCCACGGCCGTGTCCTCGACGATCTCCCGCGGCTTGGCATCGCCCGGCACGTTGTTGACGAGGCCCTGCCCGGCCCGCCGCAGCTCCCAGACCTTGTCGCCGTCGCTCCCGAAGAGCAGCGGATAGGCGTAGCCGAGCCCCGCGGCCCGCAGGTCGCCCTCGAGCCTGCCGAGGAGCGCCTCGAGCGTGGGCCGATACTCGTGCCGGAGTTCCACCACGAGCACGGCCCCGGGATCGCCGAACACGAAGTCGCGGTTCCGCGACTGCTCGAGGTTGGCCTTGGTGCACTCCAGGATCTTGTCGTCGATCAGCTCGCAGCCGGTGGGGTGATGCCGCATGGCCACGACCGCCGCCCGCAGGGCCTCGTCCACGGTGCGGCAGTGGACCACGAGGAGCGCTCCCGGCGGCGGCAGCGGCAGCAGGTTGAGCTCGAACTCGACGCCGACGAACAGCGTCCCCTCGGAGCCGGCGATCAGCCGGCAGATGTTGAAGTCGTCGGCCGCCTCGGGATCGAAGGACGACGCCTGCATGAGGGCGTCGAGGGCGTAGCCGGTGTTGCGGCGGGTGACCTCGGGCCGGGGAAACGACTCGCGAACGAGCCGCCGATTGGCCTCGTTGCCGAGGATCGCGGCGATCTCGCGGTAGATTTTCGTCTCCAGCGAATCGGCGGCGTGCCGCTTGGCTTCCGCTTCTCGCGGCCCGAGCGGCCCGAACGTCACCTCGCTGCCGTCGGCGAGGAAGCCGCGGGCCGAAACGAGATGATCGCGGGTGGAGCCGTAGGCGATCGAGTTGGACCCGCAGGAGTTGTTGCCCACCATGCCGCCGAGCGTGGCCCAGTTGGCCGTCGAGGTCTCGGGACCGAAGAACAGGCCGTGCGGGGCGAGAAACCGGTTGAGTTCGTTGCGGACCACGCCCGGCTGCACGCGGACGCGGCGGCGGGCGACGTCGAGCGCCACGATCGCGTTGAGCGAGCGGCCGAGGTCCACCACGATCCCGTTGCCCACCACCTGCCCCGCCAGCGACGTGCCCGCGCCCCGCGGGATCAGTCCCACGCGGTGCGCCGCGGCGAATCGCACGAGCTCGCGGACGTCGGCCTCCGACGCGGGAAACGCCACGGCGACCGGCTGCTCCTGATACTCCGACGCGTCGGTCGAATAGGCCGTGACCGCCAGGGCGTCGCAGGCCAGCTCGCCGTCGAGACGGCGGGCGAGCGCCGCCAGCGGGCCGAGCAGGTCCGACCGGAGGGAGACCGTCACATGCCGCTCCTCGCCCGCATCTGGCCGGGCTGGGGAGCGGACATGCGCTGGAGCGGGGCGAGCCACGTGGACATCAAAGACACCTTCCGGCCGGCGAACGGGAACACCGCCAGTGTCCCGGGTAGCGCCGGTCCGTTCAACCCGGCCCCGCAACTTCAGCCCGGCCGAGCCGTTCAAGTGAGGCCGCAGGAACCCCCTCGATGAGCCACCTGCAGAAGAGTTCGTTGCCTTGGCTGCTGGTCGCCGCGCTGGCGGCCGTCTGGCCGGCGCCGCAGGCCCGCGCCGCCGAGCAGCCGCCGGCCGCCGATCTCGCCTTCTTCGAGAAGGAGGTGCGGCCGGTGCTCGCGCGGCACTGCCACGCCTGCCACGCCGCCACGGCCCCGGAGATCCGCTCGGGCCTGCGGCTCGATTCCCGCGCCGCGATCCTCGCCGGCGGCGACGGCGGCGAGGTGGTGGTGGTGGGTCAGCCCGCCCGCAGCCGCCTGGTCGAGGTGCTTACCTCCCGCGATCCCGACGTGCAGATGCCGCCCAAGAGTCACGGCGGACCGCTACCCCGCGAGGCCGTCGCGGCGATCGAGGAGTGGATTCGCCGCGGGCTCCCCATGCCGGCCGACGAGCCCCCCTCCGCCGCGTCACGACCCGACACCCGCGCGGCGCACTGGTCGTTCCAGCCGCCTCGCGACCATGCGCCCCCCAAGGTCGCCGACGCCTCGTGGCTGTGGACCGACGTCGATCGCTTCCTGCTCGCGCGGCTCGAGTCGGCCGGCCTGCGGCCGGTCGCCGATGCCGACCCCGCCACGCTCCTCCGCCGCGTCCACCTCGACCTCACCGGCCTGCCCCCCGAGCCGGCGGACGTGGAGGCGTTTCTCGCCGACCCGTCCCGTGAGCGGCTGCTCGCCGAGATCGACCGGCTACTCGCGTCGCCCCGGTTCGGCGAGCGTTGGGGCCGCCACTGGCTCGACGTCGCCCGCTACGCCGAGAGCAGCGGCAAGGAGACCGACTTCGCCTACCCGCATGCCTGGCGGTATCGGGACTACGTGGTCCGGGCCTTGAACGCCGACATGCCCTTCGACCAGTTCGCGCTGGAGCAGATCGCGGGGGACTGCTTCGCGGCCCGCGACGACCGTGAGCGGGCGGAACTGCTCGTGGCCACCGGATTCCTCGCCGTCGGAGCGAAGTCGCACGCCGAGCGCAACCGGCTCCAGTTCGAGATGGACGTCGTGGACGAGCAGATCGACGCCGTGACGCAGGCATTCCTCGGCCTCACCGTCGCCTGCGCCCGCTGCCACGACCACAAATACGATCCCATTTCACAGCGCGACTACTACGCGCTCGCCGGGATCTTCCGCAGCACCGACACGCGGTATGGCACGATCCGCGTCGTCCAGAACGCCAATCCCGGCGACCTCGTGGAACTGCCCCGCACAGCCGGCCAGCCCGACGGCGTGCCGCCGCTCGACGCCCGGGGCCGCGAGTTCCTCGAGAACCAGCTCGATCGCCTCGCCGATCAGTTCGCGAGCATCACGGCCGGCGGCGGCCGCCCCGATCCGGGGCAGGCGATCCGCAATCGCACGCTCGTGGCCACCTTCTCGGCGCGGCTCGAGAGCTACGCGGCCGACGGCACACCCCGACAGTTCGCGATGGCCGCGCTCGACCGCCGCGTGCCCCGCGACTCCCCGCTCTTCCTTCGCGGCGAGGTGGAGAAGCCGGGCGTCGTCGTGCCCCGCGGGCTCCCCGCGCTCGCCGGCGGCACCCGGCCCGACGCCGCGGAGAGCGGCCGGCTGGAGCTGGCCCGGTGGATCGCTGCGGCCGACAACCCGCTGACGGCCCGGGTGATCGTCAACCGCGTCTGGCTCCAGCTCTTCGGCCGCGGCCTCGTGAACTCACCCGACAACTTCGGCGTGGCGGGCGAGCCGCCGTCGCACCCGGAACTGCTCGACCACCTCGCGACGCGGTTCGTCGCGGATGGCTGGAAGATCAAGGGGCTGATCCGCCACCTCATGGCGAGCCACGCCTACGCCCTCTCGACGCGGCATGACCCGCAGGCCTTCGAGATCGACCCCGACAACGTGCTCCGCTGGCGGATGACACCCGCGCGGCTCGATGCCGAGGCGATCCGCGACGGCATCCTGTTCACCGCGGGCACCCTCGACCTCCGCCCGCCGGCGGGCTCGACCGTGGAGAACATCGGCGAAGGGTTCGCCGCCGCCCGGCTCATCGCCCGTGGTCAGCCGCTCGACGAGACGGTGTTCACCCGCGCGATCTACCTGCCCGCGCTCCGCGGCACGCCGCTGGAACCGCTCGCCCTGTTCGACGCGCCGTCACCGGGGGTCGTCACCGGGGATCGACCGGAGACGACGGTGCCCGCGCAGTCGCTCTACTTGCTCAACGACCGATTCGTGATCCGGCAGGCCGAGGAGGCGGCGGCGTGGCTCGCCGAGGAGGAACCCGACGCGCGGCGGCGGGCCACACGAGCCTGGCTGCGGTTCTTCGGCCGCCGGCCCTCGGCCGCCGAGATCGACGCCGCCCTCGACTTCGTTCGCCGGCGGGGCCAGACCACCAAAGCCTGGACCGAACTCTGCCAGGCGCTCTGGGCAAGCCACGACTTCCTGGCCCGCAACTGAAAGGCAGGCACCACCGATGCACCCGCTCCATCCGCCGCTCACCTGGCCTCGCCGTCACTGGCTGGCCACCGTCGCCGCCGGCTTCGGCGGCGTGGCCTTCAAGGCGCTCGCCGCGGAGGAGGCCGCGGGAACCACGCGGCCGCCCCACTTCCCCGCGCGGGCCAAACGGGTCGTGTTTCTCTGCATGGAGGGCGGCCCGTCGCACGTCGATTCGTTCGACCACAAGCCGGCGCTCGTGCGGCATGCGGGCACGGCGATCGGCCGGGGCCGCGTGCCCAGCGCGAAGCTGCTCGCGCCGCGGTGGGAGTTCCGCCAGCGGGGCGCGAGCGGCCTGTGGATCTCCGACCTGTTTCCCGAGATCGCCGCGCACGCCGACAAGCTCTGCCTCGTCAACAGCATGCGGACCGACGTGCCCAACCATCCTCCCGCGTTCCTTCAGATGCACACCGGCATGAGCACGGCGGTGCGACCGTCGCTGGGCGCCTGGGTGACCTACGGGCTGGGCAGTGAGAACGCCAACCTCCCCGGATTCGTCACGATCAGCCCGCCGCCCGCAAGCGGCGGCCCGGCCAACTACGGCAGCGGCTTTCTGCCGGCGAGCTTCCAGGCCACGAAGATCGGCGCCGGCGGGGGACGGTTCGCGCGGCTCGGCGGCGGCGAGGCGGGCGTGAGCAACATCGCCAACCCCGCTCTCTCGCGGACGGAGCAGCGGACCCAGATCGACTTCATCCAGTCGCTCAACCGCCGCGCCGCCGAGGAGGGGGCGGAGGCGGCGGCCGTGGAGGGGCTGATCGCGGCGCACGAACTGGCCTTCCGCATGCAGGACACGCTTCCCGAGGCGCTCGACGTGGCCGGAGAATCGGCGGCGACGGCAACGCTCTACGGCCTCGACGACGAGGGCACCGCCGACTTCGCGCGGCAGTGCCTGATGGCGCGGCGGCTCCTGGAGCGGGGCGTGCGGTTCGTGGAGGTCTGCCACGGCGGCTGGGATCAGCACCGCAACCTCGCCGCCGAGCACGAGCGACACGCCCGGGCGGTCGATCGCCCGATCGCCGGGCTGCTCGCCGACCTCGACGCCCGCGGCCTGCTCGCCGACACGCTGGTTGTCTGGGGTGGCGAGTTCGGGCGGACGCCCTACGGCCAGACGGACGACGGCCGCGATCACAACCACCAGGGCTACACGACCTGGTTTGCCGGCGGTGGCGTGAAGTCGGGCCACGTGCATGGCGCCACCGACGAGTTCGGCATGGAGGTGGTGGAGGCGCCCGTGCACGTGCACGACTGGCATGCGACGATCCTCCATCTGCTCGGCCTCGACCACACGCGGCTCACCTTCCGCCACGCCGGCCGCGAGATGCGGCTCACCGACACCAAGGGCCACGTCGTCGAGGAGATCGTGGCCTGAGTCGGGCGTCGCAGCCCTCCGCGGCGCGGCACAGCATGCTGGGCACCGCACGTGAGGCACCGCAGGTTGAAAACCTGCGGCCACTTCAGCAAAGGCACGACGAGCGAGG
>JBBAVS010000151.1:0-8246 GCA_040397585.1 Pirellulales bacterium
CCTGTGCAGGTTGAAAACCTGCACCCACTTCGGACAGGTGGCCGCAGGTTTTCAACCTGCGGTGCATGGCCCCGACTTGAAGTCCTGTGCAGGTTGAAAACCTGCACCCACTTGGGATACGTGAGGATCAGCTCTTCTTCTTGCGGTCCCACGTCTGGCCGGCCTTGTAGCGGGTGGCCCGCTCGACGAGTTCCTCGTTCGTGGTGATCCCGAGCACCTTGTCGAGCGCCGCGGTGAACTCGTCCTTGTGGGCGTCGCGGAGCTTCTGGTGGTGCGCCAGCTCGACCACGCTGCGGCAGGCGGGCTCGGCGAGCGCCGGATCGTCGAGGTAGGGGGCGATGAAGCGGAAGGTCTCGATCGTGCGGATGGCGTTGGCCCGATCCAGCACCCGGGCCTTGTCTTCGGTCCGCTCGCAGAGCGCCATCGTGTTCACGAGCAGGTCGAGTTTCGCGGCATCGTTGAGCTTGTTGTCGGGCAGCGGAGCGATGCGGATGAGCGTGCCGAGGAGCAGCTGCTTCTCCTTCGGGTCGGTCGCCATGGCGAGGAGATCGAGGAGCCGGTCCTTGACGGTGGCGTCGGGCCACTTGGACAGCGCGTCGAGGCCCTGCGACCGCCGGGCCGGATCGGCCAGCATCGCGTCGACGATCGCCATCACCTTCGGACCGCCGACCCGGGCCAGGGCGGGCAGGAGTCTGGCCTGAGCCTGATCGTCGGCTGCCTGGTAGCGTGCGACGAGCGCGTCGGTCGCGCGGCCGGCATCCCCTGGGCCGGTGCAGACGGCCGTGATCGCAAGCTGCGCGGCCCGCTCCTCGTCGCCCGACGACTTGAGGAGCGACTGCACCATGGCGGGAATCTCGGCCGGTCCCCCGAACCGGGCCAGGGCCCGCATCGCCGCCACACGGACCGCGGCGTCGTCATCCACGGCGGCCTGCTCCAGCACCCGCAGCGCCGCACGGTCGCGGCGTTCGGCCAGAGCGTCGATCACCAGCGCCCGCGCGGCCGGGGCGCCAGTGGCGGCGGCGGCCCGGATCGCCGCGGCGGCGTCGGCACCAGCGATCTCCACGAGCCCGCGCCGGGCGGCGTCCTGCTGGGGGCCGCCGGCCGAGAGCGCCGCCACGAGCGTGGCCACGTCGGCCGGCCCCCCGAGGCGGCCGATCAGAGAGATCGCGGCGGCGCGGACGCCGGCGTCGTGCGCCGCGGCGAGCGCCCGGGTGGCGGCGGGCAGGGCTGCGGCGTCGCCCCGATCGGCGAGCGCCAGGAGCAGGGCGGCTTGCTGATCCGCGGGCAGGTTTGGCAGCGTTTCCGCGACCCGACGCGTGAACGACTCCCCCTTCACGCCATGTCGGATCGCATCGAGGGCCACCCGCCGCAGGTCGGCGTCGTCGGAACCGAGCCACGCCAGCGCCTCGTCGGCGGCCTCCTGCTTCGTCGCAGCCGGCACCGTCTCGGCGGCCCGAACGGGCGGCCCGAGCAGCGGGGCGAAGACCAGGGTCGTGAGCAGGATGGCCCGCGGACTCACGCGGTGCGACTGGCTGGGCGTGGGCATGGCAACTCGGTGACGGCGGGGAGATGTCGGTCGAAGCTGGGAACGGTCAGTGGGAGACGGACCCGTCGAGGCAGGCGAGCAGCCCGCTCTTCGCCGCGACCCGGATGGCCCGGGCCCGGTGGGTCTTCGGTGCGTCGCCGCTGGCGGCGGCCACCGCCTGGTAGATCGCCTTCGCGGCGGCGCGATCGCCGGCGGCGAGCAGCGTGTCGGCGCAGGCGAGGCGGGCGTCGATCACGGCATCGGCCACCGGGCCCGTCGGCGGCGTCGCGGCGGCGAGTGCCTTGGCGGCCTCGGGCGTGGCGATGCGTCCGAGAGCTGCGGCGGCCGCCGCCGCGGTCTTCGGGTCGCCGCCGAGCAGCGCGGCAAGCGCCGGCACGCTGGCCGCGTCGCGCCGGTTGGCGAGCGACGAGATCATGCCGATGGCGAGGTCGCCCCGGGCGGTGCCGAGCGCCTGCCGAAGCGCCTCGCCGGCTGCCGGCGCCGGAATCCGCTCGAGGGCGAAGCGGGCCATGTGCGACTCGACGGGATCGGCGAGCAACGGCGCGAGGGTGGGCACCGAGGCCGCGGTGCCGATCATCGCGAGCTTGCGGCAGGCGTATTCCTTGGCAGCCCGGGAGGCCTTTCCGCCGACGATCGCGGCGAACCGCTGCTCGAGGTCGGCGGTCAGCGACTCCTGGCCGTGGCAGGCGACGACGGCGGCGTCGATCTTCGCCAGCGGCGCTGCGTCGGCTCCCCAGTCGAACGCCGCGAGGGCTTTGAACTCGTCGTCGAGTGGCATGCGGTCGGATGTCATGCTGCAGGCTCCGGTTCAGAGGATCCAGGGTTCGCGGCGGGCGCGGTCGAGCAGGCGGTTGGCCTCCTCGTCGTTCACGAACCGCTGCGCCGCGCGGTCCCATTCGAGCGACCGCTCGAGCCGCCGAGCGAGGCCGAGCATGTGCGGCGCCGTCATCGTGTTGACGGCCACCTCGAGATCGCGGAAGGGCCGCTGCCGCGTCTTCACGCATTCGATGAAGTCGCCGTAGATGCCGCCGCTGCCGCGGTAGGCGGGCACCGCCCGCGGCGGCACGGCGCTGCCGTCGCCGCGGATCGTGATCCCGCGTTCGTGCGTGACCGTGGCGGACGGGTCGGCAGGCCGCAGCGTCTTCGGCCGGTTGCAGTGCACCTCGACGCCGTTCGGGTAGACGAGCGTGGCGTGCGCCGCCACCGTGCCGTCGCCCGAGGCGGGATGCCAGACCGCCTTCACCGGCTGGAGGTCGAGCAGCCCGGCCGCGAAAATCGTGCCGCCGAAGTTGTGGGCGCCCCAGTCGGTGAGGCTGCCGCCCGAGTAGTCCACATACGACCGCCAACTGTTGCCGCCGGTACCGAAGTTGCCGTCGCAGCGGCCGGGGTTGTAGGGCTCCCAGGGAGCCGGGCCAAGCCAGAGATCCCAGTCGATGCCGGCGGGCGTGGCGACGGCGGGCAGGTAGCAGGCCATCGACGAGGGTCCGGGCTCGATGTCGATCGACGTGATCTTCCCGAGTTCGCCGGCCCAGCAGGGGTCGACGATCTGGCGGTAGTCTTCGAGCACTCGCTGGCTGCCGCCGGAGACCACGCGGCCGTAGCGCCGGGCCGCCTGGATCATCAGCGGCCCCTCGCGGAGCGTGAGCGTTTCCGGCTTTTGGAGATAGATGTCCTTGCCCGCGCGGCAGGCGGCGATCGTCATCAGCGCGTGCCAGTGGTCGGGAGTGGCGATGTGGACGGCGTCGATGTCGTCACGGCCGAGCAGTTCGCGGAAGTCCACGTAGGCCGCACAGGCCCCGGCGCCGTGCTTCTCGTCCACCCGCGCTTGGGCATCGTTCCGCCACTTCTCGCGGACGTCGCAGACGGCGACGTACTGCACGTGCGGATGAGCGAGGAAGGCCCGCTGGTCACCCGAGCCCATGTTGCCCAGCCCGATGCCTCCCATCACGATCCGGTCGCTCGCCGGCGGCGTGGTGGCATCGCCAAGGGCCTTGGAGGTGATCACGTAGGGGGCCGCGACGGCCGCGGCCGTCGTGGCCGCCGACGTCGCCAGGAAGCGGCGTCGGCTGGGCGCGGACTGGTGTGGCATGGAATCCCCTTCGGCAGCGAGACCTGACGCCGGAATGTAATGGCCGCTCGGTCGCGAAACAAACCCCGGACGGGTGAGGCGGCCGGCCACGCGCCGTCCGTCAGGGGGCGTCAGCCGCCTCGAGCGGTCTGATCCACAGGTTGCGGAACCGCGCCGGGCTGCCGTGGTCCTGGAGAAACAGCGGGCCGCGGCCGCTCTTCCGCAGGGTGGCTTCGATCGTTCGCAGGTGATCCGTGACGCCGTGCTTGTAGGGCGTGTACGGCGACCGCGGCTCCGTGAACTCGATCCCGTCCTGCACGAGCCGGCCGTTGAGCCAGGCGGTGATCCGCCCCGGCGCGGTGATCGCGCCATCCGCACCGCGTCGTGGGGCGATGAAGCGGATGTCGTAGACCTGCCATTCCCCGGTGGGTCGCGCCGCGTTCACCAGTGGCTTGCCGAACCGGTAGAGCGCGCCCTCGTCCTGATCCGTCGGCGGCTCGACGCCGAAGGAGTCGAAGATCTGCATCTCGTAGTGGCCGTGGATGTAGAGGCCGCTGTTGCCCCTGGCGATCGGCGCGGTCATGAACTCGGCGTGGATGTCGGCGTCGCGGAACACCGGCACCGAGACGATGTGGTTCGCGTGCCCCTTCGAGGGCTGCGTCACGAGCGTGCCGTCCACGACCTGCCAGTCGATCGCCCCGCCGTCCAGCGCCGTGAACTGCGGGCCGCCGGGTTCCGTGCCGTCGCCGAAGAGCAGCATCGCACCAGCCGGGGGCGGCACCGGCAGCGGTTCCTGCACCGGGTGGAACGCCGCATCGGCCCCGGCCCGCGCGCCATTCGCGCCGGCCCCCAGCGTGCGGTCGGCGTGGTCGGCGAACCGCAGCCAGTCCCACTCGAGGAGGTCGTGCTTGCCGGTGCGCAGGTGGTAGCCGACGGTGCGGCCCACAGGGGTGTCGACGGGCGGCCAGGTGGTCGTGCCGAGGCCCTCGCGTCCGCAGAGGGTCCAGACGGGGCTGGCGGCGACTGCGGCGAGGAACTCCCCCTTGGGATCGGCCCAGCGGTCGTCGCTCGCGCTGGCGACATACAGCGGCCGCGGGGCCGCCATCGCGAGCGTCACGTGGGCGTCGACGGGCAGGTCGGTCTCGCGGTCGGCATACGTGCGAAACGCGGGGCAGAACCAGTGGGGAAACCGCCGCGTGATCGCCTCGATCGTCTCGCCGAAGTTCCGCCGCTCGAGGGCGGCGCCGCCGCAGCCCGACTCGTTGGAGACCACCATCGCGAACCGCTCGTCGCAGGCGCCGGCCCAGACGGCCGCCTTGCCGTTGCGGGAATGGCCCACCACGATCACCCTCGACGCATCGACCTCGGGGAGCGTGACGAGCCAGTCGAGGATTCGTGACAGCTGCCACGCCCAGGTGGCGATCGCGCCGGGCTCGTCCGCGGGCAGGTCGCCCTCCAGCGGCCGGCCGAGCGCCGCCAGCGCGCTCGCCGCGCGGCCGTCGGAACGATCCGGAAAGACGTCGCCGTAGCAGGCGGTGGCCACGCCATAGCCGCGGTCGAGCAGTTTCTCGACGGGCCAGTGCAGGGCGTCCTTTGCCCGCGAGGCTTCCGTGGCCCGGTTGCCGACGATCTCCCCGCGCTTGTCGTCGGGCAGCCACGCCGCGGACATCCGGATCGCGGGATCGGGATGCTCCGCCTGGTTGCCCTTGAAGTTGAGGTGCAGGAACACGGGCGCCGGCCCGCCGGTGGTTGGGAGGTACACGAGCACGTCGGTCGTGACGGACTGCGGGGAGTCGCCGAGCCGCAGCCGTGCCTGGAGCCGGATCGCCCGGCGGCCGTCGCCGAGCGTTGTTTCGGCGCGATCCACCGCGCCGACCACCTGCACGGGGACCGTCGGCAGCCGACGCCCATACACGTGCTGCTCCAAGACCGCGAACTGGTGCGGACGGGCCGTGCCCCGCCAGGCTTCGGCCGTGGTTGCGGCCTGCCCATCGGGGCCGGCGAGCACGTCGGGGAGCGTGTAGGTGCGGACGGCCGACTCGTCGTAGTTGGCCGGCTCGGCGGCGCCAGCGTCGATCCCTGTCATGCCGATCGCTCCGCCCATGATCGCGGCCCACACCCGTGAAGCAGTCGTCATCGAAGTCCCCCGCTCCGCAGCCTCGCTGGCACCGTCTGGCTGGCCAGTCAGCCCGCCGATTGTTGTACCCTATGGTCGAGGGGCACCCCAGGACACCGCGACGATGAGCCGACGGTCTCGCCGAGCCTTCTGCCGGACGGCGGCTGCCGCCATGGGCATCCTCACGGGGGCGTCCGGCCGCGGCCGCGCGGCGGATCGGAGCGGTCCGCTGGCGGTCCGCGTGAAGGACGTGCGCACCGACTTCCTGGACCACCGTTATCGCACGCCCTACAAGTTCGGCGGCGTCCCGGTGGACCGCGTCACGCTGCTCGACGTGGCGATCGACGTCGAACTGCCCGACGGCCGCGTGGTCACCGGCCGTGGCTCGATGCCGCTGGGAAACGTGTGGGCGTTTCCGGCCCGCGACCTGCCCTACCAGCTGACCCTCGACGCCATGAAGGGACTCGCCGGCCGGATCGCGGCCGTGCTGGCCGCCTGCCCGGTGGCGGCGCACCCGCTCGAGCTCTGGCATCGGCTCGAGCCGGAGTTCCTCGCCGCGGCTGCGGCCGAGTCGGCTTCGCGCACGCTCCCGGTGCCGCTGCCGAAGCTCGCCGTGCTCGTGGTGGCGAGCCCGTTCGACGCGGCGCTGCACGATGCTGCCGGCAAGGCGCTGGGCCGCAGCAGTTTTCTCACCGTGTCGCCCGATCTCGTGGGGCACGACCTGTCGCGGTATCTGGGGGCCGAGTTCGTCGGCACGAGCCTGCAGGACGTCGTGCGGCCGAGTCCCGCGGCCACCGTGCCGCTGTTCCACTCGGTCGGCGGCAGCGATCCGCTCACCGCCGCCGAGGCCGACACGGCGGACGTGCCCTGCGATGGGCTGCCGCGGACGCTGGCCGAATGGATCGCCTTCAACGGCCTGGGCAACATCAAGATCAAGCTTCAGGGGGAGTCGCTCGACTGGGACGTCGACCGCACGCTCGCCGTCGACCGCATCGCCCGCGAGACCCGTCCGACCACGGCCTGGCGGTACTGCGTCGATTTCAACGAGCGGTGTCCGAACGTGGACTACGTGCTCGAATACCTGCGGCGGGTGAAGGCGGCCGCGCCGCCGTGTCTGGAGAGCATCCTGTATGTGGAGCAGCCGACCGCCCGCGACCTCGCCGCCCTGCCACGCAACGACATGCATGCCGCGGCGCGGCTCCGGCCGGTGGTGATCGACGAGTCGCTCACCGACCTCGAGACGCTGCTCATGGCCCGCGACCTCGGCTACACGGGTGTGGCCCTCAAGGCCTGCAAGGGGCAGTCGCATTCGCTCTTGATGGCGGCAGCGGCGCGGAAGCACGGGATGTTCGTCTGCGTGCAGGATCTCACCTGTCCCGGTGCGGCGCTGGTGCACTCCGCGGGGATCGCCGCCTGGGTTCCGGGCGTGGCGGGGATCGAGGCCAATGCCCGGCAGTACGTGCCCGCGGCGAACCGCGGGTGGGAGGAGCGGCTCCCGGGCCTGTTCCGGGTGAGCGACGGGACGCTGCACACGGAGTGCCTCGCCGATCGGCCCGGGCTGGGGGCGACCGCCTGAGCCGGGGTGTCGCGCGGTCGCGACGAGCGGCGGGCTGGATTCTCGTGGGCGTGACAACCGCGGGGCGCCCGAACCGTGAAAACCCCGGTGTTTCTCCGGTTCACGCCTTTGGCATGGGGTATGCAGTGGGATCGAGGTGGCGGGAGTCGGTCGGCGCGATCGGCTCGGGATCACCACCTTCGGCGCCGCGTCGCGGAGCCGATCACGACGAGGAGACCACCATGAAGAAGATCGAAGCCATCATCCGCCACTTCAAGCTCGAAGAGGTCAAGGACGCGCTCAACGCCCTGGGCGTGAAGGGCATGACCGTGACCGAGGTCCGTGGGTTCGGGCGTCAGAAGGGCCACACCGAGACCTATCGAGGTGCCGAGTATTCCGTCGACTTCCTGCCCAAGGTGAAGATCGAAGTGGTGGTCAGCGACGACGAGGCCCAGAGCGTGATCAGCAAGATCATGTCCACCGCCCGCACCGGCCAGGTGGGCGACGGCAAGATCTTCGTGACGAACCTCGCGGAGGTCGTCCGGATCCGCACCGGCGAGACGGCCGCCGCCGCCATCTGATCGGCCTGTCGTGTCCGCGGGGGCCATTCCCGGCCCCCGCGGACCGAATCGCGCTGCCGTGAACACCGCACGGATCGTGGTAAAGCAGCGAACGACGAGCGAAGGGCTGCCCATGCCCCGGGAGCCGGCGTTGCTGACCAGCGAAGCCAGGATGGCGGAGCGCAGTCAGCATCGAGCGAGCGCAGGGCAGGATGCCCGCAGCGAGCGTCCGGCGACGGGGCGTGGGCAGCCCTGAGCGGCGGGTACACCGCAGGTTGCAAACCTGCGGCCACTTCCGGGCACCGCAGGTTGCAAACCTGCGGCCACTTCCGGGCACCGCAGGTTACAAACCTGCGGCCACTTCCGGACACCGCAGGTTGCAAACCTGCGGCCACTGGCGA
>JBBAVS010000152.1:0-8196 GCA_040397585.1 Pirellulales bacterium
AGTCGGCCTAGGCGGGGCTCGGGACCGACCGCGCCCCGTCGCCGCACGCTGAAGATTGGCCGCAGGTTTTTAACCTGCGGAATCAACCCGCTCGGGACTGACCGTACCCCATCGCCGGACGTTCGCGAGGCTCGGGGCTGACCGTACCCCATCGCCGGACGTTCGCGAACGGCATCGTGCCGTTCGCTCACTCGGATGCCGCCGGCGTTTCGCCATCCTGGCTTCACTTGGCGGCATACGCCGGCTCCTGGGGCACGGTCAGCCCCTCGCTGAGTTCATCCCTAAAAGGCGGGGCACGGTCAGTCCCTCGCTGGCTTGATGATGAGCCCGGGAGCAGCCGGCCGGAGGCACGCGCAGAAGCCGGTGACACTTGTGGACGCCGGACGTCGACATTCCGTTGGCGCCTTGAACTCACAAGTGCCGCCGGCGCCGAGCATGCCTCCGGCCGGCTGCGGCGCCGCGCGTTGCAAGCAGGCTGTCACCCTGCGGAACGGGACTGGGGGTCTGGCAGTCACCGCAGGTTGAAAACCTGCGGCCACGTCCGAAGCCTCCGGCCGGCTGCGGCGCCGCGCGTTGCAAGCAGGCTGTCACCCTGCGGAACGGGACTGGGGGTCTGGCAGTCACCGCAGGTTGAAAACCTGCGGCCACGTCCGAAGCCTCCGGCCGGCTGCGGCGCCGCGCGGAGATCACGCGCCAGCCGTGACCAGTTCCTCGGCCTCGTCGGCCGTGCCACGCCACCGCTCCACGGTGGCGTCGTCCACGAAGCCGGCGAGGTCGAAGTCGCTGCCCGGCTGACGGAGCTTCTCCACGGCCTTGGCCTCGATCTGCCGGACCCGCTCCCGGGTGACGTCGAAGATCGTGCCCACCTCCTCGAGCGTGTAGGCATAGCCGTCTGCCAGGCCGAACCGGAGGCGGAGGATCTCCCGCTCCCGGTAGGAGAGCGTCTCGAGCGCCCGGGCGATCATCCCCTGGAGCGACTGCTGGTGGACGCCCTTGAGCGGGTCGTCTTCGCGGCGGTCGCTGACGAAGTCGCCCACGGAGCCCTCATCGGTGTCCCCCAACGGCTGGTCGAGCGAGACGGGCTTCCGGGCCATCCGGCAGATGCACTCGGCCTCCTCCACTTCGAGGCCCGAGAGCGCCGCCAGCTCCTCCACCGTGGCGTTGCGGCCGTGCGCCTGGAGGAAGTCGCGCTGCAGGTTTCGCATCCTCGTCATCGCGTCGACCATGTGCACGGGCACGCGGATGGTGCGGCTCTGATCGGCGATCGCCCGGGTGATCGCCTGCCGGATCCACCAGGTGGCGTAGGTGGAGAACTTGAAGCCGCGGGCGTGTTCGAACTTGTCCACCGCCCGCATCAGCCCCGAGTTGCCCTCCTGGATCAGGTCGAGGAAGGTGAGGCCGCGGTTGCGATACCGTTTGGCGATCGAGATCACGAGCCGGAGGTTGCCGGCGGCGAGGTCGCGCTTGGCGGCGTCGTAGCGCTCCTGCAGATCCTCGAGCGTCGCCACCCGCCGCTCGAGCGTGCGGCGGCTCTCGCGGGTGGAGAGCAGGATCCGCCGCTGCTCGACCACGAGCTGCTGGCGGGCCGACGCCTCGGAGGCGTGCTGGAGCGACCGCAGCTGCCCCCGGATCGACTCATACCGCGTCGCCATGTCGCGGAGCTGCCGCAGCAGCGGATGAAGCCGCTGGATCCGCAGGTGCATCTCCTCCACCAGCCGGACCGCCTTGTTCCGCTGCCGAACGAGCCGCCGCCAGGCCGCCCGCCGCACGTCGAGCGGAGTGCTCCGCGACATCGCGATCCGAAACAGCCGGCCCTTCTCCTGCTCGATCCGCTTGAGCGTGACGAGGTTGGGGCCGAGCCGCTTGAGAAGCCGCTTCTTCTCGCGAGTGTTCGTGACCGACACCTCGATCGTCCGGTCGAGCCGCAGCGTGCCCGCCTGCACCCGCTCCAGCAGCTGCACCGCGCCCGAGAGCACGAAGTCGTTGGCGAGCAGCGTGCGGCGGAACCGCCGCCGCCAGATCTCGATCTCGCGGGCGTGGGCCACCTCGGTCTCGCGGTTGAGCAGGGGGATTCCGCCCATCTGCAAGAGGTAGAGCCGGATCGGGTCGTCGATCACGGCCGTGGTGCGGCGCGGGGTGCGGGGCCGGGTCGGGCCCGTGGGCTTGCGGCGCGGGTCATGAGTGTCGGTGGCGGACTGACGCATGGGGGGCCCCGGGTGACGATGACGGATGGGCCGGCCGCCGGACGGCAGCCGGCGGGAAACTCGGCGACCCTTCCCCCTGCAGATGCGATGCCAACCACCGCAAACCCCGTCCCGAAACCGGCGAAGAGCCGTTTTGCCCGGGTTTCACCCATCGTTGGGCCGCTGGCCCCCCGGCCGCCGTGTCGCCCGGGGGCGACGTCGCGGCAACGCCGCGTCGACAGGATGCACCGTGGCGGCGGCGGCGACTCAAGATCACTCCACCGACCGCACGAATAGCCAAGGGCGTCGCGCCCGCGGGGAGCGATATACTCCGATCGTATCGATCGTGCCGGTCGGGCGGGCCGGGATCGTCATCGGCCGGCCAGAACCACCATGAACTACGCGCTGCTCGGCCTGCTCGCCCTGGTGCTGCTCCTGGGCCTCGTCGCCTTCGGCGTGGGCCACAAGCGCTGGAGCTGGGGCACGCTGATCGCGGCCTTCCTCGTGCTCCTGGCAGCGGCCGGCTATCTCTACGTCGCCTCGCGGTTCGCCGCCTACGAGTGGTCGTGGGCGAGCTTCGTCCGCGGCAAGCAGGTGCAGCTCGCCAAGGTCCGCGACGCGCTTGTCCCCGACCCGGCGAAGGGGGGGAAGCTGAAGCCGCTCGGCGCTGGAGACGACGACCTCTCGACCAAGCCGATCGCCGCGCTCGTCAAGGAACGCGAACGCTGGCAGCGGGCCCTCGACCGGATCGACACCTGGCATGGCCGGTCGTGGGCCAAGGCGTCGTTCGAGCCGCCGAAGAACGATGCCGCCAGCGGCAAGCTCGAAATCCCGTTCGGCCCCGCGGCCCCGCCCGCGGTCGAAGGCGAGGCCGCCCCGGTCGAGGCACCCAAGCCCGGGCCGCCGCCGCTCGATCAGGGATCGACCGTCTACCTCTTCGAGGACGTGCCCGCCCAGGAGGGCGGCCGCTACCTCGGGGCGTTCCTCGTGCAGGCCGCCGAGGTCGACGGGCCGGCGGGCCGCTTCGTGCTCACCGTCGCCCAGACCGAGCCGCGCGACGCCTACGACGCGCAGGTCTGGAGCCGGACCTACGACTCGGTGACGGTCTACGAGACCCTCCCCTCGGACCGCTGGCTGGCATTCTCGAAGACCGCCGCGCCCACCGGTGATTCCCCCCTCGCGGCCGAACCGCAGCGGCTCAGCCTGGAGCAGGTCGAGGGGCTGCTCGAGGAGCGCGACCGCCAGCGGACCTTCCTGGAGGATTTCGAGAAGCACGAGACGGTGGCCGACAAGGACGAGTGGGAGCGGATCCGCCAGCGTCTCGACGAGGGCGTGGAGCAGCCGGGAAGCTACTGGGCGGTCGTGAAGTTCACCCAGACCGCCGCCATCGCCACCGGCATCGAAGACGAGGCGGCCGCGCGGAGCTTCGAGCCCGGCGAGACCGCGGAGTGCGACCTGCAGACGGCGTTCGCGCTGGCCGCCGACAACAAGGCGACGATCGAGGAGGTCCGCTACCGGCGGCGCCTCCAGGATGCCGGCACGTTCATCCACGGCGCGCGGATCTTCCGCGGCAGCGGGCCCGACGCCGTCAAGCAGAGCATCGCCACCGACGGCGTGGCCGGCCTGGTGGCGGTGCTGCGGCGAGAGATCGGCTCGCTCGACGATTCCACCAAGCGGCTCGCTGAGTCGCGGGCCGCCGCCGAGGCCGAGTTGAAGGCCACCGAGGACCGCCGCCAGCGGCTGGCGGCCGACAAGGATCTCTGGGACCGCGATGCCGCCGCCGCCGAGCGGACGGCCGGGGCGTTCGCCGCGGAGGTGACCAAGACCCGGCAGTTCCTCACCGCGACGGAGGAGTCGATCGTGGCCCTTGCCGGCGAACTCCGCGAGACCGTCGGCGGACTCGTGGAGCGGATCGACGCCGTGGCTCCAGCCCCCGTCCGGCCGGCGACGAACCCCTAGCCGGGCCGCGGCATCGACGGCGGCGGCCGCGTTCGGCTACATTCTCGGGCTGGCCGTTTCAGGCCCGGAAAAGCCCCGCAGGACGTCCTCCGCCATGACCGCAACCGCCCGCACCGGTCACACCAACACCCACCGTCTCCGCAAGGCGGTCCACCACAACAAGCTCGCCAGCAAGCGGGGCGTGCTGGAGCGGATGTTCACGCTCTGGTTTCGCGGGTTCGTTTACAACCAGATCTGGGAGGATCCGCGGGTCGACGCCCGCGCCCTGCGGATGGGCCCCGACTCGAGCATCCTCACGATCTCGAGCGGCGGCTGCAACGTCCTCAACTACCTGATCCACCGCCCCAGGCGGATCGTGGCGATCGACCTCAACGCCAACCACATGGCGCTCACGCGGCTCAAGCTCAAGGCGCTGGAACGGCTCCCCGACTACGACACCTTCTACAATTTCTTCGGCTACGGCCGGCATCCCGACAACGTCGCCAACTACAACCGCTATCTGCGGGATGCCCTCGACCCCGACACGCGGGCCTTCTGGGAGACGACGGACTGGCCGGGCAAGGCCGTGGGCCCCAAGCGGATCAACTACTTCAAGACCGGCTTCTACGAGAAGTCGAAGCTCGGCCAGTTCTTCCGCGTGGTGCACGGACTGGCCCGGCGGATGGGCCGCGATCCCTCCCAGCTGCTCACCGCGACGTCGATTGCCGAGCAGGAGCGGATCTTCGACGAGGAGTATGGGGCGCTGTTCGACAACCGGGTCGTCCGCTGGATGGGACGCCAGCCGGTCGCCGTCTACAGCCTCGGCATCCCGCCGAGCCAGCACGCTGCGATGCTCGAGGAGCACGACGGCGACGGCAGCCGGCTGTTCGACATGTACAAGCAGCGGCTCCGGCGGCTCGCCTGCGGCTTCCCGCTCGACGACAACTACTTCGCCTGGCAGGCCTTCGGGCGGCACTACGACCACGCCGGCCGCAAGGCGGTGCCCGACTACCTCAAGCGGGAGAACTACGAAACGATCAAGGCGGCCGTGGGTTGCGTGGAGACGCACATCGCGTCGCTCGCCGACCAGATCCGCCGGGAGCGGCCGGGCAGCCTCAACTCGTTCATTCTGCTCGACAGCCAGGACTGGATGCCGCCGCCGGTGATCGACGAGCTCTGGACCGAGATCTCCAAGGTGGGCGCGCCGGGCACGCGGGTGATCTTCCGCACGGCGGGCGAGGTGTCGCCGATCGAGAAGGCGCTCGCGCCGGCCACCATGGCCCGCTTCCGTTCCCATGCCGCCGAGGCCCGCAGCCTCAGTGCCGAAGACCGCTCGGCGATCTACGGCATGTTTCACCTCTACGAGCTCGCGGAACCGGCGGCGTCATGAGCGAGTCCGTGGCCGCCGATCAGGCCGTGGCGATGGACCGGATGTACCGGCTCACGCGTCACGTGTACGACGTGACCAGGGCCTACTACCTCCTGGGCCGCGACCGGATGCTGGCCAAGGTGATCACCAATCCCAGCACCGCCACGCTCGAGGTGGGCTGCGGCACGGCCCGCAACCTGATCAAGCTCGCCCGTCGGCCCGAGCCCGGGCTGCTCTGCGGACTCGACGCCTCTCAGGAGATGCTCGACACGGCGGCGGCCAGCATCGCCCGCGCCGGCGTGCCAGCCGCGGGGCACGAGCGGATCCGGCTCCGGCAGGGGCTGGCGGAATGCCTCGATGCGAAGTCGATGTTCGGCCGCGAACAGCCCTTCGACACCATCTTCTTCTCGTACTGCCTCTCGATGGTGCCCACCTGGCCCGGGGCGCTCGAGGCGGCGCTGGCCAACCTCAAGACGGGCGGCCAGCTGGTGATCGTCGACTTCTGGGATCAGCGGGACCTGCCGGGCGTGTTCGCGGCGGGGCTGAAGAAGTGGCTGTCGATGTTCCACGTGCACTACCGTCCGGAGGTGCACGACGCGCTCGCCGCCCTCGGCACGTCGGGCCGTGCCGACGTGGCGTTCGAGTCGGTGGCGAAGCGGTATGCCTACATCGCTTCGCTGACGAAGCGCTGACGCCTACGGCAGCAGGAACACGAGCCCGGTGACGGTGGCCGCCTCGACGGCCATGCCGCGGAGGCTGATCGGAATCGCTGGCACCGTCCACGGCGCACAGTCGCCCGGGCGGTAGTAGCCGAGCGGATAGACGCACTCCCAGGGCAGCTCCACGCCCATCTTGTAGGGCAGGACCGGGAGGGTCGTGAAGAAGTGGGCCGCCGAGAAGAACGGGTCGGCGAGCGGGCCGTGCGAGTGGCCATACCGCTCCAGCTGCCAGTCCTCGAAGTAGAGCGGCTTGTGGCAGTTGCCCGCGGCCTTCCAGGTGAACATCGTCGTGGCGAACCGGCGCGGCTCGAACGTCTCCCCTTCGAGTCGGCACTCGCAGGGGTAGTCGTTGCCCGGCCGGCCGCTCACGCGGATGTCGAGCTCGATCCCGGCCAGCCGGTCGTCGCGGAGCCGCTGGAGGGCCTCGCGGCAGTCGCGGCTCTCCTCCGCGCACGGCTCCTTCCGCCCTGTCTCGTCGGCGGCGACCAGTTCGATCACCGGCGCCGTGGCGGCAGACGCGTCGTCCGCCCCGGAGAGCGGCGCGGCGGCTACGGGCTCGGCCAGGTGCCCGGGCTCGGCCCCCGCAGGCTCGGGGGCACAGGTGGCCACCGTCTCGGCGTTGACCTCGGCGATCACCGGCGCGACCGCACAGAACAGGGCCTCGGGGGCCTTGAGGAACGTCCGCCACTCCTCGGCGGTCGCGACCGCCCCGCCGAGCAGGACGAGCGCCAGCGCGGCCGCCACCTCACTCGGGCTTCGCGTGCTCCGCGGTGTAGTTCGGGGCTTCCTGGGTGATGACGATGTCATGGGGATGGCTCTCGCGGACGCTGGCGGAGGTCACTTGGATGAATCGGGCCTCGGTCCGGAGCTCGTCGATGGTCCGCGTGCCGCAGTAGCCCATCCCGGCCCGGAGGCCGCCGACGAGCTGGTAGACGAACACGCTCATGGGCCCTTTGAAGGGCACCCGACCCTCGACTCCCTCCGGCACGAGCTTGTCGCTGCCCCGGCCCGTCACCTTCTGGCGGTAGCGTTCGCTCGACCCCTGGACCATCGCCCCCAGCGATCCCATCCCGCGGTAAGCCTTGAACGTCCGCCCCTGGTAGAGGACGGTCTGCCCCGGACTCTCCGCCGTGCCCGCCAGCAGCCCGCCGATCATGCAGCAATGGGCTCCCGCGGCGATCGCCTTGGTGATGTCTCCCGAGTAGCGAATGCCTCCGTCGGCGATCACGGGCACGCCGGCACCGGCCGCCTCCTGCGAGGCCTCCCAGACCGCCGTGATCTGGGGGACGCCCACGCCGGAGATGACCCGTGTGGTACAGATCGACCCGGGACCGATCCCAACTTTGACTCCATCCGCGCCAGCCTTGATGAGATCGCGACAGCCTTCCCGGGTTGCCACGTTTCCCGCAACCACCTCGATCTCCCAGCGTTTCTTGATTGCCGCAACGGTCTCCAAAACGTTCGCAGAATGGCCGTGGGCACTGTCGACCACGAGCACATCGACCCCCTTGGCGATCATCGCCGCCGCCCGGTCGAAGTCGAACACGCCGAGCGCCGCCCCGACCCGCAGCCGGCCCTGCCGGTCTTTGCAGGCGGCCGGGAAGCGCTTCATCATGTCGATGTCCTTGATCGTGATCAGGCCTGTGAGCAGGCCGCGGCCGTCGACGAGCAGCAGCTTCTCGACCTTGTTGGCCATCAGGATCTTCTCGGCCTCGTCGAGCGACACCGTGCCGGTGGCGGTCACGAGGCCCGACTTCGTCATGATCTCCGCGATCGGCGTCTCGCCGCTCTCCAGGAAGCGGAGGTCGCGGCGGGTGATGATCCCGACCAGCCGCCGGCCGTCGTCCGTGATCGGCACGCCCGAGATGTTCTGCTGATCCATCACGTCGCGGGCCCGGGCGACGGTGGCCGAAGGGGGCAGGGTGACGGGATCCATGATGATCCCGTTGGCGCTCCGCTTGACCTTGTCCACCTCCTCGGCCTGCCG
>JBBAVS010000153.1:0-8153 GCA_040397585.1 Pirellulales bacterium
GACTCACCGCAGGTTAAAAACCTGCGGCCACTTTTGAAACCTGCGGCCACTTTGCCGGAAGTGGGTGCAGGTTTTCAACCTGCACAAGAACGACCCTGGGCTTGGACTCACCGCAGGTTAAAAACCTGCGGCCACTTTTGAAACCTGCGGCCACTTTGCTTGCCTCAGCTCTCGAGCCGGAACCGGCTGACCGTGTCGGTCATGCCCTCGACCGCCTGCACCATGTGCTGCGAGGCGTCTTTGAACTCCCGCAGGGCGTCGGCCGCGGCCCGCGAGCCATCGTTGAGCGTGACCAGGGCGTCGGTGATCTGCTGGGCCCCGGACGCCTGGGCCTGCATGCCCTGCTTCACGCTGTCGAAGCGGTGGCTCAGCCCCTGCACCTTGTCGATCACGTCGGCGAACTGGCCGCTGATCCCGGCCACGCGGTCCACGCCCGTCTTCACCTCGGCCGCGAACCGCCCCATCTCGTCCACGCCCGCGTTCACCGCCTCCTGCATCTGCTCCACCAGCCGCTCGATGTCGAGCGTGGCCACGGCCGTCTGGTCGGCGAGGCGGCGAATCTCCCGGGCCACGACGATGAAGCCCTGCCCATACTCGCCCGCCTTCTCGGCCTCGATGGCGGCGTTGATCGAGAGCAGGTTGGTCTGATCGGCCACCTTGGTGATCGTGGTGATCACCATGTTGATGTCCTCGGCCCGCTGGCGGATCGTGGCCAGCCGCTCCGCGAAGTCGGTGGTGGACTGCTCGAGGTGGGCCATCGTGTCCCCCACGTCGGCGAGGTTCTCGCGGCCCGCGTCGGCCACCTGGGCGGTGTCGGCGGCGACGTGCGCCACCTCGCCCATGGTGTCGAGCAGCTCGCGACCGGTGACCGCGATCTGCCGGCTCGCCACCGCGGCCTCGCTCGTGCTCGCCCCCAGCGAGGCGATCGCCGCCTCCTGCTGGCTGCCCGCCGCCGAGAGCTGGCGGGCGGTGGCGTTGAGGTCGAAGCTGGCCCGCTTCACCTGCGAGACGATCGCCTTGAGGCTGGCCGTCATCGCGCCGACGTCGCGGAGCAGCTGGCCGGTCTCGTCGCCGCCCCGCATGTCGATCGTGCCGCTGAGGTCGCCCTGAGCCACCCGCCGCGAGGCGGCCACGGCCTCGCCGATCCGCCGCGTCATCTTCGTGGTCAGCCAGCCCATCAGGCCGAGGACCGTCGTCATGCCGGCCGCGGCGAGGCCCGCGGAGGTGAGCAGCGGCGCCTGGATGCGGCTCACGATGTCGGATTTCGGGATCTGCATGACCACCGTCCAGCCGCCGGCCGGTACCTTCGCGGCGGCGTAGAGGCTGTCCACCTTTGTGAGCGGATCGCGGGCGGTCACCACCCGGTCGGTGATGGCCGCGGCATGAAACTCGCCGAGGATCACGCCGTAGGGGGTGCCATCGATCGGCTTGGTCTGCAGGTCGGCGGCCTTGAGCGTGGTGGCGATCACCCGCGGGCCCCGCGGGCCGGCTGTCTCCTGCCCGCGGCTCACCAGGAAGATTTCCGGATGCCAGCCCATCGAGACTTGCCTCTGCTTGAGCGCGTCGAGGGCTGCGCCGATCCGCTCCAGGGTGCGGTCCACGCCCGCCACGCCGCGAAACTGGCCGTCCACCACGATCGGGTAGGTCTGCTCCAGCATCAGGTCGCCCTCGTAGTCGTAGGGCTCGGTCACCATCGCCTTGTCGATCTCGCGGCCGTCGAGAAAACGCTGCTTGCAGCCGTCGTAGTAGAGGCTGTCGAGCTCGGCGAGCGGCTTGAGCATCACGCGGCTGCGGTCGGTGCGGTCGCGAAACCAGTAGGGAAGGAAGCGGCCTTCCCGCGTGATCGCCTGCGGCGGCAGCAGGGCGAGGTTGCGGGCCGAGCCGGAGACGCCGAGGGCCGACACGTCGATCGCGGCCGGCACCGCCGAGGCGTCGACCGCCCGGGCCGCGGCCGCGTCGAGGCCGTCGGCATCGGGCTCGTAGCCGAAGTAGGAGGCGACGAACTGCGGCATCGAGTCGAGCACGTCGCGGGTGAACCGCAGGCTCTGGAGGCGGTCGTCGAGCATGCCGTTCTCGGCGGCGATCGCCATCACGCGGGCGGTGGTGACGGCCTCGGCCGTCTCGCGGTCGATGTCGGCGGCGATCGACCGCACGCGATCGCGGAGGATCTCCTGGCCGAAGTCGAGGAGCAGCGTCCGCATCCGCAGGAACGTGAGCCCCAGCACTGCGGCGAGGATCGCCGCGGCGGGCAGGATCGCGAGGACGAGAAGCCTGGCGCGGAGGCCGAGGGCGGGCAGAGACGGCATGGTCGGAATCCGAAGGCAGCCCCGGGGTACGCGGGAATCCTAGGTTACCTTCGGGGTTGTCGGGGGCGGCCCGGTCGCCGAAAATCCGTCGCGACCGGCACGACCCCACCCGCCGCCGTGTCGCCCGCCCCTTCCCACCCGAGATTCCGCCGATGTGGCACCTCCAGGCCGCCGACGCCATTCTCTTCGACTGCGACGGCACACTGGCCGACACGATGCCGGCCCACTATCGCGCCTGGCTGACGGTGACGCGGGCCCACGGGCTGGCCTTCGATGAAGACCGCTTCTACGCCCTCGGCGGCCGCCCCACGCGCGACATCATCGCCACGCTGGCCCGGGAGGCCGGCGTGACGCTCGACGTGGATCACGCCGCCAAGGTGAAGGAGCGGTCGTTCCTCGAGCAGCTCGCCCGGATCGAGGCGATCGGCCCGGTGGTGGACGTGGTCCGCCGACTCCGGGGCCGGATGCCGATGGCGGTGGTGACCGGCGGCTACCAGGAGGTGTGCCGCAAGATCCTCGCCCACATCGGCCTCGCCGACGCCTTCGACACGATCGTCGCCAGTGAAGACACCGACCGCCACAAGCCCGACCCCGATCCGTTCCTGGAGGCCGCGCGGCGGCTGGGGGCCCGGCCCGAGCGGTGCGTGGTCTGGGAAGACAGCGACCTCGGCCTCGAGGCGGCGCGACGGGGAGGCATGGCGTGGATCGACGTCCGCGCCTTCCACCTGCCGGCGCGGGTGGGCGACGCATGACCGCCGCCGTCACGCTCGCCGACATCCGCGCTGCACGGTCGCGGATCGACGGACGGGTGCTCCGTTCCCCCTGCCCGCGGAGCATTCCGCTGTCGGAGGCGGTAGGCCTCGACGTGTTCTGCAAGCTCGACGTCTACCAGCGGACAGGGAGCTTCAAGGAGCGGGGAGCGTGCAACGCCCTGCTGCTCCTCGACGAGGCGCAGCAGGCCCGCGGCGTGGTCGCCGCGTCGGCGGGCAACCACGCGCTCGGCCTTGCCTACCACGGCCGGCTGCTCGGCATCCCGGTGACCGTGGTGATGCCGCGGTTCGCGCCGCTGGTGAAGGTGGCCACCTGCCGGCGGCTCGGGGCCACGGTGATCCTCGAGGGGGAGAGTTTCGACGACGCCCGCCGCCGCGCCGTGGAGATCGCCGACCGCGACGGGCTCACGCGGATCCACGGCTTCGACGACGCCCGCGTGATCGCGGGGCAGGGGACGATGGCGCTGGAGATCCTCGACGACGTGCCCGATGCCGACGCGATCGTCGTGCCGACCGGCGGCGCGGGGCTGCTGGCGGGCGTGGCGATCGCGGCCAAGGCGCTGCGGCCCGAGATCCGGATCGTGGCGGTGGAGACGGCGGCGGCCCCGAGCTTCTCCGCGTCGCTCGCGGCGGGCCGGCCCGTGACGGTGCCGATCCGCCCCACGCTCGCCGACGGCCTCGCGGTGGGACGCGTGGGCGACCTCTCCTTCGCCCTCGCCGCGCCGCTCGTCGATCGGGTGATCACGGTGGACGAAGACGAGCTCTCGCTGGCGGTGCTGCGGCTCCTGGAGCTGGAAAAGACCGTGGTGGAGGGGGCGGCTGCGGCGGCGCTCGCCGGCGTGATGGCGGGCCGGTGCGAGGAACTGGCCGGCCGAAAGGTGGTGCTCCTGCTCTGCGGCGGCAACATCGACCTCACGATCCTCGACCGCGTGATCGACCACGGGCTCGCAGTGGACGGCCGCCGCTGGCGGTTCGCCGTGCGGATCAGCGACCGCCCGGGCGGGATCGCCCGGCTCACGGCGGCGATTGCGGCCGCCGGGGCGAGCGTGCGGGAGATCGTGCACGACCGGGCGTTTTCGGGGGCCGACGTGTTCTCCACGGGAGTCGAGGTGACGGTGGAGACCGCAGGCCACGAGCACGTGGCCGCCCTGGCGGCCGCGCTCGAGGCCGACGGCTTCGCGGTGCGGCCCGCGTGAAATCCTGCCGGTCGTGAGGGTTGGGAGGCGGCCGCGATTTTCTGCGCAGGCGGGCCGCCGCTGCGACCGATGATTCGCGTTGCGAGTCTGGCCGGGACTCGCGCGATCAGGAGCGTCGGTCATGATCACTCATCAGCACGGCCTGTTCGCCCGCACGGGGCGATCAGCGAGGTCTTCGTCCGAGGACAAGACCCACGAACGCGAACGGCTTCGCCGCGAACTGCTCCGGCGGATTCTCGACCGCGAGATCCGCCGCCAGGCCCTGCGGGGCGTGAGGCTCTGATCTCGAGCCACCGGGAGGAGAGGCATCCATGCGACACGGCACTGGCAGCCCGACCCCGGAAACCGAAGGCAGATCCGGTGGCCGGTCCCCTTGGGGCCTGGCCGGTGTTCCGGCGTCCGCCCTCGGCCGGGCAGCGGTCGCGCTCGTCCTGCACGCGACCCTGGCGGTCGCCGGCACCGGCTCCGCTGCCGCCCAGCAGTCGTGGTGGGGCTGGGGCTTCGGCCTCGGCGGCAACCCCACCGCCACCTGGTCGGCCGAGAACGTGGCCGACTACATGTACACGGGGCACGCGCCCCATCCCGCGGTCGCCAGGATCGTGGCCCCCGAGTCGAGCGGCGCGTCGCTCGGGTCGGGTGTGCTCGTGGACGTCAACCAGTCGCAGGGGCTCGTGCTCACCAACTGGCACGTGGTCCGCGACAGCCGGTCGGCAGTGCTCGTGCAGTTTCCCGACGGCTTCCAGTCGGCCGGCACGGTGGTCCGCTGGGACGAGGCCTGGGACCTCGCAGCCATCGTGGTCTGGAAGCCCACCGCGACGCCGATCCCGATCGCCGCGGCGCCGCCGCAGATCGGCGAGCGGCTGACGATCGCGGGCTTCGGCCGCGGCGTCTATCGCGAGGAGTCGGGGGAGTGCACGGAGTATCTCTCGCCCGGCACCGGCTACGCGAAGGAGTTCGTCGAGCTCAAGGCGACGGCGCGGCAGGGGGATTCGGGCGGGCCGATCTTCAACGAGCGGCGGGAGATCGCCGGCGTGCTGTTCGGCCAGAACGACGGCCGCACGATCGGCAGCTGCTCGAAGCGGGTCCGCGAGTTTCTCGCGGCGGTCGGGTCGAAGGGGTTCACGCCCACGCCGATCGCCGAGTTCTCGGAGGCCCGCGCGCTCGACCGCGGGATCGGCACCTCGGCCCCTGCGGCCGATCGCATCGCGGCCACGCCGGTGGCCGACGTCGTCCAGCGGTCCACCTTCGTCGCCGAACCGGTCGGCGTGCCGATGATCGCCCAGGCCATGCCGGTGCCGATGCCGGCCGCCGCGCCGGCCGCCATGCCGCCGTCAGCGTGGCCCACGCCGCCCGGCGCCGCGCCGTCGTCGCCGCTGGCCGGCCTGGGGCTCCCGCTATGGCTTCCCGATCCCTGGGTCCACCGCGCCACCCTGCTCTCGGGCGCCGGCGGGCTGGCGCTCGTGGTGCTCGGCCTCAAGACGCTCCGCGGCGGGCGGCGGCCCGCGGTCTGAGCCGGCTCACCGGAAAGTGGGTGCCGGCCTGCAAAAAAGTGGGTGCAGGTTTTCAAGACGTGGGTGCAGGTTTTCAACCTGCACAAGCACGACGTCGGACCTGGGCTCACCGCAGGTTAAAAACCTGCGGCCACTTTCGGCAAACCTGCGGCCACGTGGGTGCAGGCTTTCCAACACGTGGGTGCAGGTTTTCAACCTGCACAAGCACGACGTCGGACCTGGGCTCACCGCAGGTTAAAAACCTGCGGCCACTTTCGGCAAACCTGCGGCCACGTGGGTGCAGGCTTTCCAACACGTGGGTGCAGGTTTTCAACCTGCCCAGGAACCGCCTACTGCTGCGCCGTCTTCGTGACCGTGGCCTGCTTGATCACGACGGGCTCGACGGGCCGGTCGTTGGCGCCGGTCCGCACGCTGCCGATCGCCCTGACCACGTCGAGGCTCGCCGCGTCGGCCGTGCGGCCGAAGGCGGTGTACTGGTTGTCGAGGTGCGGCACCCGCTCGAGGCAGATGAAGAACTGGCTGCCGGCGGAGTTTGGATCGCCCGTGCGCGCCATCGAGAGCACGCCCGGCTCGTGCGGCGTGGGATTGAACTCGGCCTTGATCTTGTAGCCCGGGCCGCCGGTGCCAGTGCCCTCGGGGCAGCCGCCCTGGATCATGAATCCCTTGATGATGCGATGGAACGGGACGCCGTCGTAGTAGCCGCTCTGGGCGAGGGCCACCATGTTGCGGACGTGCCCGGGGGCGACCTTCGGGTCGAGTTTCAGGCGGATGGGGCCGAGGGTCGTGTCGAGCGTGATCTCGTAGTCGAACCCGTCGAGGTCGAGGGCCTTGGCGGCGGCCTGAAGTTCGGCGGCGGAGGGCTTGGGCATGGTGGGCTCCACGGAGGGAAACAAGGAGAAAAACGAGACGGAAAACGAAGCGAGCCGGCGGGAGCGGACGAACGGTTTGCCGCGGCACGGCGGCCTGCCGATACTCAATCCCGATGAACTCGCAGCCCGACGTGCGTGCCGGCGATCAGGATCTTTCCGGTAGGAGCCTGGGAGGATACCGGCTCGTGCGCCGCTTGGGTAGTGGTGCGATGGCCGACGTCTACCTCGCGGAGCAGACGTCGCTTGGCCGGCAGGTGGCGGTCAAGGTGCTGCGGTCGGGCACGGCGCGGCACGTGGCCGCGGTCGAGCGGTTCGAGCAGGAGGCGCGGGCCGCGGCTTCGCTCGTGCACGGCCACATCGTGCAGATCCACGAGGTCGCGTGCATCGACGGGATCCACTTCCTCGCCGAGGAATACGTCGGCGGGCCGTCGCTCAAGGCGTGGCTCAATGCCCGTGGTCCGCTCGACGCGCGGCAGGCGCTGTGGGTGCTGAAGCAGGTGGGCTCGGCGCTGGCGCGGTCGGCGGAGCAGGGGATCGTGCACCGCGACATCAAGCCGGAGAACCTCCTGCTCACGCTCGCCGGCGAGGTGAAGGTGGCCGACTTCGGGTTGGCCCGCGTGCTCTCCGAGAACCTCGACCTTACGCAGGACGGCATGACGCTGGGCACGCCGCTCTATATGAGCCCTGAGCAGGGGGAGGGCCGCACCGTCGACGCGCGGAGCGATCTCTACTCGCTGGGTGCGACGGTCTATCACCTGCTCGCGGGCCGGCCGCCGTATGCGGGACCGTCGGCGGTGGCCGTGGTGATGGCGCACATCAAGGAGCCGCTCGTGCCCCTGGCGACGGTGCGTCCGGATCTGCCAGCGGGGCTCTGCGAGATCGTGGATCGACTGCTGCAGAAAGAGCCGGGCGACCGGTTCGAGTCGCCGATGGCCCTCCTGCAGGCTGTGGACGAGCTCGAGACGGCGATGTTCGCCGGCTCGCGAGCGCTGCCGTCGCCCCTGGCGTGGCCAGGTGCCGCCGGGGAGTGGATGGGCGCGGTGACGGCCGGCTCGATGCCGACGCCCACGCGGCCGCTGCCGGGGCGGGGGACGAATCCGCGGCTGCGGGATGCCACCGTGCAGCTCAAGGCGGCGGCAGCCCGCGAGCGGGAGGAGCAGGAGGCCGCGCGGCGGCGTTGGGCCACGCTCTTGGGGGCGGCCTTGGCGGCCCTCGCGGTGGGCTTCGCGGTGGGCCGATCGCGGCCCCGGCGGTCGTCGCTCTTCGGGCTGCGGCGGTAACGGCTCCCGGGCCGTCCTGAGGGCCTCGGCAGCCTGACCGAGGAAGCGGTGGGATGCCCAGAAAGCCCAACCGCGTGAGCGGTGGCGACGGCGGAGTCGGGCGCTCCGCGCCCGATTCAAGTCTGCTTGACCGCCGTGCCGACCCTGCTACAACGACAGTGAACCTGCCCCCATCGTCTAGTGGCCCAGGACGTCGGGTTCTCAGTCCGAAAACCGGGGTT
>JBBAVS010000154.1:0-8129 GCA_040397585.1 Pirellulales bacterium
GACGGCGGCATGGGCTACCTCGCCCAGGAGCAGAGCGTGTTCCGCAAGCTCACCGTCGAGCAGAACCTGCTGGCGATCATGGAGCTGATCGGGATGGCGCCGAAGGTCCGGCGGAAGCGGTGCGAGGAGCTCCTCGAGCAGTTCGACATCGTGAAGATCCGCCGCTCGAAGGCCCACTACATCTCGGGGGGCGAGAAGCGGCGGCTGGAGATCGCCCGCTGCCTGATCACCGAGCCGCGGATCATCCTCCTCGACGAGCCGTTCACCGGCATCGACCCGGTCACGATCCATTCGATTCAGAAGATCATCCGCGGACTTCGCGACGGCGGCATCTCGATCCTGATCACCGACCACCGCGAGCGGGAGACGCTGGCGATCACCGACCGCAGCTACGTGATCCGCGCCGGCAAGGTGCTCTGCCACGGCACGGCCGACGAGGTCCTCAACCACCCGGACGCCAAGAAGTATTACTTCGGCGAGAGCCACGGCGTCACGGCGGCGTAGGCGGAAACCGGGCCCTCGTCCCGCCGCCGGATTTCGCCGCTGCGGGCATCGGCCGCCGGGGTACGATAGGGGTTCCCCCGAAGGAGCTCCTCGCCATGCATCGTCTTGCGGCACCGATCCTCGTCGCCTGCCTGCTCGTCATCTCCCGAAGCGCCGGGGCCGCCGACACGGCCGTCGCCGAACCGGCCGCGCCGGCAGTCGCCCCGGCCGACGCGCTCGCCCATGCAGGCGAGGAGTGCACCGTCGAGTTCACCGTCGAGGCCGCCCGCAAACTGCCCGGCAAGGAGGTCTGCTTCCTCAACTCCTGCCGCGACCATCGCGACGAGCAGAACTTCACCGTCGTGATCTTCAAGGGGGGCCTCGAGCGGCTGAAGGCCGACGGCATCGAGAGCCCCGCCGAACACTTCGCCAACGCCACGATCCGCGTCCGCGGCGTGGTCGAGAAGCGGGACGGCCGGCCCCAGATCGTGGTCGATGAGCCGGGGCAGATCACCGTCGTGAAGGCCGCCGAGCCCACGGCGGCGAAGGAATGACATGGGGTCGCCGGCCCGGCGGTTCGTGGTGCCGCCACCCCCGCGAGGCATGCCCCGCCGGCTCCGCGTCTGGTATGCGCTCGCGGCCGCCCTGCTCTCGGCGATTGTCGCCGCGACGGCCCCCTACTGCCCCGCCACCGATGCCCAGGGCCGGCCAGCCTGGCGGGTCGAGATGATCAACGACGGCGACACGGTCACCCTACTCGACACCGCCGGGCAGCGGGTGCGGGTGCGGCTGGTGGGCATCGACGCCCCGGAGCTCGACCAGCCGATGGGCCGCGAGTCGCGGGCGGCGCTCGCCGCCAAGCTCGCCGGCGGCATCGTCCGGGTGGACGGAGACGCCCGCGACCAGCACGGCCGGCTGCTCGGCACGCTCCGCCTCGCCGACCGCGACTTGAACCGCGAGATGGTGGCCGAGGGCTGGGCCTGGGCCTTCACGGGGTTCGCCGAGAACGACGACCTGATCGCCGCCGAGTCGGCCGCCCGCCGCGGCCGCCGCGGCCTCTGGGCCAATCCAGAGCCGCAGCCGCCGCGACAGTGGCGGGAACTCCATCCGCCCCACGCCAGCCCCGGGTGGCGTTGATCGCCCCGATTCACCCGCCGCCCTTCCCCGCCACGCCACCGCTGGTTTAGCGTCACCCGCATGAGTTCCCCGGACGAGATCGTGATCACGGGCCTCGGTGTCGTCAGCCCGATCGGCATCGGCCGCGCGGCGTTTTGGGAGGCGATCGTCGCCGGCACGAGCGGCATCCGGCCGCTCACGAGCTTCGACGCCTCGGGCCTGGCGGTCCAGTTCGGAGGCCAGATCGTCGACTTCGATCCCAAGCTCGCGGTCAGGCCCCGCAAGAGCCTCAAGGTGATGAGCCGCGACATCCAGCTCGGCTTCGCCGCCACCGACCTGGCGATCGCCGACGCGGGGCTCACCCCCGGCACCGTCGCCCCGGAGCGGTTCGGCATCGTGTTCGGCAGCGACATGATCTACGCCGACATCGAGGATCTGGAGAGCACGTATCGCCGCTCCGCCGTCGGCGGCCGGTTCGACTACTCGGCGTGGGCCGAGGCGATCCAGCAGGAGGTGCACCCGCTCTGGCTGCTCAAGCACCTGCCCAACATGACCGCCTCGCACGTGGCGATCGCCCACGACGCCCGCGGCCCCAACAACTCCATCGTGCTCGGCGACGTGTCGGGGCTCCTTGCGATCGCGGAGGCGGCGAGCGTGATCCGCCGGGGCTGGGCCGACGTGATGCTCGCCGGCGGCACCGGCTGCCGGCTGCACCCGACGGCAATGGTGGCCCGCGGCGCCGCCCAGCTCTCGCATCGCGGCGACGACTTCGAGGCGGCGTCGCGGCCGTTCGACCTCGACCGCGACGGGCTGGTCAACAGCGAGGGCGCCGGCACGGTCGTGCTGGAATCTCGCAGCCATGCGGAGCGGCGGGGCGCGACGATCCTCGGCCGCGTGCTCGCCACGGCCTCCCGCTGCGAGCCCCGCGCCCGGTGGCATGGCTTCAGCGGGAGTTCGCTGCGGCAGGCGCTGCGGGCGGCCCGCGAGGCGGCCGGCCTGACCGTCGCCGACGTGGGCCACGTCAACGCCCACGGCCTCTCGACCGTCGACATGGACCGCGCCGAGGCGGCGGCGATCGCCGCCGAACTCGGCGCCGTGCCGGTCACCGCCCCCAAGGCCGCCTTCGGCCATCTCGGGGCCGGGGGAGGCGTGGTGGAGCTGATGGCCAGCGTGCTCGGCTTGGCCGCGGGGGTGGTGCCGGCCACGCGGAACTACCGCACGCCTGATCCCGCCTGCCCCGTGAACGTGGTCCACGGCGAGCCGCTCTCAGGCCGGCCGGCCACCGCGATCGGCGTAAACCTCTGCTCGACCGGTCAGGCGGTGGCGGTGGTGGTCGCCGCCGACTGACCGTCTCGGGTCGCCGCGGCGGGCGGCCCGGGGGCGGCATCACCACGAGCCGTTGAAGCCGAACGACAGGCCGTTGTAGAAGGTCTGCCCGCCGGTGTTGATCCGGCCGGACGACCGCTGATCGAGGTTGAACTGCTTGATCGCCGAGGCCATGCCCGCCACCCAGAGGAAGTCGTAGCCGACCTGGAGCGAGAAGTTGGGCTTGATCTGCCAGCCGGCCAGCAGCGTGAGGTCGCCGATGAAGCCGGCCGTCGTCTGACTGTCCTGATCGGCGAACGAGAAGGGTGTCTGGGCGAAGGGGACCGGAACGATGGCCGTCCCCGTCGAGTTCAAACCTGGCCGGGTGGGGTAGAGCGGGTTGCTGTTGTAGCCCGCCGCCTCCTGATTCATGTTGGCGAACACGAGGCAGGGGGCGGCCCGGCCGCGGAGACCCCAGTAGTAGAACTCGTTCTGGCTGATCAGCTCACCACCGATGTTGAGGCCCAGCAGCCAGTTGGAGGTGTTGATCACGTAGTCGCCAGCGAGCGGCTGGAGCGGCTGTCCAGTTTTCTTGTCCACCGAGCCGGGCCTGAGGCCACTCTGGAGCCGGAAGTCTTCGTTGACGTTCGCCAGGCGGATGCCCGTGATCAGCGAGGGCAGCCAGCCGCGCTCGGCGTGCCGGGTCCAGTTGCCGCCGGGCGACATCACCATCTGGTCGCGGCCGAGACGGCGGCGGAGCTTGTAGTTCCATTCCCAGCTGTTGAAGTCGGAGTTGAACTGGGTGTTGAAGGTGTTGGCCCCGTTGAAGCCGGCAACGTCGTAGCCGAGCGGGGTCACGAAGCCGTCATTGCCCAAGGCGTTGAACCCGATGTTGCTGTTGTAGTTCATGCCGCCGTAGTAGACGAACTCCACGGCGCGGTCGCGGTCGAGGTAGTCCCGGCCGAGCGACTTCCCGATCGTCACGCGGGCGCCTGGGGCGGTGTCGAACGGCTGGGCATTCGTGGTGTATTGCGAGAACCGGAAGCCGAGCCGGTAGGGAATCAGGACCGTATCGGTGGCGATCGGGGTGCGGATCTCGCGGCTGCGATCCATCCACAGCGACTCGCCGCCGACGTACCAGCCGCCGTTCCAGAACCAGCGGCCGGAACTGGCCTCATAGGGCATCTCGTCCACGTTGACGTCGTCCATCAGCATGCCGTTGAAGGCCTGCGCCGAGACGTCGAGCACCCGCGGCTCGCCGGCCGACTCGACCACCGACTCGACGATCGGGGAGCCTGTCTCCCGCACCATGGCTCCGTCGGAGAGGATCGATTCGACCTCGCCCGAGACCGAGCCACCGGCATCGGAGTCGAGCATGATCCGGTCGTCGATCACCATGGCTTCGGGCGCCGCATCGGCGGCGTCGGACAACACCGCCGGCATGGAGGCGGGATCGATCCCGGCCGCAGCCGCCATTCGGGACGGGGCAGGCAGGCTGCTCCCGGCGGCCAGGGTTGCGAACAGGATCAGCGGGAACTTCAGGCGAGCGGTCACGGTCGGCCTCTCTCGGTTGCGGGTCGATCGGATGCGGAATAACCATCACGATCGACAGGTTCATCGTCCTCGGCACGACCGCTTCCACAGTAAATTTCCGCAGAGTCGATCGCGGCTTGCCCCGTTTACCAGAACCGCCTCGGCGCTCCCGGGCCAGCAGCCGCCAGCCACGGCCTGCCCAGCCGGCACATCCGCTTCAATCGTGTCCTCGCAGGCTCCGCTCCACGGGCGAGGCCGCCGGATTCGATGAACAGAGAACCATGACACCCACGCGTCAGCACCTCCTGCTCGCCGGCCTGCTGCTGTTCTTTGCCGGGGTGCAGTTCCGGATGGTGCAGTCGTTCACGCTCAACGAGAAGTCGAGCACGTTCGTGGCGGCGCGGATGGGGGGCGGGCCACAGCCGGCGGTCTGGCAGTCGGCCCCGCTTCGCAAGGTCGTCGAGCCGCCGCGCTGGCTCGGGCTCGCCCTGATGTCGGCCGGTGCCGTGCTGACGGCCAAGAGCCTGTCGATGCGCGGCCAACCCTGACGCTCAACGCCATGTCCGCCGACCACTGCCGCCGCGGGCCGTCAGTCGTCATCCCAGGGAAGAGTCTGCTGGTCGGCGAACGGGTCGAGCACGCAGGTTTCCGCGTCGAGCACGTCCTCCTCGTCCGGATCGCAGACGAGGGCGAGCAGGGCGTTCTTCTCGCTCTCGGAGATCTCGGCCCGGCGAAAGCTCCGGAGAATCTCGGGCACCGGATCGACCACCATCGGATCCAGTTCGATCCGGACGCGGCCTTGGACCAGGCCCCGGCGGCCGGCAAACACTTCGCACAACGAGACGAGATCTTCCCGGTTCATGCGGGCACCTCCCTGTCAGAGGACCGTTCTGGCAACTATACGGCGGCCGCCCGAGTAGGGTTCGTCGGCGGCCGCTGCACGGCCGAAAACCCGAACTACTATCGGACACCTGGCAGCGACCATTCACGCGGGGGCTGATCCTCATGGAACTGACACGCACTGGGTATGGCTCGGCCGTTGACTGCCTGGTGACAGGCGGCACCGGACTCGTGGGCAACAACGTGATCCGGATGCTCGCCGACCAGGGCCGCCGGGTGCGCACGCTCGTCCGCGAGCGGTCGGGCGAACGCGAGTTCGCCGGCGTCAACGTGGAACGGGTCATCGGCGACGTGACCGATCCGGAGGCCGTGCGGCGGGCCGTCGCCGGGGCCCGCGTGGTGATCCACTCGGCGGCGGTGGTGCACGTCGGCTGGCACGGGCTCGCCGAGATGCGGCGGGTGAACGTGGAGGGCACCCGGCTCGTGGCGGAGGCGGCGCGGCGGGAGGGGGCGCGGCTCGTCCACGTGTCGAGCGTCAATGCCCTGGGCTTGACCGGCAATGCCACGCCGGCCGACGAGAACACGCCCTTTGGCAACACGGTCGAATGCCCCTATGTGGTCACCAAGCGGGAGGCCGAGCAGGTCGTCCTCGACGCGGTGGGCCGCGGCCTCGACGCGGTGATTCTCAATCCCGTCTTCATGCTCGGGCCGTGGGACTGGAAGCCGTCGAGCGGCCGGATGCTCCTGGAGGTGGCGTCGGGCCGGGCGCTCTTCGCCCCGCCGGGCTCCCAACACTTCGGTGACGCCCGCGACATCGCCGCGGGCATCGTGGCCGCGATGGCGAAGGGCTCCCCGGGCCGCCGCTACATTCTGGGCGGCCATCACCTGCGGTTCATCGACGCCTGGACGACATTCGCCGAAGTGGCCGGCTGCCGGCCGCCGCGGGGCGAAGCGCCGCTCCGCGTGGTGCGGTTCGCGGGTCGGATGGGCGACCTGCTCGCCAGCTGCCTGCGCCGCGAGGGCCCGGTCAACTCGGCCGCGACCAGCATGTCGCTGCTCTGCCAGCACTATTCCAGCGACCGGGCCATCTCGGAGCTGGGCTATTCGATCCGGCCGCTCGAGGATTCGGTCGAGGCGGCCTGGCGCTGGTTCCGCGACCACCCCGCCAAGCAGCCGCGAACCCCGCCGCGGCGGCAAGCCTCCTGACGTGGCACAGGGTGTCACCCTCTGACCCGCGTCGCTCCAAACTGGCACAGGTTTTCAACCTGTGGTCTGCATCGCTCCAGAGTGGCACAGGTTTTCAACCTGTGGTCTGCTGCAGCAGAGAAAAAGCCTCGGAAACACTGGGTCTCCGAGGCTTCATGTGGGAGGGGAGTGGGCGATATAGGACTCGAACCTATGACCCCTAGCTTGTCGAGCTAGTGCTCTAACCAACTGAGCTAATCGCCCGCGACGGCACGAGATGAACTCGACAACGTGCCGATAGAAGTCTCGCGCCCAAACTGGGGCGAGTCAAGCGACAAAGGGCGAGCGGCGGGAAACCACCTTCTCCGCTTGTCGCCCGCTCGACGGGGCGGATACGCTCCCGTTTTGCCCGAAAAACCTTCTTGCAGCGGCCTTCTGCACCATGCTCAACGTTCGCCTCCCCGACGGCACCGTCCGCCCGTGTGAGTCTTCCGCCCGCGTCGCCGACGTCCTCGGCGCTGGATCGACCGGCACAACCGGCCCCAAGGGCCGCGGCCGTCCGATCGCGGCGGTGCTCGACGGCGCGACCGTCGGGCTCGATGCCCCGTTGCCGGCGGACGGCACGGTCGATCTCGAGCCCCTCTACGCCGGCGATGCCCGGGCGCTCCCCGTCATGCGGCATTCCGCGGCCCACATCATGGCCCGGGCCGTGATGCGGCTCTTCGAGGGGGTGGAACTCGCCTTCGGCCCCACGGTGGGCGAGGGCTTTTACTACGACATGCGGGCCTCCCGCCCGATCACCGACGAGGATCTGCCGGCCATCGAGGCCGAGATGAAGCGGATCATCGAGGCCGACGAGGCCTTCGAGCGGGTCGAGGTGCCGCGGGAGAAGGCGGCGGAGATCATCCGCGGCCTCAATCAGCCCCTCAAGGCCGAGCACATCGAAACCGGCCTCGCCGCCCATCCCTCGCTCTCTTTCTACCGGCAGGGAGAGTTCGTCGATCTCTGCCGCGGGCCCCACGTGCCGAGTCCCGGCTGCATCGGGGCCTTCAAGCTCACGAACATCGCCGGGGCGTATTGGAAGGGCGACGCGAACAACGCCCAGCTCCAGCGGCTCTACGGCACCGCGTGGTTTTCCCAGGCCGACCTCGACGCCCATCTGGCGGCGCTGGAAGAAGCACGCCGACGCGATCACCGGGTGCTGGGCAAGCAGCTCGATCTGTTCACCACCAGCCCGCTCGTCGGATCGGGGCTCGTGCTCTGGATGCCGAAGGGGGCCGTCCTGCGGGGCACGCTCGAGGCCTTCGTCCGCGAGGAGCTCGCGGCCCGGGGCTACCAGCCGGTCTACACGCCCCACATCGGCAAGGTCGATCTCTACAAGATCTCGGGGCACTACCCCTACTACGCCGACAGCCAGTTCAAGCCGATCGTGATGAGCGACGACGAGCAATACCTGCTCAAGCCGATGAACTGCCCGCACCACACGATGATCTACAAGGCGCGGCCCCACAGCTACAAGGACCTCCCCCTGCGGCTGGCCGAGTTCGGCACGGTGTACCGCTACGAGCAGTCGGGCGAACTGGGCGGCATGACCCGGGTGCGGGGCTTCACCCAGGACGATGCCCACATCTTCTGCACCCACGAGCAGGTGGAGCAGGAGGTGGAGG
>JBBAVS010000155.1:0-8087 GCA_040397585.1 Pirellulales bacterium
TAGGCCAGCGCCGCCACGCCCGCCATGCCCGCAGCCTCGATCACAAACCGCGGAAACCCGCCGAGCAGTTCGGCCCGGGCCCGCAGTTGCCGGATCGCCCAGTCGGCGTTGCGATAGCGGGCCAGATAGTAGGGCTGCGAATGGTCAAGGAGCACGTCGCGGATCGCGCCGAGGCCCTCCTGCACATTCTGCACGAGGGCCTTGTTGCTTGCGGCCTGTTCGCGGCTGTTGGCGGCGAGCGAGGCCTTCGTGGCCGCCGAGATCGCAAGATACGCGCCGCCGAAGGCGAGCACCGTGAGAAACGCCACCCAGGGGTCGATGAGCACGAGGCCGAGTGCGATCGCGGCGATCACGGCGACGTTGACCGCGATCAAAAGCAGCGGATTGAGCACGCCGTAGATCAGGCCATCGACGTGCGAAATCACGGCCGTCGTGATCGTAGCGGAGTTGCGGGCCACATGCACCGAGTAGGGCTGGAAGAGCGTGCGGCGGTAGGCCTCCTGCGAGAGATCGCTGCCGGTGCCCGCGGCCACGCGGCCGGAGAGCCAGAGGTTCACGAGGCGGATCGCGCCCGAGGCGATCGCCGCGGCCGCGAAGAGAAGCGTCGCGGGCAGGAGCAGTTGACCGGGCTCGGTGAGGCCGCGGGATTCGGCGAAGCTCCGCACCCAGGGCTGGCTCCAGAGCCGCCCGGGGTCGGCGAGCACCGTCAGAAATGGAACGACGGCCGCGAGACTCACGATCTCGGCAAAGCCGCTGGCCAGCATTGAGCCGAACACCGCCACGAGCTGGAAGCGCCGCTTGGCCGGCAGATGCGCCCAGAGGCGGCGGAGGAGCGCGAGGAGGGGCTGGTGGTCGGTCATTGAGCGGCGGGCATGGCCGAGGAGCAATGGTGGGGAATGGCTCGCACCAACGAGTCTCCCATCGGCCCGTTACGAATCAATGCGTCGAGTCGAGCCGCTCGCGGAGGGCCTTGATCTGGGGGTGGTCGAGACACCCCTGCGGGAGCGACGGAAGGCGGGTGATTTCCGCGTACAGCCGCCGGGCCGCGGTGGCGTCACCAGAATCGAGTACGAAGTTTGCCAGCCGAGCGTAGCCATACCACACATACTCGATCGTCCGCGGCACGCGACGGGCGATATCCGCGAGCGGATGCGGCTCGAAGCCCGCGGCACCCCGATAGAGCGAGACGATTTCGCCATAGGCCCGTGCCGCCGCCTCGCGGTCTCCCGCCTCCTCGAGCGCCGTGCCGAGATTTGCCCATGCCTTCGTGCTGTGCGGTGCCTTGATGGCCGCGTCGGCCCAGAGTGAAAGCGGCGAGGTGTGAACCGTGTTGCGCTGGTGCGTCGCGTTGGCGAGGGCGAGAGCCACAGTGCCGAGAACCGCCATCGACAGGCGGAGATCGGAGAAAGACTGCACGGTGCCCACGGCAATCGCAGCCGCGACGCACGCGAGCGAAAGATAGATGCGGTGCTCGAAGGCCAGATCGATCGTCGGGGCGAAGCTCGACGTGGGAGCGAGCACGAGCGCGAAGGCCAGCGGCAGGAAGCCGAGTTGCGGATTGCGCCGCCACAGCCAGGCCGAGCCGGCGGTCGCCGCGGCCACGAGCCCCCAGGCGATGGCGAGCCGCGGCGGGTCGTCCTGCACGGGCCAGGAGGGATCGATGCAGAGCCGGCTCGGCCAGATCGCCTGAGCCAGATAGTGGCCGATCACTTCGGGCTGCGTGCGAAGGTATTGCCAGGTGCTCACCCGCTGGGCACAGAGCAGTCCGCCCGCGAGGTAGTGGCCGCGATTGAGCAGGACGTAGCCCACGCCGGCCCCGACGATCGCCAGGAGCGCTCCGTAATACCAGCCGCGCCGCGAAAACACCTCCCGCCACGACCGGGCGAGAAACGCCCGGTCGAAGAGCAGAAACACGGGCAATGCCGTGATGCCGACTTCCTTCGTCGCGATCGAGAGCAGCACGCAGGCATACGACGCAGCCAGCCACTGCCAGGGTGCGAGCCGCGATCCGCCGCTCGCCGCCGCCCGCCACAGGCAATACAAGCCGCCGAGAAACAAGAGCCCCATCAGCGACTCGAACCGCTGGTAGAGGTAGGTGACGGAGTGCGTCTGCAGCGGATGCAGGCTCCAGAGCAGGGCGGTGAACAGGGCCGCCACTGCCGCCCGCTGCGGCCCCAGCCGGGGCGTCGTCACGCCGCGCGTGATCAGGAAGAGCAGACAGGCGGCCGCCGCATGGATCGCGATGTTGACGACGTGAAACCCCGGCAGCCACATGCCGTGGAGCGTGTTTTGGAATTCGAACGTCAAGAAGCCGAAGGTCCGCGGCCGCGGCAGGAACCAGCCGGCGGGGTCGGCGAGCGACAGCGTCCGCAGACCCTCGGCGAGCGGAATGCCGTCGAAGAGAAATGGGTATTCGAGGCTGTTGGAATACGCGGCCGCGACCGCAACGACGATCAGCCCGCAGGCGACGGACGTGCTTGGCCAGCCTTTATTGTCACGGCCCGTGCTCATCGGATTCTCACAGTGAGGGTGCCGGGCATTGCAGTCGGCGGGCATCAGGGTTGGAATGGGACGTCTGACGTATCGTACTCGCCCTCCCGCTTCTTCCGCGCGACAGCATGGCCGCATCCTCCACCACCCGCCCATGGTTGTTTCCGATCGTGCTCCTCGCCACGGTCGCGGTGCTGTTTGCCGGCTCGGTCGGCCCGGGGCTCGTGTTCGCCTTTCGCGACTCGCTGCATTTTTATCCGCCGCTCTATCGACTCGTCGCCGACGAGTGGCTCGCCGGCCGCGTGCCGCTCTGGAATCCGCTCGCCAACTGCGGGCAGCCGCTCGCCGGGATGGGGAGCGCGGGCGCGTTTTATCCGCCGCAGATTCTCCTCACGATGCTCCTGCCCGACGGCACGTCGCTCAATGTGTATTGCATCCTCCATCTCGCGCTCGCCGCGACCGGGGCGTATTTCCTCGCGCGTGATCAGGGCGGCTCGCGGTCGGCGGCGACGGTCGCGGGGCTCGCGTATGCGTTTGGCGGGAGCGTGCTCCTGCAGGTTTATAACCCGATCTATGCGGCGGGCGCCGCGTGGCTCGCGTGGGCTGTCTACGCGGGCCTGCGGCTCTTGCAGGCCAGGGGCGGAACCCGTGACTTCGTGCTGCTCGCGGCAGCACTAGCCATGAGCGTCTTCTGCGGCGATCCACAGGCGGCCTACCATGCCGGGCTCGTGCTCGGGCTCTTCTGGCTCGTGCTCCCCGGGAGATCGTGGAAGGGCTTTGGGCTGCTGGCCGCGGCTGGCTTCGCGGGCGGGCTCCTCGCGCTCGTGCAGGTGGCCCTTGCGGCCGAGTTCACCCGCGACACGCAGCGGTCGATGGACTTGGCCCCGTATTCAATCTGGGAGCTTCCTTCGTATTTCGCCCACCGCGCTGAGATCGGCGACCGCGCGGCCTGGTACGACATCTTCATCGGCCGGCCGCGGGCGGCGGCCGGGCATTACGGAGCGATCTACGCCTTCGCACTGCATCCCCTGCGGCTCGTCGAGTTCATCTGGCCCGATGCCCTGGGGACGATCGCCGGCAGATGGGCGGCGAATCTCCGCCTTGATAATGGAGAAGTCTGGGCCAACTCGCTCTACTCCGGCATCGTGCCGCTCGCCCTCGCCGCGGCGGCATGGCTCGCGCCCGCAGCCCGCTGGCCAGTTCGCAAAGCCTGGGGGCTGGCGGCCGCGCTCGCGGTCGTGGCCAGCATGGGGGGGCTCGGGCTCGTGGGGATCGTGCGGAATGCGGCTGCGATCCTGACGGGCGAGCTCGGCACGCTTGGTTATTCCCACGGCGACGAGGTGGGGGGGCTCTACTGGGCGCTGTCGATCGGCCTGCCCGGCTATGCGGGATTTCGATATCCCGCGAAATGGATGACGGTGTTCGCGCTTGCGCTTGGTCAGCTGGCTGCCATGGGCTTCGACAGCCTCGGCGACGTGCGGGTGCGGGCTCGGGCTCGGGCGATCGCAATGGGAGTTGCGGGGGTCGTCGCGGTCGTAGCGGTCGGGCTCGCGGTGGCGGCCGTCATGCAAGGCGCGGCGAACGTGCTCCCCGGCGGCTCGCTCGAGGCCCGCCGTCTGTCGGTCTTTGGCGCCGTGATGAGAGGCGGCGCACATGCGGTGGCGTTCGCGGTCGCAACGGCGATGCTGCTTCGCGAGGGTGTGTTCACCACGGGCAGGGTCGCCGGATCCGTGCCCGCGCTGCTGGTGCTCATTCTCTCCGCCGATCTCGCGCTGGCAGGTCGCCGAGAACTGCTCGTCGAACGGCTCGACACGCTGCTGGGCGGCAGCAGCACGCTCGAAGCACTCGCCAAGGAGCGGGCTCCCGATCTGGCCGACGTGGCGCCCCGGATGCGGATCGCCGTCGTCGATCCAAAGTCGTTGCTGATCGACCCGCTCGACCTCACGCGATACGTGCGGGAGATCGGCGAGTCGCTCGTCGGCCACGGCCCGTGGCTACGCGGCTGCGAAAAGATCGGCGAGCGGAGCACCGCGATGCCGCAGGATATCGAAACGCTGATCTGCCCGCTGCGGGCAGGAGCGGCCGAGATCATGCCGCGGCGGACGTTCGATCTTTGCAGTGTGGAATACTTCGCCGTCGGGGCCGGCGAGCCGGAACTCCGCGCGTCGGCGGCGCTCCTCGAAGACTGGTCCGCTGAGCAGAAAGCCGGCGGGTTTTTCGGGCCGGCGCCCCGCGGCGAGCCTCTGCCGATCGTGAACACTGCCCGCGATCCCAAGGGGGACCCGCCGCTCATGGTCGTGGTCCGCAATCTCTCCGCGCTGCCGCGGGTGCGGATCGTGCGGCAGGCAGCGGCCGTGCCCGCCGTGAGCAAGCGCGACTGGGGGCCGTGGATCGATTTTTTGAAACGGATCGCGTTTCCGAATCCGGCGGTGCCCGACCTGTTTCACGGCGTGTTGGTCGAGGGGGCGACGGCCAGGGAACTGTTTCCCGAGGGACACTCGCGGACGATCCCGACCGCCGATGCCTGCCGGCTCGTGAGCGACGCGGCCAACCGCGTGGTGCTGGAAGCCGATCTCGTGTCGCCCGGCCTCGTCGTGCTCGCCGACAGCTGGCATCCCGATTGGCACGTCACCGTGTCAACCGACGGCGGGCCACCCCAGGCCGAGCCGATCCGCCGGGCCAACCGGATCCATCGGGCGGTGAGCCTGCCGGCCGGGCGGCACGTGCTCGAGTTTCGGCATCATTCGCGAACGTTCGCCTTGACGTGGCCGGTGACGCTTGCGGCCTGGATCGTGGCGGCGGGCGTGGTCGCCGGTCCCCTTGTGAGGCGGGCCACGTCATGAACGGCGCACGCGACTCTGCCTGGCACCGTAGCCTCGAGACGCTGGCAACATGGCGCTGGTTGCCGACGGCGTTGCTGGCGGCCGCGGTCGCCCTGTCGCTCTTCGACGCCTTTCATCCCGACGCCCTGTTTGCGTATCGCGATTCGCTGCACTACACGCCGCCGCTCTTGCGGCTGGTGCGCGAAGACTGGCTGGCGGGACGAGCGCCGCTCTGGAACCCGCTCTTGAACAACGGGCAGCCGTTGGCTGCGCTTGGCAACAGCGGCGGATTTTATCCGCCGGAGTTGCTCGCGATCTTCTGCCTGCCCGACGGGCTGTCGCTCAACGTGCTGCTCGTGGCCCACCTGATCATCGCCGCCGCCGGGGCATTCCAGCTCGCCCGCTGCATGGGCTGCTCAGTGCCGGCGGCCAGCATCGCGGGGCTGACCTACGCCTTCGGCGGCAGCGTGTTTCTGCAGGTCTACAACCCGGCCTACGGGATGGGGCCGGCGTGGCTCGCCTGGGCACTCGTCGGGGGCTGGCGGCTGCTCGACGCGCCGCACGTCCGCCATTTCATCCTGCTCGCCGCGTCGCTGGCCATGTGCGTGTTGTGCGGGGAGCCGCAGACGGCCTACCACGCCGGGCTCGTGCTCGGGCTGCGGTGGCTGGCCGGTCGGCCATTCCGCTGGAACGGCGGTATGCTGCTGGGAGCTGCCGGGCTGGCGGGAGGGCTGCTCGCGTTCGTGCAGGTGGCGATCGCGGCAGAGTTCACCCGCGAGTCGTCGCGGGCGATGGATATCGCCCCCCACTCGCTCTGGGATCTACCCCGGTATTTTTCACTGCCGGCCGAGACGCGGGCGCTCGCCACGTGGTACGAGATCCTGATTGGCCGGCCGGGGATGGCGGCCGAGCACTACGCCGACACCTACGCGTTTTCGATCGTGCCCTGGCGGCTCGCGGAATGTTTCTGGCCCGATGCCAGCGGCATGCCGTATGCCCGGTGGGCGATGATGATCGGCCTCGACACGGCGGCGGCCTGGGCAAACTCGCTCTACGCCGGCCTGCTGCCGGCGGCCGCCGTCGTGGTGCTTGCCGTGCGGCGGGGCCGCGGGGTGCCGTGGGCCAGGTTTTGGCTGCTCGTGCTGGGGCTGTCGCTGGCGGCCGCATGCGGAGGGCTCGGGCTTGTCGGCCTGGTCCGCACGGCGGGGAATCTTCTTGCCGGCGACTGGCGGGCGATCGGCTATCGCGCCGGCGATGAGGTCGGGGGACTCTACTGGCTGCTTTCGGTGGCGGCTCCCGGCTATGCCGCGTTTCGTTACCCCGCAAAATGGATGACCGTGTTCGCGCTCGCCTGGGCGTGCCTCGCCGCCCTGGTCGTCAACCGGCTCGACGAGTCCGTCTGGCGTGAGCGGCTGCGCCGTGCGGTCGCGGCGATCGGCGGCATCTGTGCGGCGGGAGTCGGCGGGATGGCCGTTGCGGCCATGCTGGCCGGGCCCGGAGCGGTGCTGCCGGCCGGGAGCGATGCGACGCGATCTACGGCAGTGTTCTGGGATGTCTTCAGCGGCGGCCTGCATGCCTGCGTGGCCGCGGCCTGCCTCTGGTGGACCCTCTGGGCATGCTGCAGCCCTGTCAGCGGCAGCCTCTCGCTCCGAGCCGGTGCCGCACTCCTAGCCGTGATTACGGCGGTGGATCTGGCGGTCGCCGCCAGGCGGGAGGTGCTCGTGGGCCGGTTTGGCCACCTCGTGGAAAGCAGCGGCTACCTCGAGGCGCTCGAGCAGGATCGCCGACCGGAGATGGCGGCCGCCTCACCGCGGATGCGGGTCGTCGCGCTTGGGGCAGGGATGCGCCGAGCCGACACGCGGGACATCGACCGGTTCGTGCGATACACGGGTGTCACGCTGCGGAGTAATGTTCCGTGGTTGCACGGCTGCGAGAAGTTCGGCGAGATCGGCACTGCAATGTATGACGATGTCGCGGCGCTCTCGGCACCTTCCACCGAACAGGGCCATGTCGCCCTGCCAAGGCGGGTGTTCGATCTCGCGGCGGTTGACTTTTTCATCATCCCCGCGGAAGGACTGCCGCCGGCGGATGCCGACCGGTTTCTCCGCGATTGGTCGCCTGCGCAACTCCAAGGGGAGGATCTCGGTCGCGTGCCGCTCGGGCCGCGGCTGCCGGTGGTGGAGGTGCCGATGCCGGAGGCACCCGGCGAACGGCCCGCCGTGATCGTGGCCCGCAACGAGAGCGCGCTGCCGCGAGTGCGGATCGTTCACGACGCGGTGATAGAGCCGGCCGTCACGAAACGCGACTGGCTCCGCTGGAAAGCGCAGATCGATGCGATCGGGTTTCCAAGCGCCCGGTATCCCGATCTTCGCAGCCGCGTGGTGATCGAGCAGCCGGCCGCCGGCCCCGTGCCGCCGCCGACCGTGCTGCCGCCGCCTGACCCGGCGACGTCGCAGCCCGAGTCGTGCCGGATCGTGGTGGACGAGCCGCAGCGAGCGGTGGTGGAGGCGGTGCTCGATCGGCCAGGCTACGTCGTCCTGGCCGATGCCTTCCACCGCGACTGGACGTGCTCGGTGACGACGGCGGGTGGCGAGTCTGCGGCGATCCCCGTGCTGCGGGCGAACCGGATCCACCGTGCCTGTTATCTGCCGGCCGGTCGACATGTGCTCGAGTTCACGTATCATTCTCCCACGTTTGCGCGAGCGGTCTGGATCACGCTCGCCGCGTGGGCCGCCGCCGGCCTGGCGGTCGTGTTGTCTGGTCGCGTGAGCCCGC
>JBBAVS010000156.1:0-8042 GCA_040397585.1 Pirellulales bacterium
GTGCAGCCCTCGACGTAGTGCACCTGGGCGCCCTCGTCGACGATGATCAGCGTCCGCTCGAACTGCCCCATGCTCTCGGCGTTGATCCGGAAGTAGGCCTGGAGCGGGAACTCGATCTTCACGCCCTTGGGCACGTAGATGAACGAGCCCCCCGACCAGACCGCCGAGTTGAGCGCCGCGAACTTGTTGTCGGTGGGCGGGATGATCGTGCCGAAGTACTGCCGAAGCAGGTCGGAATGCTCGCGGACGGCCGTGTCGGTGTCGGTGAAGATCACGCCCTTCTTGGCGAGATCCTCCTGGAGGGAGCCGTAGACCACCTCGCTCTCGAACTGGGCCTTCACGCCGGCGAGGAACTTCCGCTCGGCCTCCGGGATCCCCAGGCGGTCGAACGTCTTCTTGATGGCGTCGGGCACCTCCTCCCACGTCTTGCCCTGATGCTCCGCGGGCTTGAGGTAGTAGAAGATGTCCTGGAAATCGACGCCGATATGGCCGCCCCAGTTGGGCATCGGCTTGGATTCGAAGATCTCCAGCGACTTCAGCCGGAAGTCCCGCATCCAGGCGGGCTCCTTCTTCATGTCGGAGATCTGCGCGACGATCTCCGCGTCAACGCCCTTCCGGGCCTTGAACACGGCCGGGGAGTCGGTGCGGAAGTCGTATTTGTTGATCTCGCCGATCTCGGGCTTGCCGTCGGCGAGGGTCGTGGATTCGTCGAGTCCGGTGGCCATGGTGGTGTTCCTTCGTGTTCGAATCGCGTCAGACCGCGGCCGCCTTGGCCGACTCCTCCATCGCCTTCTCGGCGGCCGCAGCCTCCGGGTAGGCGGCCCGAATCCGCTCGTAGCCACGCTTGTGGAGTTCCTGGGCGAGCTCGGGCCCGCCCGATTCCACGATCCGGCCGCCGAGCATCACGTGCGTCCGGAGGGGGACGTTGTGCTCGAGCAGCTGCTCGTGGTGGGTGATGATCAGGATCCCCATCTCGGCACCGCCGATGCGGGCGATGCTCTCGCTGGCGAGCCGCACGGCGTCGGCGTCGAGCCCGCTGTCGGTCTCGTCGAGGACCGCGAACTTCGGCCGCAGCATGGCGAGCTGGAGGATCTCGGCCCGCTTCATCTCGCCGCCGGAAAAGCCATCGTTGACGTAGCGGCGGGCGAACTCGGTGTCCATCGAGAGCTCAGCCATCTTGGCCTTGAGCTCGTTGCGGAACTCCCGCATCGGGATCAGCTCCTGCCCCTCCTTGCGGTCGGGATTGCGGACGTTGGTCATGGCGTGCCGGATGAAGTCGGCGAGCCGGACGCCCGGAATCGACATCGGCCGCTGGAACGCGAGAAACAGGCCGGCGCGGGCCCGCTGGTCGGGCTCCATCGCGAGCACGTCGTGCCGCGTCCCGTTCGGCTCCACGAGCTCGATCGACCCAGCCGTCACGTCGTAGGACGGATGCCCCATGATCGCGTAGCCGAGGGTGCTCTTGCCCGAGCCGTTCGGCCCCATCAGGGCGTGCACTTCGCCGCGGCCGATCGTCAGTTCGACCCCCTTGAGGATCTCCTGACCCTCGACGGACACATGGAGACCCTTGATGACGAGTTGTTCAGCAGCAGGCATGGCAGGCGGCGTGTGGGGCAGAGGGAAGGAGTGGGGAGGGCACGGGCGACGACCGACGACGGTGTCGCAGGTCAGGGCTGGACCTTCTGGTGATTGAACACGAGATCATCCATGGCCACCGCCGAGGAGACGTAGCCGGAGTGGTGCGGCACCGGCAGCTCATCGGCGACCTTGTCGAGACCGCCCTTCTGCCTGGCAATCCGCTGGCCGAGGATCTTGTCTTGGATGCGCATCAGCCCCTCGAGCAGGCTCTCGGGACGGGGCGGGCAGCCCGGCACGTAGACATCGACCGGGACGACGAGATCCACGCCCTTGACGACGTGATAGCCCCACTTGAAGTACGGGCCTCCGCCGGTGGTGCAGGCGCCCATCGCGATCACGTACTTCGGATCGGGCATCAGGTTGTAGAGCCGCCGCACGCGGCTGGCCATCTTGTAGGTGACCGTGCCGGCCACGATCATCAGGTCGGCCTGCCGCGGGGTGGCCCGGAAGGCACCGGCGCCGAAGCGGTCCATGTCGTAGCGGCTGGCACCGGCGGCCATCATCTCGATCGCGCAGCACGCCAGGCCGAACGTCATCGGCCAGATGCTCGACTGGCGGGCCCAGTTGATCGCCTGCTCGACCGTGGTGAGGACGAGGTTCTCCTCGAAGCGGCCCTCGATCCACGGCTTGTTCAGGCTCGTATCAGCGGCAGGCACGGTCATGGGAGGCTCTCCGGGGCGGGCGGCTGGACGGAAACTCGACCGGCATTCGATGGTGCCAGCGGCATACTTTCAAGCCCCGCCGACGGATCACCCCCGGGGACCTCCGCCGCCGTGAAGCGGCAGCAGGAAGCGCCATCCAGGCGGCACTCCGAGAGTTGGACGGCGGTACCGACGAGATCCTGGATCATGAGCCGCTCCGCGGCGCAGATCGCCCGATCCTGCTCCGCGAGGTCGGGATACGGGCAGGAATAGCTGGTCAAAACGGGCAGGGCGGCCTTCTCGACCGTGCAGGCGATGTCGCGGTCGGCAAACACGGCCGCCACGTCGGCGAGCCGCTCCGCCGCGGTGGAGCCCGTCACGCGGTGCCGGTAGACATCCGCGAGGGCTCCGGCGATGCGATTGAGCAGACCGCGGCGGAGGCCGTCGTCCGTCACGGATCGGACCTCTTTCCAGAGCACCATGGCCAGATCGCGGAAGTTGTCGCCCCCCAACCGCCGTCCGGAGGCCGTGAGGCTGTAGGCATGGGACGGGCGGCCCCGCGGCTTGGCGACGGTCGTCCGCTCGACCAAGCCTGTCCGCATCAGCCGATCGAGCCGCTGCCGGACGGCCGTGGCCGTCACGCCGAGACGCTCCGCCAGATCGCTGATGCCAAGCGACGTATCGCCGCGGAGCAGATCCACGACCGCTGCGTCCGAATCCCGAAAGTCACTGACGACGTTGCTCATTACGCTTATTTTTATGCGGGCCTGGATTTTCGACAACCACCCGTGCGAAAAGTTTATCGGCTGGCCTGGCCGGCGGGTCTACACTGGGCTGAAACGGTGCCGTTTGGGCCGTGTCTCGAAAGGATCCGGTGATTCCCGTGGGTCGGCAGGCCATCCCTCCCGTGACCGACAGTGGCTGGTTTTGGGCCGGCATGTTCTCGCTGCTGGCCCTGACGGGCCTGGCGGCGATCCGGGAGAAGTTCGACATCCGCCAGCGGCAGGTGGAGGGCCGTTACCTCGGGAGGCAGCAGGCCGCCACGGAGCGGCAGCGGCGGGCGGCCGGGCTGCCGGCGATCGACCTGGCGGAATCGGCCCGGGACCGCGGCGAAGTCGCGCCGGCGCGAATCGTGCCTCTCTGGACGCTCGTGACCCTCGCGACCGTGGCCACCGTGGGCTCGTTCGTCATGCTCGCGCGGGAGCGCCGAGGGAGAACGACGTCCGCGGCCAAGGTGGACGGGAGTGGGAGACGTGGCTGAGTCGTCTCAACCGATAATGGACCGCCTGCGGGCCCGGTAGTCCCAGACGACGAACCGCTCCAGTTCCTTGCCCGCGGTGAAGAATACCCTGCCGCGAGCCGCTTCCGCGAGCCGGTAGGCGAACTGGATGTCCTCGCGCGACTGCGACCAGCCCGAGAGGAGGAACACGTTGACCGTGATCCCCTCGCGACGGCAGAGCTCCGCCTCCCGCATCGTGGCCTCCTCGGTCCGCCGGTGGGGCGGGTAGAGCAGGTAGAGTTGGCTCCCCTCGAAGTGCGCGGTCGGCAGCCCGTCGGTGATCAGGATCACCTGCTTGTTGGGCGTGTCCTGCCGCACGAGATACTGCCGCGAGAGCGCCAGCGCGTGCTGGACGTTGGTGAAGTGCGGGGGCACGTCGGCCTCCGAAATCGCCGGATCGGCCATGTCGGCCCGGAGCCGCACCACGGCGTCGAACACGGTCACGTGCTTGGGCATCAGCGAGACGATCTCGCCCGGGGACCGCGGCTTGGCGAACGAGGCCATCTCGATGAACTGCACGTAGTCGCCCGGATACTCCCGGAGCACCAGCCCCTGGAGCGCCAGCGCCATCCGCTTCACGCTCACGTGCAGCCCGCCGTAGCGCATCGAGCCGCTCATGTCCATCACCACGGTGGTCGCGCACTTGGGCGTGTTGCGGGTCTTGTGAACCTCGATGTCGCGGGAGTCGAGCCGCAGCGGCTGCCGCCCGCCGCCCCCCTCGGCAGCCTGACGCAGCATCGCGTTGACGAGGGAGCCGGGGATGTCCATGTGGGCCACCGCATCGCCGAACTCGTAGGGCCGCGTGGGCACCGTCTCGACCGCCCCCTCGCCCTTCACGTCTCCCTGGTGGCGACCGGTCCGCGAGGGATCGAGGTCGGCAAAGATCTTCTCCAGAAGCTTGCCCTGGAAGATTCGCAGGGCCTGGGGCGTGAGCTCGTAGCCGCGGCCGGTCTTCTGCAGGCCCTGCTCGGCCGCCAGCCGCTCGACCGCCTCCTGAATCTGCCGCCGCAGAAGGTTGAGTTCGTCGCCTTCTCCCGGCTCGAGATACTCGCTCAGCGCGTCCATGTCGATCAGCGCCACCTTGGCGTTCTTGTGCGCCTCCTCGATCTGCCGCAGCAGCTCCTCGATCTGCTCGAGCCGGGCCTTGGTCTCCAGCGCCTCCGCCACCGTGAGCTTCTCGCGTCCGGTGAACGTCCACCCGGCGGCCAGTTCGTCGACCTCGTAGACCTCGCCCAGGGCATCGATCAGCCCCGCGAGCTGCCCGGCGAACGGCGACTGATCGTCGTCCTGGGAGTACCAGAGCCGCTCCAGCTGCCGGATCTGCTCCTCGCGGACCGCCTTGGCCAAGCCGTCGCGATGCCGCGCCGGCGGCTGCGCCCGCTGGGCGAGGCCGCGAAACCGCTGCCGCGCCCGCTTCCGCGCCGCGTCGGTCTCGTAGGTTTCGAGAATCTTCCGCCGCGCCTCCTCGAGCCGTCGTCGGATCGATTCGAGCGAAGGACCGAGGCCGCGAATCTGCTCGGGGGAGAGCACGATCGCGTCCGCAAGCTGCTCTTCGGTCAGTTCAGAACCATCGCCGAACTCGAGGAGGTGTTCCATCGCGGGAGTGACGAGATCGATCGCCGGCGGCCGCGGCGGCGGAATCCGGGCCGGGTCGTACCGCTGGTACGTGTGAACGATGCCGCCGAGCGTGTCGCGCGTGGGCACTAGCGAAACCCTCCCGTGTCGTAGACGGTGCGGCCGTGCGCCTGGAGGCGGCTGATCCGCTCGGTGGCGTAGAGCCCCGCCAGGATGAACTCGATGCAGCTCGCCCGCACGGCCGGATCCCGCGCGGCGTTGACCTCGAAGGCCTTCTCCCAGATGGCCGGAACGTCGGCCACGATCGCCTCGTAGGCGGCGCTCGGCACCATGTCGCCCACCTCGATCTTCGCCCCCTGGCGGAACGCGGCGGTGATCTCCTCGAGGCCGTGCTCCTCCACATACTCCTCGAACACGGTCGCGATGGCCTCTGCCACGACGGCCTCGAGCACGTGCCGCTCGGTCATCTGGTGGCTTCCCATGAGATCGAGTTCCAGCTTGCCGAGGCTCGACGCAGCGAGATGGCCGAGGTCGCTGATCCGCGGCACCGCAGGCCGCTCCCCGAGCCGGATCGCCCGCTGGCGGGCGCTGGCGACGAGCGTCTCGTAGTTGGCGATCGAGAACCGCGCGCTCACGCCCGACTGCTGGTCGATGAACTTGCTCCTCCGGGCGGCGATGGTCACCTGCTCGAGCACCTGCTTCATGAAGTGGGGAACGACCACCGGCCACTCGCCGCCCAAGTCGATGCCCGCTTCCTGCCCGGCCACCTGGATGCCGAGCTCGCGGTCCAGCGGGTAGTGGGTGTGGATCACAGACCCGATCCGGTCCTTGAGCTGCGGGATCACCTTGCCCGAGCGGTTGTAGGTGGAGGGGTTGGCCGAGAAGAGCAGCATCACGTCGATGTCGAACTTCACGGGATAGCCACGAATCTGCACGTCGCGCTCCTCGAGGATGTTGAACATCCCCACCTGCACGAGTTCATCGAGCTCCGGCAGCTCGTTCATGGCGAAGATCCCGCGGTGCATCCGCGGGATCAGGCCGAGGTGGAGGGCCTCCTCGCTCGACATGCTGGTGCCGCCGGCGAGCTTCGCCGGATCGATTTCGCCGATGATGTCGGCGAACTTCGTGCCGGGCGCCAGCCGCTCGGCGTAGCGCTCGCTCCGCGGCCACCAGGCGATCGGCACGTCGGCAGGCTCCCGCGCGGCCACGAGCCTCCTGCCAGCCGAGGTGATCGGCCGGTAGGGATCGTCGTGCAGCGGGATCGCGGGATCGTCGAGGTAGGGGAGGTGTTCGTCGAGGAAGCGGACGAGCAGCCGCATCACGCGGCTCTTCGCCTGGCCCTTCTCGCCGAGGAAGAGCATGTCGTGCCCCGCGAGGAGGGCGATATTGATCTCGGGGATCACCGTGTCGTCGTAGCCGACGATCCCGGGAAAGAGTTCCCCCCCTTCGCGCAGCAGCCGGGTGAAGTTCTCCCGCACCTCGTCCTTGACCGTGCGGCTTTTCCAGCCGCTGGCCTGCAGTTCGGCAAGGGTGGCGGGCAATCGCGGGCTGCTCATGGGGTGGGCCTCCAGGGTGCCCGCATTGTAGGGGCGCCGATCCCGGCGGCCCATCACCGGGTGCGTCGTAGGGACGCGAGTCGCCGCGTCACGTCTGTGTGACGCGCCGCAGCCGGCCGGTGACATGCTCGAAGCCGGCGGCACTTGTGAGTTCGAGGCGCTCGCGGAATGTCGACGCCCTGCGTCCACAAGTGTCACCGGCTTCTGCGCGTGCCTCCGGCCGGCTGCTCCTCGGTCCAGAATCATCTGCCCGGGTGGATGCAGCGAGGGGCTGCCCGTGCCCGGGAGCCGGCGTTGCTTTCTCCGCGAAGCCACGATGGCGAAGCGGAGAAAGCATCGAGCGAGCGCAGGGCAGGATGCCCGCAGCGAGTGTCCGGCGACGGGCACGGGCAGCCCCGAGCGGTGCGGCACACAGGTCCCCATCGCTTACGCGATTGGGCTTCCTGACGGGCGAACGTCCGGCGACGGGCACGGGCAGCCCCGAGCGGTGCGGCGGCGCCGAGCTTGTCAGTAGGCCGCGTCGCCCTGCGCGGGGCCGCCGTCGAGGATCGCCGCGGCATCGCCGACGCCGATCCTGGTGCACCCCATGTCGAGGTAGCGAACCGCATCGTCCCAGGTGCGAATTCCGCCGGAGGCCTTCACCTGCAGGCGGCCGCCCACGGTGTCGAGCATCACCTGCACCGCCTCGGACGTGGCGCCGGTGGGGCCGCTCGCCTTCACGCCGAATCCCGTGGAGGTCTTCACGAAGTCGGCGCCGGCCGACTCCGCGAGCCGGCAGGCGGCGGCGATCTCGGCGGGGGCGAGATAGCAGGTCTCGAGGATCACCTTCACGAGCACGTCTTTCGGCTTCGCCTCGGCCACCACCGCAGCGATGTCGGCGCGGACGAGCGGTTCGTCGCCCGACTTGAGCGCGCCCACGTTCATCACCATGTCGAGTTCGCGGGCCCCGGCGGCGATCGCCTGCCGCGCCTCGAGCGCCTTCACCTCGGGCCGCTGGGCCCCATGCGGAAACCCGATCACACTCGCGACCACCACCGGGCTGCCGGCGACGAGATCCACCGCGGCGGCGACGTCGCACGACCGCACGCACAGGCAGCCCACCCCCCGGGCCACGCACATCGCGGCATGCGTGGCGAGGTCGGCCCGGGAAAACTCGGGCTTGAGCACGGCGTGATCGAGCGTCTGGGCGACTTCGGCAACGCTGCGGCGATTCATGACACGGCTCCGGCTGAGATGGCCGCGAGTCTATCCGATTCGCACCACACGCCCGAGACCGAGCAGAAGGGCAGCGAGGGGCCGCCCGTGCCCGAGAGCCGGCGTTTGCTGACGAGCGGAGGCAGGATGCCGAAGCGA
>JBBAVS010000157.1:0-7961 GCA_040397585.1 Pirellulales bacterium
AAGTGGCCGCAGGTTTTCAACCTGCGGAATCACAGCCTGAGGAGGGCATGTGCAGGTTGAAAACCTGCACCCACTTTCGGACTACTTCAGCCGCCGGTACACGAGCCGCACGAAGGCCGTGGTGAGCCGCGGGGCGAGCCGCTTCAGCCGCCAGAGCCAGCGGGCCTGCAGGCCCACGACCACGTAGCGGCGATTCCGGTGGACCGCGCGGAGCACACGGCGGGCGACGCGGTCGCTCGTCCACCAGGTGAGCGTCATCCGCCGCTCGGCCTCGCGCTGCTCCACTCCGGAGGTGAAGTGCCAGGTGTCGAGCAGACCCGAGCGGAAGAAGCCGGGGCAGACGATCGTCACCCCGGGCCGCCGCCTCGGGCATTCCGCCGCGATCGCCTCCGAGAGCGCGACCACGCCCGCTTTGCTCGCCGAGTAGGCGGCCATCGACGCCGGCGCGAGCACGGCCGCGATCGAGGCCACGTTCACGAGGTGCGGCCGGCGGCGATTGGCCCGCAGCCAGGGGAGGAAGGTCTCGCAGCCCAGGGCCGTGCCGATCAGGTTGGTGTCGACGACCCGGCGCCACTGGGCTGCGGGGAGCGTGCCCACCTCGCCGGTGGCGCCGACACCGGCGGCGTTGACGAGCAGGTCGAGATCGGACCACTCGCTGCGGAGACGGCGATGGAGCGCCTCCCAGGCGGCGGCGTCGCGAACATCGAGGCCGATGCGCAGTTCGCGACTGCCGGGCGGCCCCTCCGCGGCTCGGCGGGCCAGCGGCTCGGGCAGATCGACGCAGGCGACGGTCCAGCCGTCGGCCAGCAGGGCATCGGCGAGGGCCCGGCCGAGGCCGCTGGCAGCGCCGGTGACGATGGCAGAGCCAGGCAGCATCATGCAGGACGACGGGTGGACGAGCGAGGGTGACGGGACTCGAACCCGCGGCCTCCAACGTGACAGGCTGGCGCTCTAACCAACTGAGCTACACCCCCGTGTCGGGACCGAACGCCGCGGAACCGCGGTGTCGGCGAACCCGGATCGGGTGTCCACCTCGTCGAGCCCGAGTATAGCGGCGGCGACCGCCACGGCCAGACGGCTGCACGCCGCGGTCAGAAAATGCCCCTCTCGGGTGCGTAGCCCTTGCGTTCGGCGGTCTCGAAATCCTGCCGGGCCTGCCCTGCCAGGCCGAGTGCCTGACAGGCCATCCCGCGGTGGTGGAGCATCACCGCCAGCCCGTGGTCGAGCGACCGGAGGCGGTAGGCGAGCTCGTCGGGGTCGGCGTGCCCCGTGAGCGTGACAAGCTCGCGGCGTTCCTTCTGTTCGAGGTCGATCGCCACGTTGAGCAGGTCCACCGCCTCGTGGTGCCGTCCGAGGAGGTGCAGCACGAACCCCTTGGTGTCGAGGAACTCCGCGGGTCCGGTGCCGTCTTCCGCGAGCGCGGCATCGATGTCGGCAAGCGCCGCATCGAGGTCGCGGCCCACCAGGGCCCGGATGTAGGCGCGATGGTTGAGCGCTTCGGGGTCGGCGGGACCGGCCAGCTCGACCGCCGTCTGGGCGTCGGCGAGCGCCGCGTCGGGCTCGTTGAGCATCACGCGGGCCAGCGCCCGCACGCGACGGGGCTGCGTGAGCGTGGGGGCGATCGCCAGCGCCGCATCGGCATCGGCCATGGCTCCGCGGGGATCGCGGTTCTCGATCCGGAGCATCGCCCGCCAGCAGAGGAGCCGGCTGCGCCGCTCGTCGTCGTGGCCGGCCCAGCCGATCGCGCGGCTGATGTCGCGGGCGGCGGCGCGCAACTCGCCGCGGCCCTCGTGGGCGATCGCCTGCTCGAGCGACCACTGCACGACGGCGTCGCCGATCGCCGGCATCACGCCGGGAGCAAGCACGCCCGGGACGATCACCGCGGCGAGCAGACCGAGGAGCAACAGCCGCTTGCCCCGGCCGGCGGTCGGCCGGCCGGCCGGCGGTTCCAGGCCGCGGTCGAGAGGGACGAACGGCTGCGACGGACGGGATGACGAACGGTCGTCGGGCGGAGTGAACTCCGACGGGATCGGAAAGCCCAGGCGGTCGTATTTCATCGTGCCAGTCGTGCTGCCGCGATCGGATGCGGTCCCGCCGTGACGCCGTCGGGACCCTGCGATTGTATGCCGCCGCAGCGTTGTCGGCCTGCCCGCGGTTTGACGCCCGGAAGCCGGTGCCGTACCCTCGGCGTGCAGGCTTCAGGAGCACCTTGCCATGCCGCTGTTCGAGATCGAGACCGACGCCCACATCATCATCTCGTGGGCCGCGGACGAGCAGGCCGCCTCGGCGGTGGTGCACGACGCCTATCCGGGCGAGAAGATCGTGCGGCTCACCCGCCGGCCCCGCGATTCGTGGGTGATCTCGAAGTCGGCCCTGGGGCTCAAGGATTCCCGTGCCAACCCCTGCAGCACCGCCCGCGAGTGTCTCGCCAAGGCCGCGGGCGACAAAGTGCACGCGATCCGGCTCTACATGCACGAGACCGGCGACGACCTCGATCGGGCCCGGAAGGTGATCGAGTCGAACATGGTGATGGGCTGGTGACCGGCCGACGGCGGGCCTGAGGTCACGGACCCTCGTTCGCCGGCGTCTCGTACGAGACGGCCTGAATCGCCCCCGGTTCCCGCGGCGAATCCCCGGCGAGGATCGTGCGGCTCGGCCGGTAGCTCGACGTGCCCCCCGGGCGGTAGCCGGGATCGGGACGCCGCGTGGGCGTGGGCGGCGCGAGCGATGAGGGCGCGGCGGTCGGGCCCACGGCGGGCGTGGCCAGCGGATCCACGGCACCGGGCAGAGCGGCGGGCGCTGCCGGCGTGATCGGCGGAAATGCGGAGGCCGGAGCGGGTGCGGCCTGGGGCAGCGGGGCCGCGGCTCCGGAGAACCGGCTCCCCGTGCTGGCCCCATAGCGGCTGTCGCCGGTCGCTGCTGGCGGGGCGGCGGGCGGCGAAGCCCAACTGTCGGCACCCCGCGCGTCGGCCACGCGGACACCGGCCGGATCGGCTGCAGGAACCTGCGGCGCTGCCGCGTAGCCGGCTGGCGGCAGGGCCGAGGCCGAAGCACCGAAGGCACCGGCGGCCGCCGCCGAAGGCAGCGTCTGCTCGAGCGGCGCAGCGGCCGGGGGAGCTCCGTACGGACCGACCTGCGGAGCGATGCCGGAGAGGTTGCCGGCGCCGGCTGGGGCCGAGGCGACCTGCGGCGGCGGTGCTGCCGCGGTCGGCATCACGGGCTTGGAGCCGTAGGTGACCGCCGCCGGTTCGGCGGCCGGCGTGGTCGGGGCTGGGGTCGATGCCGCGGCGACCTGCCCCTGGCCGGCCCGCTGGGCGTTTTCCATCACGTAGCCCTCGGGCGTGGTGGTGGTGGGATACGGCTTGGCGGCCGCCGACGGCTTGGTCACATCGGTCGCGGCGGGCGGAGCCGCGGCGAGTTTGGCGGGATCATCGCCGCTGCCGCCGAACGTCCACCACGAGGGTTTGGCCGTCCAGGAGCTGCCCGATTTGCAGCCGACCGCTGCGACGGCGACCAGGAGCACGAAGAGCCCCCGGGCCGACGGTCCGAAACCGACTCGCTGCCACGACGCCGTCACCATGAAATGTCTCCGGACGGGATCCTTTCACCCTGGAAACGGGGGAATAGGATGCCGGCCGGAGACGCGTCAACCCCGTCCGGATGACCGGTCGGAGAAATCCCTCTGCTGCCTGCCAAGAGCGACGGAAGAAGAGGGACGAAAGAAGAGGGACGGAAGGCTACTTCTTCGCCGTGGCGAACCGCTTCCCGACGGCGTCCCAGTCGATCACGTTGTAAAACGCGCCGACGTAGTCGGCCCGGCGGTTTTGGTAGAGCAGGTAATACGCATGCTCCCAGACGTCGATGCCGAGCAGCGGCGTGTTGCCGTGCATGATCGGGCTGTCCTGATTGGCCGTGCTCTCGATGAGCAGCTTGCCCGACTTGTCGGCCGAGAGCCAGGCCCAGCCGCTCCCGAAGCGGCCCATCGCCGCCTTCGTGAACTCCTCCTTGAACTTGGCGAAGTCGCCGAACACCGAGCGGACGGCCTCGGCCAGTGCCCCGGACGGCTCGCCCCCCTTGCCCTTGGCGAGCGTCTCCCAGAAGAGCGAGTGGTTGGCGTGGCCGCCGCCGTTGTTGCGGACGACCGTGCGGATCCCCTCGGGCACCTTCTCGAGGTCGGCGATCAGCTTCTCGACCGGCAGGGCCGCGAGGTCGGCGTGCGCTTCGAGCGCCTTGTTGACGTTGGTCACGTAGGCGGCGTGGTGCTTGTCGTGGTGGATCTCCATCGTGCGGGCGTCGATGTAGGGCTCCAGCGCGTCGAAGGCATAGGGCAGCGGGGGCAGCGTGTAGGCCATGGCGGGGGCTCCGAGAAACGGGGATGAAGACCAGAGTGGCTCGTGAGGCAGGATCGTAGCCGACCCGTGCGGGGGCGGCAAATCCCGCCCTCGCGCGTGACCGTGCGGATCGAGCCGATTGCGCGGGCCATGCCCGACACGCCGGCCGTGCCGAACCTTCCCGGCGTGCCTTCTCTCGGGGCGGCGGAGCCTGGGCTGAACGATCCCGAGCGATTCGGTCGAAGGTTCCGGTCGTGGGTCGATGCGGCGGACGCAGCCTGTCGCCAGCGGCCCACGCCGGGGCGCCGTGCGTCCCCACCGGCAAGGAGTGCCGGTGCCGTCCAGTCCTCGAACGGATTCGAGCAGCGTCATGTCCCTGTCGTCGAACCAGCGGCGCGACCAGCGTCGCCGCCTGGTCCTGTCGTGGAAGCGTTCGGCCGGGCCGGCCGGAACACCCGCGTCCGATTCGCCGCGGTCTCGTGCCGCCTATGACCCCGACGCGCTGCCGGAGAAGCAGCGCGGTCCGGCCGTGCTCCTCCCCACAGGCCTGGGCGGTCTGGCGCTGGCGATCAGCGCCGTGCTCGTGCCCCTCGCGGCCGCCGTGGCGGCCGCCTGCAGCCGGCCGCTCTTCGGCCGCGACCTATTCGTCGGCGGCGGGCGGTTCGCGACAACCGTCGCGGCGGCCGGCGCCGTGTTCGATCCGCTGAGCAGTGGATCGCTGCACGCCTGGCTCGCGCAGACGCTGCTTCTCGCGGCGGCTGGCGTGGCCCTGATCGTGCGGCTGATGCGGCGGCATCGCCGCGACGATTTCAAGGGCCGGTTCCGCGCCTGGGGATGGATGGCGTTCGTGCTCGTGGTCGCGGCCTGCACGGGTGCCGTGCCGGTCGGCCGCCTCGTGGCGGCGGCGGTCGCGGATGCGACGGGCATCGTGCTCGGGCCCGAGGGCTTCGGCTGGTGGGTGGCGATCGCGTCGGTCGTCGTCGGTGCCGTGAGCCTCTGGGCCGTGCTGCCCCTCCACGAGCGGCTGGCCACGTCGGTCTGGATGACGCTCACGCTCCTGGCCTGGGCCGCGTCGGCCGCGGCGACATGCCTGGCCGCCGGCCGGGAGCCGATCGTGGCGGCCGGGATCGCCGCCTGGTCGTTCGGCGCGGCCTTCGCGTTCGCCGCGATGCTCGCCGCCGCGCGGTCGGTGATCCGCGAGGTCCGCGGCCAGGGGGGCACGGTGAAGCCCAAGCTGACGAAGCCGGCGAAGACCGAGGCCGCGAAGCCCGCGCCGCAGCCGGTCGAGGATGACGAGACCGACTCCTCGGGCTACGAGCCTGCGGTCGCCATGGACGACGACGGGGAGACCGAATACACCGACGGGTCGGAGCACGAGCAGCGGCATCTCTCGAAGGCCGAGCGGAAGCGGCTGCGAAAACTGGCGCGGATGAACGCGGCGGCGTGAGATGGAGAAAAGTGGCCGCAGGTGATGAAGTGGCCGCAGGTTTTCAACCTGCGGAGCGCGAGGTGGCCGCGCCGCTCGGGGCTGCCCATGCCCGTCGCCAAGTGGCCTCTGGTTATGAAGTGGCCGCAGGTTTTCAACCTGCGGGGCGCGAGGTGGCCGCGCCGCTCGGGGCTGCCCATGCCCCGTCGCCGGACACTCGCTCCGGGCATCCTGCCCTGCGCTCGCTCGATGTCGCCTGCGCTTCGCCACGGGCACCGAGACGCCGCAGGCGGCTTGGTCGGCTTCGCTTGTCGACATACGCCGGCTCCCGGGGCACGGGCAGCCCCGAGCTCACCGTGTTCAAGCTCATCGCCTGTTGGGTGCCTGGTGATTCCCGTCTCCGGGGAAGCAGCCGGCGGGAGGCACGCGCAGAAGCCGGTGACACTTGTGGACGCCGGACGTCGACATTCCGTTGGTGCCTTGAACTCACAAGTGCCGCCGGCGCCGAGCATGTCTCCGGCCGGCTGCGGTGCCACCATGACGCGCGAGCATCGCGTGGAAACCGTATAACGCTCCCGTCCGCGTCCCCGGAGTTGCCCCCGCCATGACCGTCCGCACCCGCTTCGCCCCGAGTCCCACCGGCTACCTCCACATCGGCGGCGTCCGCACGGCGCTGTTCAACTGGCTGTTCGCGCGGCAGCACGGCGGGCAGTTCATCCTCCGGATCGACGACACCGACGCCGAGCGGAACATCGAGCACGCGCTCGAGCCGATCCTCGACGGCCTGAAGTGGCTGGGCATCGACTGGGACGAGGGGCCGGGCGTGGGCGGGCCGCACGCTCCCTACTATCAGTCGCAGCGGGCGGCGAACCACCAGGCGGCCGCGGCGGGACTGCTGGCGACGGGCCATGCGTATCGCGACTTCGCCCGGCCTGAGGAGCTCGACGAGGAGCGGAAGGCCGCCCAGGCGGCCGGGAAGGCGTTTCTCTACAGCCGGCGGTTCGCCGCCTTCGACGCCGAGACGGCGCGGCGGTTCGAGGCCGAGGGGCGGCCGAGCGTGGTGCGGCTGAAGATGCCCCGCGAGGGGGCGCTGGTGATCGACGACGCCGTTCGCGGCCGGGTGGAGTTTGCCTGGGAGCGGGAGCAGGACCACGTGATCCAGCGGGCCGACGGCTCCTGTCTCTACCATCTGGCGAGCGTGGTGGACGACCACGATCTGGCGATCACGCACGTGATTCGGGCCGAGGAGCACCTCTCCAACACGCCGCGGCAGGCCTTCATCGCGCTCTCGCTGGGCTATCAGCTGCCGGCGTATGCCCACCTGCCGCTCGTGGCCGAGCCGGGGAGCCGCACGAAGCTCTCCAAGCGGAAGCTGGCCCAGTACCTCAAGAACGCCGACTTCAAGCAGGTGATGGACCACGGCCAGAAGATCGCCGCCCGCGTGGGGCTCGAGGCCGAGGCCGACACGTTCAACCCGGTGATCGTCGACTTCTACCGCGAGGTCGGCTACCTGCCCTGGGCGATCGACAACTACCTCGCCCTGCTCGGCTGGTCGTATGACGACAAGACGGAGTTCTTCTCTCGGGAGGAGCTCGTGAGGCACTTCACCCTCGAGCGGATCAACTCCTCACCGGCGAGTTTCGACCCCAAGAAGCTCTGGGCCGTGCAGGACCACTACATGGCAGCCCTCTCGACCGACGAGAAGCTCGCCCTGATGCTGCCGTTTCTCGTGCGGGCGAGGCTCGTGGCCGATCCGCCGCCGCCCGCCGCGGTGGAGACGGTGCGGAGGGTGATCGAGGCCTCGGGCGATCGGCTCAAGGTGGCGGGCGACATCCTCGCCTACGCCGACTTCTTCCTCGTGGACGAGCCGCCGCTCGACGAGGCAGCGGTGCAGCAGCGGCTGGCGAAACCCGGAGCCGGCGAGTTGCTCCGGGCCTACGCGACGGCGCTCGAGACGGCCGAGCCCTTCGAGCCGGCGGCCCTCGAAGCCGCGCTCAAGCAGGTGGTCGAGGCGGCGGGCGTGAAGGTGGGTGACCTCGTCCACGCCGTCCGCGTGGCGGTGACGGGCAAGACGGTGGGCCCGGGGCTCTACGACTGCCTGGCGATCCTCGGCCGCGAGCGATCGCTCGCGCGGATCGCCCGGGCGCTGCCGCGGTGCGGGTAGCCCGTGTCGGACTGTCCGACGTGGGTGCAGGTTTTCAACC
>JBBAVS010000158.1:0-7888 GCA_040397585.1 Pirellulales bacterium
CCGATCACGGTGCTCGAGGAACTCGACCAGTTCAAGCGCGGCAACGAAGACATCCACTTCCAGGCCCGCGAGTTTCTCCGCCGGCTCGATGCCCTGACCGGCGACGTGCTCTCCCGCGAGGGCAGCCCGCTGGGCGACGGCCTCGGCTCGATCCGCGTGGTGCTGGGGCGAAGCTCGGCCCCGCTGCTCGACGACGCCTTCCTGCAGGACACGCCCGATCACCGCATCCTCCGGACCACGCTGGCGCTCCAGGCTGAGGAGGCGCCGCGGCAGGTGGTGCTCGTGTCGAAGGACACGAACCTGCGGATGAAGGCCAAGTCGCTCGGCATCAACGCCCAGGATTACAAGTCGGACAAGGTGCAGGGGTTCGACAAGCTCTACTCCGGCCGCCGCGTGATCGAGGGGCTCGCCTCCGAGACGATCGACCACCTCTACGCCAACGGGGGCGTGCTCCCCGCTGACCTCCTGCCGCTGCCGCAGAAGCCGGTAGCCAACGAGAACTTCGTGCTCCGCAACGGCAGCAAGTCGGCACTCGCCACCTACCGCCGCTCCGACGACGCCTTTCATCGCGTCGAGAAGCTCACCTGCTACGGGATCACGCCCCGCAACGCGGAGCAGTCGTTCGCGCTGAAGGCGCTGATGGACGACTCGATCCGGCTGGTCACGCTCGCGGGCTCCGCCGGCACGGGCAAGACGCTCCTGGCGCTGGCGGCAGCCCTGGAGTGCCGGCAGAAATATCGGCAGATCATGCTCGCCCGGCCGGTGGTGCCGCTCTCGAACCGCGACCTCGGCTTCCTGCCGGGCGACATCGCCGACAAGCTCGATCCCTACATGCAGCCGCTCTACGACAACCTGACCGTGATTCGCCACCAGTGCGGCGACGACACGCAGGCCGCCCAGCGGATCAACGACATGCGGGAGTCGGAGAAGCTCGTGATCACCCCGCTGGCCTACATCCGTGGCCGCAGCCTGCAGCGGATGTTTTTCATCGTGGACGAGGCCCAGAACCTCACGCCGCACGAGGTGAAGACGATCATCACGCGGGCCGGCGAGGGAACCAAAATCGTGTTCACCGGCGACGTGGCACAGATCGACCAGCCCTACCTCGATGCCCTCTCCAATGGCCTCAGCTACCTCATCCATCGGATGACCGGCCAGCCGCTCTACGCGCACGTCACGCTGGAGAAGGGGGAGCGTTCGGAACTCGCCGATCTCGCGAGCGCCCTCTTGTGACCACCGCCCGCACCGAGTTCATCGTGCGGGCGCCGGGCCGCGTCAACCTGATCGGCGAGCACACCGACTACAACGCCGGCTTCGTGCTGCCGATGGCCATCGACCGCGGCCTGCGGATCGCCGTGCGGCCGCGGCCCGGCTGCACGGCCCTCGTGTCGAGCGACCGCGGCGGCCCGCCCGTGGCGATCGATCTGGCCGGCCCGCACGCGGCCGGGCGGACCGACTGGGGCCGCTACGTCGAGGGCGTGGTGGCCGGTTACCGTCGTCTGGGCTGGGAGATCCCGGGCTTCGAGGCGGTGATCACCGCCGACCTCCCGGCGGGGGGCGGGCTGAGCAGCAGCGCCGCGCTCGAGGTGGGGATGGCGACGGCCATCGAGGCGCTGTGCGGTCGCGAACTGCCGACGGCCGACAAGGCTGTCCTCTGCCAGCGGGCGGAGCACGAGTTCGCCGGGGTGCCCTGCGGGATCATGGACCAGTTCGCCGTCGCCTTCGGCCGCGCGGGCCACGCGCTCCTGCTCGACTGTCGGAGCCGCGACATCCGCCTGGTGCCGCTCGCAGACGAGGTCGAGTTCCTCGTGATCGACAGCGGCGTGAAGCACGCCCTGGCCGACGGCGGCTATGCGGCGCGGCGGCGCGACTGCGAGGCGGCGGCCGCGCGGCTGGGAAGGCCCGCGCTCCGCGATGTGTCGGCGGGCGAGTGGGCCACCGTGGAGCCCACGCTGCCCGAGCCGGAGCGCCGCCGGGCGCGGCATGTGGTGCACGAGAACGACCGCGTGCTCGGCTTCGCCGCGGCGCTCGAGGCGGGCGACTGGACGGCTGCGGGCCGGCTCATGGACGCCAGCCACGCGTCGCTGCGCGACGACTTCGAGGTCTCGTGCCGGGAGCTCGACCTGATCGCCGCGGCTGCCCGCGGGGTGGCCGGCGTGTTCGGCTGCCGGATGACCGGCGGGGGCTTCGGCGGCTGCGCGGTGGCCCTCGTGGAGGCGGCCCGGGCCGCGGCGATCATGGCCGAGGTCCGCCGTCGCTGCGGTGCCGCCCTGGGCAAGGACCCCACGATCTTCGTCACGGCCGCGGCCGCCGGGGCGCGGCTGGCGGACGGCTGACGATCAGGCGATGCCCTGACGCAACGCCCAGACCGCCGCCTGCGTGCGATCGCCCAGCGACGTCTTGCGGAGCACGCTCTGCACATGCTCCTTCACCGTCTCGATCGAGATCTCGAGCGCATCGGCGATCTCCTGGTTGGAGAGGCCCATGGCGATCAGCCGCAGCACCTGCGTCTCGCGGGGCGAGAGCGAAATGCCTCCGCCCACGGACGGATCCCGCTTGGCCATGGAGGTGGCCATCTGCTTCAGTTCTCCGACACGCGAAGGGGGGCCGCCCTTGGCGGCACCGGAGACCGCGGCGATCAGCTCGGCCCGGGTCGCGGTCTTGAGCAGGTAGTCGTGGGCCCCCGCCGACACCGCCCGCGCCACGTACGTGGGGTTGTCGAACGCCGAGAGCATGACCACCTTCGCGTTCGGCACCGCCGACCGGAGCCGCTTCACGGTGTCGAGGGAGTCGCCCTCCTCGAGCAGCACGTCGAGGAGGATCACGTCGGGCTTGAGCTTGCGGGCCTGCCGCAGCGCCTCGTCGGCCGTCGAGGCCTCCCCGCAGACGCGGATTCCCGAGTCCTTGAAGACGCTCTGCAGGCCGTGCTTGATGATGTCGTGGTCGTCGACCACCAGAACGTTGACCGCCATGGGGGGTATCGTCGTCTCCATCGGGGGGAGTGTCAAGGAATAATCGCCGCGAAACGGACTTCGGAGGATACGCTCCATCGTCGTGTGGCCGCGGGCCGCCGCGGTTGCGGGACCCGAGCCATGGTTTTACGGCTGACGGCGATGCGCTCGAGCAATCCCATGATCCTTCCCCATATTCTTCGCGAAGGTTCCGGCGTGATCGCCGTGCTCAAGCCCGTTGGGCTGGCAACGCAGGCCCCTCCGGGCATCGATTCAGTGGAGCAGTGGCTGCGGGGCCGGCTCGGCCGCGACGCCGGGGGATACCTGGGTGTGCCGCATCGTCTCGACCGCGCGGTGTCGGGCGTGGTGCTCATGGCGGCCACGCCCCGAGCCGCCCGCAAGCTCTCCCGGCAGTTCGAGCGACGGGAGATCGTGAAGACCTATCTGGCCGTGGTCGCGGGGACGGAGAAGGAGCGGCCGCCCGCCGGCGCTGCCGAGTGGCGGGACTTCCTCCGCAAGATTCCCGAGGAGGCGCGGAGCGAGATCGTGGAGCCCCAGGCGACCGCCGCGCGGGAGGCGGTCACGCAGGTGGCGTGGCTTGATGGCGCCGGAGCCGTCGAGGATCGGGCAGTGCTCCGCCTCGTGCCCGCAACGGGGCGGATGCACCAGCTCCGCCTGCAGGCTGCCAGCCGCGGCCTGCCGATCGTGGGGGACGAACTCTACGGCGGTCCGTCGCTCGGCGGAGGTGATCCGCGGGAACGGCCGATCCTGCTCCACGCCTGGCGGATCGACTACGCCGACCCCGATTCGGGCGAGCGGGTGACCGTGGAGGCCCCGCTGCCGGAACACTGGCCGACCTGGGCACGGCCGCAGTGACGGCCGCGGCTCACGGGGCTGCGAGCCAGCCCGCATGCCGCAGGGCCTGCTCGATCCAGGGCCTCGTCCACGGATTCCACGTCGGGTAGGCGACCGACAGCACCGACACCGCGAGCAGCAGGCAGGCGACGACGCGACCCGATCGCGAGCGGCCGAGGATGTCGGCGGCCGGCACGACGGCGGCCACCCAGAGCGGTGCCATCCAGAACACCCAGCGGAAGCCGCTCGTCATCCCGCCGTAGTTGCGATCGGCCTGGGGACGGAGCAGGTAGAAGGCGATCACCACCGCCGACACGCCGACGATCGCCAGCGCGAGTTCGGCGTCGCCGGCGGCCTGGCGCCGCCGCGGCCGCGCCGCCAGCAGCGCCAGCCCCGGCACCACCAGCAGCCAGGCCGGGGTGAGCGAGAGCATGCCATGATGGCCGGCGAGCGCATGCCACGCATAGGCCGCTCGCGACGGCTCGCCACGATCGACGCCCTGGGGCGAACGCCAGTAGCTCTGGAGCAGCCGGCCGTCGGGGAGCCGGATCGCGTAGTCGTACCAGTTGTCGGGGTTCCACGATTCCTCGGTGGCCGTGGCGGCGGGCCGCATGCGGTCGGCGCGGTGTGCATAGGGCGGCACGATCGTGCCGTGGGCGAGGAAGTTGGTGCCGAGGGCGGCGACCGTCACCAGCAGGGCGGCGGGCACGGCAGACACGAGCGTGCGGCGGAGGTCGCACCGCGCGAGCAGGACGAGCACCGCGACGAGCCAGGCGAGGGCCGGCAGTTCGAACGCCGCGGTAAGCGCGGCGGCCAGGCCGGCGGCGAAGTACGACCAGCCGGACTGCCGTTCGCCCGTGCGGATGGCGAGCGTGAGCCAGAGGCTCGCCGCGGCCGCGGCCGCGGCGGGCAGGTGGTTGGTGAACACGACGGCGAACGTGGTGAGGAGCGTGCCGCAGGCGGCCAGGGCCGCGGCCCAGAGGCGGCCCCAGTCGGACGAACCAACCGCATCGACCGCGCGGAGCGTGAACGCCAGCATGATCGCGAAGGGCACTGCCCCGCAGACGAGCTGGAGCATCCGGCCGACTTCGAACGGATGGTCGCCCAGCGTCCAGCCGGTGAGGCGCTGGATCAGCCAGTAGGGGCCAGCGGCGATCACCGCCAGCAGTGGCGGCTTGCTCGAGTAGAGGTGGAGCGTTCCCGTGCGATCCGGGTGCACGACGGCGTCGAGCGAATCCCAGCCCGGCTCGACCACGAGATCCTCGATCGCGAACGTGCCGCGCTCGACGAGCGCCCGCACGGTCAACCAGCGGCTTCGATCATTGCCGGAGAGGAAGGGCCGCACGAGCCGCTTCTCCCGCTCGATCCGCGACCGCACCGCGGCCGCGTCGACCGCCTCACCCGCGGCGGCGGCCCGCTTCACGGCCTCATCCACGAGCCGGTTCTCGAGCGCCAGCCGATCGACGCTCGCCACCGCGGCGATCCGCCCCACGATCCCGCCGAGCGCCACGGCGGCGAGGATCGCGTACACGCCCCACCGCAGCCGGCGGCGGGCCGCGGCATCGCCCGCTTCGGGGAGCGCGGTGAGCAGGGCCGCGACCCGGCCGAGGTCGGCGAGGCCGCGAACGAACCGGCCCACGCCGTACTTCGACACGCCCCTCACCCGCGGCCGGTGATGGACCGGCACCTCGACCACGCCGTGGCCCCCGAGCGACACGAGCGTGGGAATGAAGCGGTGCATGTCGGTGGTGAGCTGGAGACCGCGGGCGACGTCGCCACGGAGCGCCTTGAGCCCGCAGTTGTGGTCGTGCAGGTGGAGCCCCGTCACGCAGCCGACCAGGAGGTTGAACACCCGCGAGGGCAGCGTCTTGTGCCAGGGGTCGAGCCGCGGCGTCTTCCAGCCGTTGACCAGGCCCACGGCAGGATCGGCATCGAGCTGCCGCACCATCCGCGGAATCTCGGCCGGGTCGTCCTGGCCGTCGCCGTCGAGCATCGCCACGTGCCGGCCACGGCAGCGGCAGAAGCCCGTCATCAGGGCGGCCGATTTGCCCAGCCCCGTGTCGTGCCGCTCGCCCATGACCCGGGGGTCGGCCGCGGCCGCTTCGACGATCTCGTTCCAGGAACCGTCGGTGGAGCCGTCGTCAACGAGAAACGCCTCCCACGAGAGGCCCGCGGCGTCGAGCCGCTCCCGAATCTCGGCCACCAGCGGGCCGATGTTGCCCGCCTCGTCGCGCACGGGAACGACGAGGGAGACGTCGATCGGTCGCATGCGGGCACGAGTTCCTGAAACGCCGGGTGGAGACGGCAAGAATACCGTGCGGTCGGGGTGCGACGCTGCGCCGATCCCTTGCCCCGGGCCCGACACGGTGGGCCGGGACGACGACCGACGGGTACACTCGACGGTCTCGGTCCCGTTGGTCCCCACGCCGCGCACCCATGACCCGCCTCATCTCCTTCGGCGTGCTCCTCGGCCTGGTCGCCCTGTTCGGCCTGCTCTCGTTCCGGGTGATGGCGGGCTTTCTGCTGCCGATGCTCCTGGCGGCGATGCTCGTCGTGATCTTCGGGCCCCTGCACCGCTGGATCCGCGAGCGGACGCGCTGGCCCGACTGGGCCGCGGCGGGACTCTCCACGCTCCTCGTGGTGCTGATCGTGCTCGCGCCGGTGTCGCTGCTCGTGTTCCGCGCGGGGGGCGACGCCATCGGCATCCTGCGGCGGCCCGATGCCATGAAGCTCGATCCGCACGTCCTCGACGGGCTGATCGGGCGCTTCAACGAGGCGACCGGCCTGCAGCTTACGGCGGAGAGCGTGAACGCCGAACTCAAGCGGCTGATCGAGGAGTGGATCGGGCCGATCGCCGCCCGCGCCCCCGCCGTGATCGCCAAGATCCTCATCGGTGCGATCGTCACGGTGGTGAGCCTGTTCTACTTCTTTGCCGATGGCGGCCGAATGATCGAGGCGGTCACGCGGCTGATCCCCCTCGACCGCCGCTACCAGTGGCAGCTGCTCGAGGAGTTCGAGGAGGTGAGCCGGGCAGTGGTCAGTTCGATCCTGCTCGCCGCAGTGGTGCAGGCGGTGCTGGCGGGCCTGGGCTTCTACGTGGCGGGCCTCGGCAAGGTGTTCCTGCTCACGCTGCTCACCTTCTTCGGGGCGCTGGTGCCGATCGCGGGCGCCGCGATCGTCTGGGGCGCCGCCAGCCTCTATCTGCTCATCTTCGAGAAGAACACCTGGGCCGCGGCCGGCCTCGCGGTCTGGGGCTTCGGCGTGGTCTCGACGGTGGACAACATCATCAAGCCGATCGTCCTCCACGGGCAGTCGAAGCTCCACCCGCTCCTGGCGCTGCTCAGCGTGCTCGGGGGCGTGGGGGCCCTCGGGCCGATCGGGATCTTCGTGGGGCCGATCGCCGTGGCGTTTCTGCAGGCCGCCCTGACCATGCTGCAGGCCGAAATCGGCAGCCTTTCGGCCACCCCGGACCCTGCCTGGGCCCGGCCGGCGACCGGCCGCCGCAACGATCCGCCGACCGGCCTTGCATAGGCGGGTGTCCGGAGGGTGGAATCGGGGGGCCTTGGCGGATGGCTGCGGCTCGAAGAGAAAGGATCGACGATGCTTGATTTCGTGGTAGCGGTGGCGGCGCTCCTGATGACTGGGATCGAGGCGGCCTACGTGCCGACCGACGAGGGGGGTGGCGACTATCTCGTCCGCGTGGAACCCGATCTCGTGAAGAGTGCCAGCCCCTACCAGTTCACCAGCGACGTTCCCGCCGACGCCCGCGACGTCCGCCGCGTGCGGATCTTCGTGGGGGATGCCTGGCCGCCTGCGGTCGAGCGGGCGGTCTTGGAGGCGTCGCGCAAGCCCCGCAAGGCGGCGCCGGTCGCGGTGACCTCGGCTCGGCTCGGCGAGATTCCGCTCGCATCGGCCGCTCCCGTCCCCGAGCGGCCCTGGGGCTGGCTGATCGGCAGCCTGATCGCGCTCTTCATGTCGCTGGGGGCCAACGCCTATCTCAGCATGCTGTTGGCGCAGATGCGGCAGCGGTATCTCCGAGATATCCAGCAGGCCGCCGTCTGAGCCGGCACGTGGCCGCAGGT
>JBBAVS010000159.1:0-7726 GCA_040397585.1 Pirellulales bacterium
GGGATACGAAGTGGCCGCACAATCAGGAAGCCCAATCGCGTAAGCGATGGGGATAGGAAGTGGCCGCAGGTTTTCAACCTGCGGTGCCGCGACGCGGATGGCCGTGCAGGCTCATGCACAGCAACGAAAAAACTCCGCCCGGGGGTTTCCCCCCGGGCGGAGCTCACTGGCCGAAGTCGGGCAACAGATCTCCGTTCGACCTATTGACCCTCAACTCACTTGCTGGCGACCGTCCGAACCGCCTTCGCCGTCGAGGCGGAGGCATCGGGGGTCGGCTCAGCGGCACACGGCGCACAGCCGGCGCCAGCACCACAGGCCGGGTCCGCACCGCAAGCCGGCTCGCTGCAGCCGTTGCCGGCCGAGCAGTCCGGCTCACCGCCGCAGCAGCTGGTGCCACAGCAGCTCTTGCGAGCATGCTTGGCCTTCAGCGCCGCGATCAGATCGCGGAGCACGTGCCGGTGGGCCTTCCGAGTCCCGCAGCACGAAGCCGCACCGCAGCTCGGCTCGCAGCAGCCAGCACCAGCGTCGCAGGCCGGTTCCGCACAGCCGTTGCCGGCTCCGCAGGCGGGCTCAGCGCAACCGTTGCCAGCACCGCAAGCCGGCTCCGCACAACCGTTCCCGGCACCGCAGCCGGGCTCGGTGCAGCTGCCGCAGCAGCTGCTCTTCCGCTTGCACTTCGCGAACAGGCCCTTCAGGCCGCCGAACAGGTCGTGCTTCTTGCGGATGCCGCAGCACGAAGACCCAGCACCGCAGCTCGGCTCGCAGCACCCAGCACCAGCGTCGCAGGCCGGTTCCGCACAGCCGTTACCGGCTCCGCAGGCGGGCTCCGCACAGCCGTTGCCGGCACCACAACCGGGCTCCGCACAACCGTTGCCGGCACCACAGCCGGGCTCGACACAGCCAGCACCGGCGTCGCAGCCGGGCTCACAGCACGAAGCACGGCCCTTGCAGCCGAGCATCCGATCGAGGAGCTCGAAACCGAAAGACTGGCTACAAACGGTGACGCCGAGGACCAGCGCACCGAGATACATCATACGCTTCATCGAGCCATATCTCCTTTGCTTGTGGATCACCGGTGTGGTCGTCCCGCTCGCGACGGTGTCACCCCGAGGTTGTGATCCACGTACTCTCCGCGGCAGGCCTGTCGAGCCATTCCGTGACTCGAGGGATCTTCAGGTTACTGCCGCCCCCTGGTTGCCCGACGGGCACAGTGATGCCCCGGGGGACACGGGGGCTATCGGCGGCCACGATCGACGCTCTTGAACGCCACCCAAGTTTTTTCTCCTGCGCCGCTTGCCCCTGCGCGTCGCGTCGAGATTGCGGCGCATGCCGCCTTGGCGAGGCCTGTGGCGCGGGGCCGCGCGACCGTCATCGCTTCACGTCAGGGTCGTCCGCGACCGGCAGAGTTTGACACCGCTCCGGCCCGGCGTGGGAAACCCTGCGGCCTGGGACCGGCCCGCGTGATTTGTTTGACAGGCCTTGCGCGATCCCTACACTCAACCATCGACTCTGGTGGCTGGCCGCGCGAACGCTCGCGGGGCCGGCAAACAGGGAACTCCGGTGCGATTCCGGGACGGCCCCGCCGCTGTGACCAGGCGACGAGGTCGGCTGCTTCAAGCCATTGCGGGCGGCGCCTCCGGCGCTTTCGCGAGAAGGCATGCGGCCGACGAAGTCTGGAAGTCAGAAGACCTACCAGGTGTCATGGGTTCGCCGGACCGCGAGGGCGGGATGGCGGGCACGGCCGTTCGCGGCCGTCTCTGTGTTCGATTCGTCCCCACAGGATCGTGATGCCGTGCGCCGGCTGGCCGCCTCGAGGCGGCGGACGGCCGTGGTGTCGCGCCGCATGGCCGCATTCCTTTTCCTGCGCCGCGCCGGTCGAGGCATGACGCTCGTCGAACTGCTCGTCGTCGTCGCGGTGATCGCCGGCCTGACGGCGCTCCTGCTGCCGGCCGCGCAGTCGGCCCGGGAAGCAGCCCGGCGGATCTCCTGCCTCAACAACCTCCGCCACGTGGGCTGTGCCCTGCACGGCCACCTCCTCTCCCGCCGCGGGTTTCCGGTGGGCTGCACCGAGTGGCGGTCGCCCGGCAAGTCGGGCCCCGAGCGGTGTCTGGCGTGGAGCAGCCGCATCCTGCCGTGGCTGGAGGAGCAGGCGGTGGCCGACCGGATCGATTTCACGAAGCCGTTCGACCATTCCGCCAATGCCGCCGCCGCCGCGACGCCCATCGCCATCTACCGCTGCCCGTCGGCCAACCGGACCGAGCTGCTCGTGGCGGGCATGGGCCGGAGCGACTACGGCGGGGTCACCGGAGAACGGATCACCTCGCCGAACAATCCTGAGAAGGGGAGTCTGATCCACGACCGCGGCTTCGCCGAGCGGGAGATTCCCGACGGCCTGTCGCGGACGGTGCTCGTCGGCGAGTGCGCCGCCGGGCCCTGGTCCGACGGCCAGTGGATCAACGGCCGCAACCTCTTCGACCAGGCCTATGCCGTGAACTGGCCGACGTGGGAGGACGAGCTCCGCAGCCGTCATCCCGGTGGCGGTCACGCCCTGTTCGGCGACGGAGCCGTCCGCCTGCTCGCCGACTCACTCGACACCCGCGTCCTCGCCGCCGCCTGCACCCGGGCCGGCGGCGAATCGCTCTCTGACGCGGGAGCCGCGCCATGACGCATCGCCCTCTTCGTAGGCCCGGAGGTGCCGCTACCCGCAACTGACAGCCTGACCGCCGCCCCCGTGGCGGTCCCGCCTTCGTCGTCGCGCCGGAGTCCCTCCGGCGCGGGTAGCAGCATCGTCCTCGGTCCCTGCGGAGAGTCTTTCCATGCGTCGTGCTCTTGGGTTCGTGTTCATCCGGTCGCTCGTGGTCCTGGCCCTCGTCGCTCCCGGCACCGCGCCGGCGGTGGTGGTCGATTTCGAGGATCTCAGCGTGCCCCCGTCGGGCTATTTCAACGGCAACCCCGGCACGCTCGCTCCGGGGCAGTCGGTGAGCGTGCCCTGGACGTCGCAGGGGGTGTCGTTCGACAACACCTTCGCGATCGACGACTCGAGCGGCTTCACCTACAGCTACTGGCTCGGCTTCGCCTATTCCAACGTGGTCAACACGACCGACCCGGCCTTCGAGAACCAATACGCCTCCTACCCGGGTGGCGGCGCCGGGTCGAGCACCTACGCCGTCGCGTACGGCAATGGGGCGGCCCTCACGCTCCCCGAACCGGCGACCGTGACGGGGTTCCAGATCGCGAACACCACCTACGCGGCACTCACCATGAAGAACGGCGACGCCTACGGCTTCTCGCCGCCGCTGCCCCCGGGCGGCTGGTTCGCGACCACCGCTACGGGCAAACTCGCCGCCACGGTCACCGGCTCGGCAACCTTCTTCCTCGCCGACCTCCGCGGCGTCTCGCCCTCGGGCATCCTCTCGACGTGGTCGTGGTTCGATCTCACGCCGCTGGGAGTCGTGGACCGGATCGAGTTTTCCTTCGACGGCTCCGACAAGGGGACGTTCGGCCTCAACACGCCGGCCTACTTCGCGCTGGACAATCTCACGGTCACGCCCGTGCCCGAACCGGCATCGCTCGCGGCGGCGGCGCTCGTCTGCGGCCTCTTGATCCGTCGTCGCCATGCGTGAGTCCGAGCGGACGGCGGAGCAGGCGGCCGCCATCGATCATAATCGCCGCGGCTGGGATCGCCTCGCGGCCGAGGGCGTGCCCCTCGCGGTCCCGGCGGCCGACGAGGCCTTCGGCGACCCGCGGGGCTGGCTCGGCTCGGCGGGCAGTGGCGGGAGGGCCTGGCTGCCGGAGCGGCTCGCCGGGCTCGAGGTGCTCTGCCTCGCCGCCGGGGGCGGGAAGCACGGTCCGCTCTACGCGGCGGCGGGCGCGCGGGTGACCGTATTCGACGTCTCGCCAGCGATGCTCGCGCTCGACCGTGCCGTGGCCCGCGAGCGACGGATCGATCTCGAGATCATCGAGGGCTCGATGGACGATCTCTCGATGCTGACGGCCGGCCGCTACGACCTCGTGATCCATCCGGTGAGCACCTGCTACCTGCCCGATGTGGGCGTGGTGTTCCGCGAGGTGGCGCGGGTGACGCGGGCCGGCGGCCTCTACCTGAGCCAGCACAAGGCGCCGGCGAGCCTGCAGGCGGGGCTCCTCCCCAACGACCGCGGCCGCTACGAACTGGAGCATCCCCAGCAGCCCGGCGTGCCGCTGCCGGCGAGCCCGCCGTCGCGGCTTCGCGAGGCGGGCACCCGCGAATACGCCCACTCCCTCACCAGCCTGCTCGGCGGCATCTGCCGGGCCGGGTTCGTGATCGAAGACGTCGCCGAGCCCGACCATTCCCTGCCGGCCGCGGCGGCCGGCAGCCTGCCCCACCGGTCGGCCTTCCTGCCCCCCTATCTCCGCATCCTCGCCCGCCGCGTGGTCGGGGGCCAGGCCCACCGGCCGCTCGTGCTGGTAGAATCGCCGCCATCATGATCTGCCTGACCATCCTGCTCACCGCCAAGCACGAGGCCGACATCCCGCGGCTCCGCGACCTGCTCGTGGAGGCGCTGCGGAAGAGCCGGGCCGAGCCCGGCTGCCTGCGATTCGACGTCTACCACTCCACCGCCGAGCCGCGGCGGTTCACGCTCGTCGAGCACTGGGCCGACCAGTCGGCGGTGGACGCCCACCGGCTCGCCGAGGCCTACACCACGATCTACAAGCCGCAGGTGATGCCGCTGGTCGATCGCGAGGGGCATCCGAGCACGCTCTTGGAATGATCCTCCTCATCGACAACTACGACTCGTTCACCTGGAACCTCGTCCAGCGGATCGGCGAGATCGCTCCCGGCACGCCCGTCGAGGTGCACCGCAACGACAAGATCACGGGCGACGAGATCGCGGCGCGGGCGCCGAGCCACCTCGTGATCTCTCCCGGCCCCTGCACGCCCGACGAGGCGGGCATCTCCTGCGACGTGGTCCGCCGGTTCGCGGGGCGGATGCCGATCCTCGGCGTCTGCCTCGGCCACCAGTCGATCGGGCAGGTGTTCGGCGGCACGATCGTGCGGGCCAAGCAGCTGATGCACGGCAAGGTCGATCGCATCGAGCACACGGGCCGCGGCCTCTTCGTCGGCCTTCCCTCACCGATCGAGGCCACCCGCTACCACAGCCTCGTGATCGACCCGCCCACGCTGCCCAAGGATTTCGAGGTGGATGCCTGGGCGGCGGCGCCCGACGGGTCGCGGGAGATCATGGCGATCCGCCACAAGACGCTGCCGATCTACGGCGTGCAGTTCCACCCCGAGAGCTTCCTCACGCCCGCCGGCTACGACCTGCTGCGGGCCTTCCTCCGGACCGGCACCGGGGCGGCATGATCGACCTCGCCGACGCGATCGGGCTGGTGGAACGGACTGTCGTCCCGCTGTCGCCCCGGCGGCAACGGCTCCTCGAGGCGGCGGGCCGGCGGCTCGCCGCGCCGGTGGTGGCCGACGTCGATTCGCCCCCCTGGGACCGGGCGATGATGGACGGCTTCGCGGTCCGCGCGACCGACTTCAGCGACCGGCAAGACGACGTGGTCGAGCTCGACGTCGTGGCCGACCTCGCGGCAGGCGACGTGACCGAGCGGCTGATTCCGGTCGGCGGCTGCGCGCGGATCATGACCGGCGCTCCCGTTCCACCCGGTGCCGACGCGGTCGTGCCGGTGGAGTCGGCGGTGGACGGCACGGCCGCCGCGCATGCTGGGAGCCGCGTCCGCCTCCGGGAGCCGCGGTTTCGGCCGGGGCAGCACGTGGGCGTCCGCGGGGCCGCGTTTCGGGCCGGCGCCACGGTGCTGCCGACGGGGGCCATGCTCACGCCGGCCGCGATCGGACTGGCCGCCGAGGCGGGGGCCACGCACGTGGTGGCCGACGCCCGGCCCCGGGTGGCGATTCTCTCGACCGGCAGCGAGCTCGTGCCGGTCGAGCAGGTGCCGGCACACGGCCAGACCCGCAACTCCAACGGTCCGATGATCGCGGCCGCGGTCGCCGCGTGCGGCGGCGAGCCGATTCCCCTGGGCAGCGCGGCCGATCGGCCCGAGGCGATCCGCGCCGCGGTGATGCAGGGGCTCGCGGCCGACGTGCTCGTGCTCTCCGGCGGCGTGTCGGCCGGCGATCTCGATCTCGTGCCGGCGATCTTCGCGGCCTGCGGTGTGAACCAGGTGTTCCACAAGGTCCGGCTCAAGCCCGGCAAGCCGATCTGGTTCGGCCGCCTCGACCGCGGCGCCGGCCTGCCGCCGGCAGTCGTCTTCGGCCTGCCCGGCAATCCGGCGAGCAGCCTCGTCTGCTTCGAGCTCTTCGTGCGGCCGGCGCTGGCGATCCTCGCGAACCTGCCCCGCGACCGCTGGCATCTCCCGCGGCAGCGCGGCGTGCTCACGGCGGCGGCGAAGGCGGCGGCGGATCGACCGGTCTACCTGCCGTGCCGCATCACCCGCGCGGCCGGCCGCCTCGACGTGACGCCGCTGCCGTGGACCGGCTCGTCCGATCTGGTCGGCCTCGCCGTGGCCGACGGCCTCGTGGCCCTGCCGGCCGGCGGGCCGGCCGACCCGGGCACCGCCGTCGAGGTGCTCGACTTCTCGGCGAGGGCGGATGACGGCCGACATCCATGAACCGTCCGCCGGCCGGAACGATCATCGCCTCGTTCCCCAAGGCGGGCAGCACCTGGGTGCGGTTTCTGGTTGGCAACCTTTTCAACCAGCTTGCCCCCGAGGTAGACGCGGTCGATTTCCACAACGTCCACGAGATCGTGCCCGAGATCGGCCGGCCCGACGACCGCCGGCTGTTCCTCGGGCTCCCCGCCGTCTGGAAGACGCACGATCCGTGGCGGAAGGAGTTTGGCCGCGTGGTGCTCGTGCTCCGCAACCCGTGGGACACGCTCGTTTCCTACCAGCACTACATGGCCGGCGAGTGGGGCCGCGACGTGACACTGGCCGACGTGGTGACGAGCACGAAGCACGGCGCCGCGGCCGTCGTGCGGCACGCCGCCTCCTACCTCGACCACTGCCCGGAGCTGCTCGTGCTCACCTACGAGGCACTGCACGCGGCGCCAGCGGCCGAGCTGCGGCGGCTCGCCGCGTTTCTCGGGCTCGATGCCACCGCCGACCAGGTCGCCGCCGCGGTGGCCGCGTCGTCGTTCGAGGCGATGCGGCAGAGCGAGGAAACCAAGGGACGCCGATACGGCGGCAGCGGCTTCCGCTTCATGCGCGAGGGCGCGGTCGGCGCGGGCTACGCGGCGATCGCCGCCGATCCGGCCCTCGACCGTCACGTGCGGCGCGAGCTGGCGAAGTGCCCGGCGCTCCACGACCGCTACGCCGCCTTCACGCCGTAGCGTGCCGCTCGCCTGCACATCAGGAAGCCCAATCGCGTAAGCGATGGGGATATCGCGTGGTGCGCCGCTCGGGGCTGCCCACGCCCCGTCGCCGGACGTGCACTCCTCAGGAAGCCCAATCGCGTCAGCGATGGGGATGTCGCGTGGGGCGCCGCTCGGGGCTGCCCATGCCCCGTCGCCGGACGCTCGCTGCGGGCATCCTGCCCTGCGCTCGCTCGATGCTGACTGCGCTTCGCCATCCTGGCTGCGCTGGTCAGCAACGCCGGCTCCCGGGGCACGGGCAGCCCCGAGCAGCATCAACCCTGGTACATGAATCCGGAGGGGGAGCATGCCTCCGGCCGGCTGCGACGACGCGCGAGCATCACGCGGCCGGCGTCAGCCCGGAACGCTGCGGT
>JBBAVS010000160.1:0-7659 GCA_040397585.1 Pirellulales bacterium
GCAGGTAGTTGGGGCTGTGGTTCTTGATGATGACCTTGGGGCCGCCGTAGGCCGTGATCGTTCCGCGGCCGGTGAAAGTGTCGGCGGCGAGCGTGACGGTGCCGCCCCGGGCCTGTAGGCCGTCGAGCCGCAGGGCATAGACCGGGGCGGTTGACACGCCATTGCGCATGGTGGGCGCGAGCTCGGCGTCAAAGTTGTCATTGACAAAGCCCACGGGGTCGAACCGGCTGAGTGGCGTGACCGTGAACGGCAGGAAGGGCTCGTTGCCCGGATTCACGGTCACGGTGCGGCTGAAAACGCCGGGCGGAGTGTCGGGTAGTGTGGGCGTGGGCGACTGCGAACCGAAGCTGATCGGCTGGTCGCTTCCGGCCACGACCGCGGCATTGCGAGCATCCGGGATCGTGATCCGGAGCGTGCGGTAGATGCCGGCCTCGACCGTGCCGTTATTCGTGACACGGCCGGTGGCGCTGGGCGTTGCGGTGCTGACGGACAGTTTCGTAGGGAACGTGGCTCCGTTCCAGTACGCAACTCCGCGCGCGGAGCAGACGGGGGCCGCGTGCCCGGCGGCGAGTTCGACGTTGCCGGCAGCGGTGATCCGCGAGTTGTCCCGAACGTCGAGCGATGTGGCATCGTCAATCTTGGACTCGGCGTAGGCGGCAGGGATATTCAAGAGCCCCGTGGCCAGGGAGTCGGCGATCGACCGGCCGCTGAGCGAGGTGGCGTTGTTTCCGAAGGTGTCCCGACCGGCCGTGAGTCGAACGTTTCCTTGCGAGAAGATCGTCGAACCGTTGCCGATCGTGATGCCCTGTGTGCTCCCCACGTTGATGATGCTGCGGGCGATGCCAGCCCCAGCCACGCCAAAGGTGACGACGTTCGCCGTGGTGGAGGCGCGGGCGGTCGTGTAGGTGCCGACGCTGATGTCGCCGCTGCTCCTAAGCGAACTGCGGCTGCCGACGTTGACCGTGTTGGCGAGAGTGGCCGTCAGTTTGGACCTGACGGTGGAGCCGTTGATCAGCCCGCCGCTGTCCATCCGCACCCTGTCGGCGGTGTTGAGGTCGTGCGACGCCACCAGCACCAGGCTGCCGGAGCGGATCGTCGTGTCATCCCCCAGCGTCACGCTCGAGGTGCCCGTGAGTGTCGATCTGGTCAGTGCGTCAGCCCCGCTGACAGCGCCGCCGGCGCCGCCACGGGTGCTGAACTCGGCCTGCGACTGCTGGTAGCGATTCTCGGAGGCGAGTCGGATGAGCGAAGTCGCGAGCAGTTGCGTGCCGCCGCCGATCGTCGTGGCTGCGGCCGTCTCGGCGCTGTTGTCCACATAGGCCCCGCCTCCGCCGACGAGGGACGCATTGTAGGAATCGACAACGGGGGCGTATTGGGTGGCTTGGCGTGCGTCCACCACGATGCTGCCGGCATGGATCTCGCCGCCGCCGATGGCCGCCGTGGCAGTGGAAGTGTCACGGATGATGCCCCTGGAACTGTTGCCGGCGATCACGCCGCCGCTGCCGGCGGTCGAGGCGGCGGCGTTGCGATTACCGCCGGTGGCGATGATCACCAGATCGCCTTTCCGCAGCGGATCGCTCGTGATTCCCGTGCCCACTGCGGCCCTCGTGGCGACGCCCGCATCGGCTGTCGCGTCCACACCGCCGACGCCGATGAAGCCCACCGCCACGCCGAGGGCTCTGGCCGTCTGGCTGGTGTCAGCGGTGGCCGCCACCGTCACGTTGCCCGCCGGCAAGCGGACGTTGTCGCCGATTCTGGCCGTCACCGCCCCGGCACTGGTGGCCCGGGACGTCGCTCCCATGGCGCCGATGAGAACCCCGCCCGCGCCCGCGGTCGCCGTTGCACGGGCCGTGATGCCCGACGTGCCCGGCACGACCCTGCCGTCAACGACGAGCTCAGCCGCTGTGATCGGCGGTTGGCCGATGATCGGGGAGGAAGACAACGCTTCGGCGGTGACGATCGGGCTGGCCGTCGCCCTCGACGACGCGACACCCAGTGAGCCACCTCCGCTGATGGCGACTCCATCGGCCCTGGATCTGGCGAAGGGCACGGCCTGCGCCGTGATCGACACGACATCGGTGGCATCCAGCCTGCTCGAGGCGCCAGCGCGAGTGGTTACGGTCGGACTAGACCGGGCGATCGCTCCCGCGCCCGCAGCCCCCACCCAACCGCCGCCGGCGAGGCCGGTGGCCTCCACCCATGCTGTCGTCGTGGCCAGGCTGCCGAGGGTGATCGACCGGCCTGAAACCGTTCCGTCGACGATCGTCGACACGCTCCCATGGGCCGTGGCGAAACCCCGCGCGGCGCCGATGGCAACCATGCCGCCGGCCACACCGTATGTCTCTGCCCTCGCATCACTGGTCAGCGTCGAGCCGACGCGGACCGCGCCGTTCGGGGCGGTCACGGTCGTAAGAATGCCTACCTGGGCGACGAGCGTGGGCGTGAACGTGGTCCGCACGTCGGTTCCGGCTCCGGCACCTCCAAAGGCGATGGTGACGGCGGTGGCCACCCCGCGTGACCTCTCGGTTGTGTCGTCGGCCCGTGCCTCGATCGTCACGCCACCGCCGGAAGAAGTCACGCTGCCACCTGACACTGCGGCGGTAATGCTGCTCGTATCGGTGTTGTCGATCCGTGAAACCCCGATCGATCCGCCAATCCTGCCGAACGCCACAGCAACGGCGGTGACGCGGGCATCGAATACGGCGTTGTGGACGGCCCTGATCGCCAGATCGCCGCCGGCCGCGATCACGGCATCGGTCGCGCCTGCGGCAACGATGCTGGCAACCGTATTGAACGCGTCGGCACCGCCGGCGGCCACCGAGATCCCGGTGGAGACGGCGACCGCCGCTGCCCTGGCCACGGCCTTGACGTCATTGGTGGCGGTGGCGGCGATCGTGAGCTGGCCGCGGGCACGAAGGGTGCCGCCGCTCACCTCGCTTCTCACGTCGTCGCCAATCGTATTGCGGGCTCGCGCGACACCGACGGCAACGGCGAGTGCTTGACCGGGAGGGGCGATGGCCACAGCTGCCACGGCGCCGATGACCTGCACGGCGAGCGTTTCGTTGGCGCTGGCCGAGATCGTGACGCCACCGCTGCCGATAGAGGCAGTCTCCTGCCGCGTGTTCACCTTGGAATCGGTGACAAACGTGCTCACCTTGTTGGCGACATCGTTGTTGGCGACACCGCCGACGGCGGCAATCGACACCGCAAACCCTCCCCCGGAGATCGCGGCGGCAGCGGCGACGCCGAGCGACTTGAGGGACGACGTCTCCGACGCGACGATCGACAGGCCGCCCGCCGCGGCCCGGACATCGACCGTCGAGTTCGCAATACCGGCTTGGACCGTGTTGCCCAGCGTGTTGACGGCTTCGATGCCGGCTCCCGCAAGGGCGACGCCCACCGTGCTCCCGAAGCCGACCGCCAGCGATGCCGCCCATGCGGTCGCGGAGAGCGTCGCGCGACTGTCGGCCAGCAGCGAGATGTCGCCGGTGGTGGCGGTCACGCCGGCATTCTCGTTGCGGATCGTTGCCTCGATGGTGTTGGCGACATCGTTCTCGGCCTGGCCGACGCCAATCGACACGGAAACCCCGCCGGTGCTTGCTGGGGCAATCGCGAAAGCGACCGCCAGAGCGCCGGACCATGCCGAGACCACCGTGGTGTCCCTGGCAGTGAGCAGCACGCCGCCCGCCTCGATGACGTTGCTGCTGCTCGCGGCTCCGCCCCCGTCGATCGTCGCCGTGACGACGGTCGCGACCTTGTTGAGCACGCGGGCGCCGGCGCCTCCAAGGCTGACCGCCCCTGGGCCTCCTTGGGTCGCGCCCGATGCTGCGACCGATCCCGCGAACGCCGTGGCGTCGATGGTGGCGGCATTGACGGCCGACTGCGTGAGCGTGCCTCGTGGTGCGGCGATGCTCGTGTTGGAGACGGTCGCCTTCACCTCCGCCGGTTGCTTATCGCCAGAGGCCGTGTAACCGATCAGGTTGCGGGTGACCGACGCGCCGATCGACACGGCCACGCCCCCCCCGCCCCCGCCGGCGACCGCGACCGCCGCGGACACCACCGTGGCGGAGATCAACGGCTTGGCAACGCTGAGGCTGCGGTCGGTCAACGTGATCAGGAAGACGCTGTGCCGGGAGTCGGTGAGCTGCCAACTCCTTCCGGCTTCCAGGGTCACCAGCTGAAGATCGCCGCGGCCGAGTCTCTGATTGCCGCGGAAGGCCGCCCGCAGCTGGTCGGCAAGTACGGCGCGGCGGTCTTTCTCCGCGTCGGAGATGCCCGCGGGCAACTCAGCCTGTTCGTCGAGCCGGGCCTTCTCGTCAAGATTCGTCGCCGTGAGCGAGCCTCGCAGCGTGAAGAGCGTCGTGGCCGGCGAGGTGCGCGAGTCGAGCGTGACGTTTCCGGCACTCGACAGGCTGCTGTCCTCGACGCGGGCCTTGGTCTTCGTGAGCACGACGTTGGTCGCCTCCGCGCCGGCTCCGGCCACGCCGAAGCCGCCCAGGTCTCCCAATCCCGCCGCGATGGCGATGCCGGTGGACGAAACGCGGATGGAGGCATTCTCGCGGGCAGTGAGGGTGATGTCGCCCGATGTGCTCTTGACGCGTGCGTCGCCATTCGTGGCGGCGCTCTTCGTGATTGAGGCATCGACGGAATTGGTCACCGTGTTGCGGGCAATGCTCGCTCCGATCGACAGGGTGCCCCCCGCGACGGCATTGGGCGAGGTTGCTGCGATCGTCACCGCGGCGACTTTGGTCTCGATCGTCGAGGTGTCCGTCGCGACGAGGATGACCTCCGATCCGGTGATCCCCTGACCGGCGGTCTGGTCGATGGAGGCGGCGACGTCCATCCCGACTTCGTTGATCGCATGGAGGCCTGAGCCTGCAAAACCACCGCTGCCAGACGCAGATTTGCCCGCGATCGCGATCGCTCCCGCCAGAACAAGGGCTTCCACCGTCTGCTTGGCTCCGGCGGTCACCGACACCTGCCCCGCGGCCGTGACGCTGGATTTCGTCAGCGTTGCCTTGGTGCTGCCCTTCACGGTGTTGTTCGTGAGCGCAACGCCGATGGCCACAGACACGCCTACGTCTCCACCACCGGACACGCTTGCCGACACGGCAGCCACTCTGGCGTCGATGGCAGCCTTGTTGTCAGCCTTCAGCGTCAGGCCGCCGCTCGTGACGAGCGTGCTGGAATCCACAGTGGCCTTCGTATCACCGCCAATCTCGTTGATCGCCCCGGCGCCGCCGCCCGTCACCGCGACGCTTGTTTTTCCGCTTGCAACCGAGACCGACGCACTGACGCAGTACGCATTGATCGTGCTGTCTTGGGATGCCGTGAGGCTGATGCTGGACGGGGCTGTCGCGCCGGTCGCGACAGAGGTCATCGACGCCTCGACATTCGCCGTGACCGTGTTGGTGGCAGTGCTGGCAGCGATGGCGAGGGCGACGCTCGTATCGGCGCCGTTCGAGCGTGCGATCGTTCCGCCGATCGCGTAGGCATTGATCGTCGCCTTGTCGGTGGTCGTGATCGCAACGCCGCCCGATGACTGGATGCTGGCATTTTTCACTTGCGCCAGGACGTTTTGCTCGATCTCGTTGCGAGTGACCGACACCCCCAGGGAGCCGGATGTGGATCCTCCGCCAAACAGCCCCGCTACGGCGAGGGTGCCCGCCACGGCGAGGATTTTTGAGGTGTCATCCGCGGAAACAGTGATCCCACCGTCGTTGGCGGTGATCCCGATCCGGTCGCTGACACCTTGGATAAAGGCCTCGGTCGTGCTGACGATCTCGTTGCCCGATCCGGCACCCGCGCCGGCGAACTTTCCGCCGGTGGATGGTCCGTCGGCCGCGGCCACGCCGATCGTCCACGCCCGGATGTCGGGGGACGCCGTGGCCGTGACAACGATGTCGCCGGCGCTCACGAGCCGCGTGCTCACCACCGAAGCACGCGTCACGCTCGTGATGTAGTTCTCGGCGGCCGCGATGCCCAAGCCGAGCCCCGATCCCCCGGCCTTCGGGATCACGATGCCGATGCCGCCCGCGAAGGCCCAGATCTTCGATTTCGCGTCGCCGTCGGCCAGATCGTCGGCCCTCACCCGCAGGCTCTCGGCACCGGTCTGGGTCGTGGTGACGCTGCTGACGTTTGCGATCGTGGCCAGCGTCTTGATCCGCACCGTATTGACCGTCACGGAGCCGCCGAGCGCGAAACTCCCCGCACCGGCACCCGCCAGCGTGACGTTGCCCACTTCGCTCGCACGGGTCGCATGCACGTCGATGCTGCCGGCCCGCACCGTGCCGCGGATGTTCTCGAGCGAGGCCCGCACCGAGTTTCTGTCCTGCGACGCCGGCCTTCGCGGGTCTCCGCCAAGCACGTTGTAGGAGATCGATGCTCCCACCGCCCCTGAGCCCCCCTTGGCCCCCCAGCCGGCGATGGCCAATGCTCCCGCGAGCGACTCGATCGTGGAGGAATCGCTGGCGGTGATCGAGATCACCCCGGCAGCACTGATTTCGTCGGCTCCTGGCGTGGGATCGACGTCGGCGATGTTGGCAATCGTGGCCACGACCGTCGGCCGCACCCAATTGAGCGCCACCGAGCCCGCCCCGGCGAAGTCCTTGGCTGTGCCGCCCGAGACGGCCATGGCCGCGATCTGCGAGTTTTGGGCGGGGGGCAGGCCGGTGGGCTTGGCAAACTTCGCATCGACGGTGATGCCGCCGATTGCGGAGCGGAGCGGCGTGCCGGTGACCGTCGCGGTGACCTTATCGAGAATGTCGTTGTAGGCGAACGCCACACCGACACCAGCCGTGCCACCGAAGTTCAGGCCGGCGTTGCCGGCGAGCGTGGCGATCGAGGCGGTGTCGAGGGCCCGGATCGTGATGTCGCGGTGGGCGTCGAGCCTCGTCGGTGTTGTCGCGTCGCTCGTCACCCCTGCTGTGACCGTGTTGCGGATCGTGTTGATCGCGAACGAGCCGCCGAAGGCCAGGTTGCCGCCTCCCGAACCCGCCCCCCCGACCACCACGTTGCGGACTCTGGCCCGCTCCGTGGCCTCGACGGTGATCCCGCCGGCTGATGACGTCACGCCGATCCGGTCGATCGTGGCACTGACGGTGTTCTTGACGTCATTCAGCCCGATCGAGGCGCCGAGCGCTGATCCGCTCAGCGAGATGGCGAGGGTGCCGGCGCCCGATTCGACTCGCGACGAGTCGTTTGCCCTCACGGCCACGCCCCCCGCCGCCGACACCGACCCGGTGCCGGTGGCAGTCCGCGAGATGCGGGCGGCGACGTTGCTCCGCACGAAGTTGAGCGAGATCGCTCCCGCGCCGCTGATCTGGTCGCCTCCGCCTCCGCCGACGGTGACGCTGGTCATCTGCGACGACAGCGCCGCGGCCGGCAGTTCCAGCGAGACCTCGCCGATGGTCACGCTGCTCTTCATCACCGCCAACTCGTGGTTCGAGCCGCTTCCCACGCTCGTGAGGAAGATCGGCCGCCGCGACGCGTCCTCGGTGTCCTCGGTGTCATGGAGGGAGCGGGCGAGCTGGATGTGCGTGTCGTCGATCACGATCACGTAATACGTCTCGGCCGCCTGCAGCCCGCCGATGCTGGTGTTCGTGCCGCCGCCGTTGCGGTAGATCACGGCGTTGCCGGTGACGAGCCCATGGGGCGCCG
>JBBAVS010000161.1:0-7608 GCA_040397585.1 Pirellulales bacterium
ACGGCGTAGCCGAAGTCGGTGCCGCGGTGCTGGCCCTTCCACCAGCCGGCCGAGACCGCGCCGTTGCAGAGGTAGCTCACGCCGCCAAACTCGATCCGCTCCACGATGTGAAGGTGGCCGCTGAGGCAGGCCTTCACGTTCGCGTGCTTCGCGAACAGCTGCTGGAACCGCGGATGGTCCACGTGCACGAGTCCGCCCGAGAGTGCGAACGAGGGCTTGCCGTCCTTGCCCGCGTCGCCGGCTGTGGCGGAGGCGAGCGGATGCACCGAGAGGATCGGGATGTGCGACACGAGCACCACGGGCGTGGTGGCAGGCACCGTCGCAAGGTCCTTCTCGAGCCAGTCCCACTGGGCATCATCGAGCTTGCCGATATAGCCGTCTTGATGCGGGAACACGCTGTCGAGCAGCACGATGTGCCACCCGCCCCGATCAAAACTCTCGTAGGGCAGCGGCCGGCCGAACTGCTCGCAGGCCCACTGCTTCCCGTAGCGGGGCTCGTCCCCCTTGGTCTTCGCCTTCGCCTTCGTCCAGCCCCAGACGTCGTGGTTGCCGACCACGCTCTTCACCTCGAGCGAGCAGGCGTCGGCCTTCACCTTCTTCCAGAGGTCCCACTGGGTCTGCGTGCGGGCGTGGTCGGCCTCCATGCAGTCCATGATCGTGTCGCCGCCGGTCACGATCAGGTCCACCGGTGCGTCGCCCCGCTCGGCAAGCGACTGCACGTGCGCGAAGCACGACGCGAGGCCCTTGGCACTCTCGAGCTCGGGCTGCACGTGGATGTCGGTGAGATGGGCGATGCGGAAGGGACGGCCGGCGGTGCTCGAGTCAGCGGCGACCGCCTTACGGGAAGAGGAAACCAGGGCCCCAGTGGCGACACCGGCGAGGCCGGCCTGCACGAACGAGCGACGAGTGAGCATTGAGGTGTCTCCTGAGAGTTCGTGACGTTTGAAAGGTCGGGGCCTGCCTCCACGAGGAAGCGTAACCGCGTGAGCGGCACGGCTGCACCTCCGCCAGGAAGCGTAACGCCGTAAGGCGTACGATTGCACCGCGTCAGACGTGGCCGCTGTCCCCATCGCTTACGCGATTGGGCTTCCTGATGCAGGAAGCGTAACGCCGTAAGGCGTACGATTGCACCGCGTCAGACGTGGTCGCTGTCCCCATCGCCGACGCGATTGGGCTTCCTGATGCAGGACGCGTAACGCCGTAAGGCGTACGATTGAACCGCGTCAGACGTGGCCGCTATCCCCATCGCTCACGCGATTGGGCTTCCTGATGCAGGAAGCGTAACGCCGTAAGGCGTACGATTGCACCGCGTCAGACGTGGCCGCTATCCCCATCGCTGACGCGATTGGGCTTCCTGATGCAGGACGCGTAACCGCGTGAGCGGTACGGCCGCACCTCCGCCAGGAAGCGTAACGCCGTAAGGCGTACGACGTCAGCGGGGGACCGAGGGCGGGCGGCGCTCGTATTCGCCGAGGCGATCCTCCCACGCATCCCAGAAGGCCTGCGTCATCAGCGACACGATGTCTTCGCTCGGCGGGCCGCCCAGCCGCCGCCCCATCACGATCGTGATGGCGCCCCGCAGGCCGAGCGTGGCGAACCGCGGATCGTGGACGACGAACTCCATCAGTTCGTTGACGGCGTCGATCGTGAACACCGCCTCGGGAGAGAGTGTGGCTGGAGATGTCATCGGTGGTTCCTCGTGGGTACGGCGACTGCCCCCGCCGCCATGCCCGCAGTAGACCGGCCGCCCGTGAGGATTTGGTGTCGCGGCCGGAACTTTTTCCGGGCCGCCCCCGGGCCTCTGTGAGAATCGCGTGAGCGTTCCTGGCAACCACGGCTTCGGGTTACAACCTCGGATGACGAGCCCGCCCGCCGGCATCGACGGGCATCCATCGAGGAGATTTCGGCATGCATGCGACACGCCCTTGGCTGACCTGTCTGGTGGCCGCCGCCCTGGCCTCAGGCTCGGGCCTGTGGGCCGCCGAACCCGCCCCGCGAACCCCCGGGCCTCAGGCGGACGGCTCCGTCATCCTCCCCAACCAGTGGTCGCTCCGCCCGGCCGGACGGCAGCTCGAGGTGGGCGACTTTCCCGCAGCCATCGCCCTCCACCCCAACGGCCGGCATGCCGTCGTGCTGCACTGCGGCTACGGTCCGCATGAGATCGCCGTCCTCGACGTCGTGGACCGGAAACTGGTGTCGCGCACCCGGCTCGCGGAGTCGTTTCAGGGGCTGGCGTTCTCTCCCGACGGCAGCCGGCTCTGGGTGTCGGGCGGGGCCGCGGAAACGCTCCTCCGCTTCCGGTTCGTCGAGGGAGCGCTCGTGCCCGATGGTGCGGTGCGGCTCCGCGAGGAGAAACTGCGGGGCATTCCCTGCGGCATCGGCGTGGCCGGCGACGGCACCCTCTATGTGGCCAACGTCTGGGGCCACTCGGTGTCGCGCGTCCGCTTCCCGGCCGAGGCGGCCGAGCCGGTGGTCGATGAACTCTTGCTCACGGCGGCGGCCCCGAAGCCTGGCCCCGCGATCCCCGACTCCCCCGAGCCCTCGATCACCAAACGGGCGGAGGCGCTCTTGGAACGAGCGGTGGCCGACGCGCCCCACCCGTGGACCTGCGTGGTGGACGACCGCCGCGGCCGGCTCTACGTGTCGCTCTGGGGGCAGGCAACCGTGGCGGTGATCGACACCCGGCGCTGGGCCATCGACCGCCGGATCGCCGTCGAGGACCATCCCAACGAGATGCTGCTCACGCCCGACGGCACGCGGCTGTTCGTCGCCAACGCCAACCGCAACAGCGTGTCGGCGATCGATCTCGAGTCTGGCGCGGTGGATGAAACGCTCGTCGCCACGCTCACGGCCGACGCGCCGCCCGGCAACACCCCCAACTCCCTGGCGCTCTCGGCGGACGGCGAGCGGCTGTTCGTCTCCAATGCCAACATCAACGCTGTCAGCGTCTGGGACGTGGCGGAGCGGGGCCGGGCCCGGAGCCTGGGGTTCATTCCGGTCGGCTGGTATCCCACCGCCGTCCGGCTCGCGGCCGACGGCGGCCGGCTGCTCGTGGCCAACGGCAAGGGCGTGATCTCCGACTCCAACCGCAACGGCCCGCGGCCTGGGTACGACCCCGATGCCCCCACGCCCGACTACATCGGCGGCCTGTTCGACGGCACCGTGTCGTTCATCGACCTGCCGGCCGACGGCTTCGAGCAGCGGCTGCGAGGCTGGACCGCCCGGGCCCTCGCCTGCCGTCCGCCCCGAGCCGACGACGTGTTCACCGCCGAGGAACTCGAGGGCCACCCGATCCCGCTCCGTCCCGGCCAGCCGAGCCCGATCACACACGTGATCTACATGGTCAAGGAGAACCGCACCTACGACCAGGTGTTTGGCGACATGCCGGAGGGCCGCGGCGACCCCACGCTCTGCCTGTTTCCCGAGCAGGTCACCCCCAACCACCACGCGCTGGCCCGGCAGTTCGTGCTGCTCGACAACTTCTACGTCGAGAGCGAGGTGAGCGCCGACGGGCATGAGTGGTCGATGGGGGCCTACGCCACCGACTTCGTGGAGCGGCACTGGCCGATGTCCTACGGCCACAACCAGCGGAAGAAGTTCACCTATCCCAGCGAGGGCAACTTCCCCATCGCCCGCCCCGCGGGCGGCTACCTCTGGGACCGCGCCCTCGCGGCCGGGGTGAGCTTCCGCAGCTACGGCGAGTGGGTGGACAACGGCCCCACGCCCGACGCCCCGGGCAAGGCCAAGGCGCCGGCCCTCGAAGGCCACTTCGACCCGCTCTACCGCAGCTTCGACCAGGAATACTCCGACCTCAAGCGGGCCGACCGGTTTCTGGCCGAGCTCGCCCGCTTCGAACGGGAAGGGGAGATGCCCCGCCTGCAGATCGTGCGCCTGCCCAACGACCACACCAGCGGCGCCAAGCCCGGCGCGCTCACTCCCACGGCGTTCGTGGCCGAGAACGACCTCGCCCTCGGCCGCGTGGTGGAGGCGGTGAGCCGCTCGAAGTTCTGGCCGACGACCGCGATCTTCGTGGTCGAGGACGACGCCCAGAACGGCTCCGACCACATCGACGCCCACCGCACCGTGGCCCTCGTGATCAGCCCCTGGACGCGGCACGGGGCGGTGGATTCGAGCCTCTACTCCACCAGTTCGATGCTCAGGACGATCGAGCTGATCCTCGGCCTCGAACCGATGTCGCAGTTCGATGCCGCGGCGCTGCCGATGGTCCGCTCGTTCGCCAAGCAGGCCGACCCCGCCCCCTATGCGTGCCGGCCGGCCACCGTGCCGCTCGACACCCGCAACGCGTCCACCGCCTGGGGCGCCGCCGCCTCGGTGGCGATGGACTTCTCGAAGGAGGACGCGGCCGACGACCTTCTGCTCAACGAGATCGTCTGGCGGAGCGTGCGGGGCGCCGGCTCGCCGATGCCGCCGCCGCGCCGGGCCGCGTTCGTGTTCGCCGAGGCCGACGAGGACGACTGACGCCGCCCGTCACGGCAGATCGATCGCCACCTGCTCGATCCTGCCGGTGAAGGTGAACGGCAGCTCGTAGGTGAAATCGACGGCGGAGCCGGTATCGGTGCCCACGTCGAGGCCCTCGCCGAGCGAGATCGCCAGCGGGATCGTGCGCGGAATCCGTCCCGCGCCCGCCTCGCGACCATTGACCGCGAGCGACACCTTCGCCGGCTTGCCGAACTCGCCGGGGCGGCCCTCGTAGTCGAACCGCACGGCGAGCTTGACAGGACCATGCGGCAGCGGCTCGGACGTGACCGTCGCGCGGTCGATGGCGAGGAAGTTGTAGACGAAGTGGGCGCGGCCCTCGCGGACGTAGAGCCCAAAGCCCCCGGTGAGGCCGCCGATGGTGAACACCATCCCCTCGGCGCCGCGCTCCGGGATCACGACGTCGGCCGTGAGCACGAACGACTTGTTGAGCACCGGCGGGCAGGCGCCCTCGGGCACCGCGACCTGCCCGGGATGGTAGACGTAGCGCTTCCGCTTGCCCGCGAGGCTCGGCCGGCCCTGCAGCTCGCCGTTGAGCCGTTCCACGGCCCGCCAGTCGAGCGGCAGCACCTGATACCTCTCCGCCTCGCGCCAGAAGAGGGCCTCGAGCTCCCGCAGCTTCTCCGGATGCTTGGCGGCGAGATCCCGCGCCTGCGTGAAGTCGTCGGCCACATGGTAGAGCTCCCACGGGGCCGTGAGCGGATCGAACGCCCCGCGGACGGGCACCCACGGCACGAAGCTCCGGCTCGAGGCCATCCAGCCCTCGTGGTAGATGCCGCGGTTGACGAGCAGCTCGAAGTATTGCGTGGGCCGCGTCTCGGCCGCGTCGGCGGCGGTGAACGTGGGCAGGAAACTCGCACCCTCGATCGGCTTCTGCGGGATGCCGTCGATCGTGTCGGGGGGCACGATGCCGATCGCGGCGTAGAGCGTGGGCACGATGTCGATCACGTGGAGGAACTGCGACCGCAGCCCGCCGGCGTCGCGGATGCGGGCGGGCCACGAGATCACCATGCCGTTGCGGGTGCCGCCGAAGTGGCTGGCCACCTGCTTCGTCCACTGAAACGGCGTGTTCATCGCGTGGGCCCAGGCGCTCGGGAAGTGGTTGAACCACTTCGGCCCGCCGATCTCGTCGATGTGGGCGAGCGCCATCTCCCACGACTCGGGCACGCCGTTGAAGAACAGGTTCTCGTTGAGGCTGCCGTCGAGGCCCCCCTCGGCGCTGGCGCCGTTGTCGCCCGCGATGTAGATGAAGATCGTGTTCTCGCCGCCGGGCATGGCCTTCACGGCGTCCACGATCCGGCCCATGTGATGGTCGACGTGGGCCGCGAACCCGGCGAACGTCTCCATCATCCGGGCGGCCACCTTCTTCTGGCCGTCGGAGAGCGTGTCCCAGGCGGGCAGCCCCGCGCTCCGCGCGGTGAGCTCGGCGTCGGCCGGCACGATCCCGAGCTTCTTCTGCCGCGCGAACGTCTCCGCGCGGTAGGCGTCCCAGCCGCCGTCGAACTTTCCCTTGAAGCGGTCGATCCACTCCCGCGGCGCGTGGTGCGGCGCATGGTTGGCGCCCGGGGCGACGTACAGGAAGAAGGGCTTGTCGGGGGCGAGGTCGGTGACCCGTCGCGTCCACTCGATGGCCCGGTCGGTGAGGTCTTCCGTGAGATGGTAGTCGGGATCGGGAGAGCGCGGCACGAGGGTCCGGTTCTCGTAGAGCACCGGATCCCAGTGGTTCATGTCGCCGCCGTTGAAGCCGTAGAAGTAGTCGAAGCCGAGGCCGTTGGCCCAGCGGTCGAAGGGCCCGACCACGCTCGTCTCCCAGGCCGGCGTGTTGTGATTCTTGCCGATCCACGCGGTCGCGTAGCCGTTCTGCCGGAGCACCTCGCCCACGGTGCCGCAGCTCCGGGGCAGCACGCACGTGTAGCCGTCGTAGCCGGTGGCCGCCTCGGTGATCACGCCCGTGGCGGCGGAGTGGTGGTTGCGGCCGGTGATCAGGGCGGCCCGCGTCGGGCTGCAGAGGGCCGTCGTGTGGAAGCGGTTGTAGCGGAGCCCTTCGGCCGCGAGGCGGTCCATCGTGGGGGAGGGCACGCCGCCGCCGAACGTGGCGTACTGCCCGAACCCGGTGTCGTCGAGCAGGATGAGCACGACGTTGGGCGCGCCGGGGGGCGCCGCCACGGGCTTGGGGAACTGCGGCGGGTCGGACTGGAGATAGGTCTTCCCGACCTTCCCCTCGAAGTGGAAATCGGGCCGCGGCAGGGCCCGCGGTGCGGCGTCCGGCGGCGCCGCGCCGACGGTGGCAGCGCCGCTCCCGACGAGGCACACCGCGATGAAGAGCAACCGGCAGGCATGGGCATGGGGCATCGGCGCGATCTCCGGGGGGAGACAGAAGTGTGCCGTGGCGACAGCGCCGGCGGCAAGGGGCGGGCGACACCGCGGGCTCTCTCGGCGGCCGCCTTGCCGAAGCGGGGTGGGACGTCCTATCCTCACACACCCACCTCAAGGAGCGACCATGATCACGGCAAGCATGCAGAAACTGCTGAACGCGCAGCTGAACCGCGAGTATTCCTCGAGTTATGCCTACCTGGCCATGGCCGCCTACGCGGAGTCCCTGTCATTGGTGGGATTCGCTCACTGGCTCCGCGTCCAGCACCGCGAAGAACTCGAGCATGCGCTGAAGTTCTACGAATACATCCATGCCCAGAACGGGCGGGTGACACTGGCCGCGATCAAGGAGCCGCAGGCTGAATACGCGAGCATCTTCGAGGTGTTCCAGCAGGTTCTCGCGCACGAGCAGCACATCACCCGCTCCATCCACGAGCTCTACGCCGCGGCGGAAGCCGAGAAGGACTACGCGACCAAGACCTTCCTCGGCTGGTTCGTCAGCGAGCAGGTGGAGGAGGAATCCAACGCTCAGCTCATGCTGGACAGGCTGGCGATGATCGGCGAGAGCAAGGGGTCGCTGCTGTATCTCGACAAAGAGGCGCGGAAGCGGGAGTAGCGGCGGCGCCAGCCCCTCGCCGCGGCGCCTCCGCGTGGCCTCGTCACGGGCCGCGAAGCCGCGCGGGCGCGAAGATCGCGTCGTCCAGATCCGCGTTGAGCGTCACGTTCGTGTAGGTGAAC
>JBBAVS010000162.1:0-2535 GCA_040397585.1 Pirellulales bacterium
TGCCGCAACTTGTCGGCGAGCGCCGGCTCGAGGGGCACCAGCGGCAGCCGGATTTCTCCCGTGTCGCGGCCCACCATCGCCATCGCGGCCTTGATCGGGATCGGGTTGCTGGCGAGGCCGAGCAGGTCGCGGCAGAGCACGAACAGCTTCGTGTGCAGCGCCTGGGCCTTCTTCATGTCGCCCGCGTTGAAGGCGTCGCAGAGCGCCTTCATGTCGGCCGGCACGAGATTGCCCACCACGGAGATCACGCCACGGCCGCCCACGGCGAGCAGCGGCAGCGTCATGCTGTCGTCGCCCGAGAGCACCGTGAGGTCGGTGGCGGCGAGGATCTGCGAGGCCTGGTCCATCGAGCCGGTCGCCTCTTTGAGCATGGCGATGCCGGGGAGTTCGGCGAGGCGGATGATCGTCTCGGGCTCGATGTTGCGGCCGGTGCGGGCGGGAATGTTGTACACGCAGATCGGGATGTCCACCGCCTCGGCGAGCGCCTTGAAGTGCTCGTAGATGCCCTGCTGCGTGGGGCGGTTGTAGTAGGGACCGACCACGAGCGCCGCATCGGCCCCGGCCTTGGCGGCAAACTTCGTGAGCCGGACGGCCTCGGCGGTGGAGTTGGAGCCGGTGCCGGGCATCACGAGGATCCGGCCGGCGGCGGCGGCGATGCTCTCGGCGATCACTCGCTCGTGCTCGTCGTGGGTCAGCGTGGGAGACTCGCCCGTGGTGCCCACGGGGCAGATGCAGGTGGTGCCGGCCGCGACCTGGAAGTCGATCTGCTCCTCGAGGCGGGCGGAGTCGAGCTTGCCGTCGCGGAACGGCGTGACGATGGCGACGGAGAGACCGGCGAACTTCTCGGCACGGGTGGGCATTGGGGGATCCTGCGGAGGACGTGGGCGACGGGGCGGCAGCGAGCGTGCTTGCCGTTTCCCGCAGCGGGCGGGAGGATAGGGTTTTTCACCGGGGGCGGCAAACCCCGGCGGCTTTCGGCGAGGTGGCGGTCTATGGGCAGCGGGATGATCGAGAGCGGCCGGCCACGGCTCGTGATGGGGCGGCCGCGGGCGGGCGCCTTCGAGGCGGCCGAGCTGGTGGTGGCGGCCGGCGGCTGCCCGGCCGCGATCGGCGTGGTGCTGGGCACCGGCCTCGGCGGGCTCGCCGACCGGCTCACCGCGAAGTGGGCGCTGCCCTCCACCGAGACCGGCTGGCTGATGAAGTCCACTGCCACCGGCCACGCCGGGCGGCTCGTCTGCGGCACGCTCCGGGGCGTGCCCATCGCCATGCTGCAGGGCCGCGTGCACGGCTACGAGGGCTTTGCCCCCGAAGCGCTCACCCGCGGCATCGAGCTGCTCGCGGCGCTCGGCGTGGGCCAGGTGCTGCTCACCAACGCCTCGGGTGGGCTGCGGCCCGACATGACCAGCGGCGAGCTGGTGATCGTCACCGACCACATCGACATGGTGCGGAGGCCGTGGGGGGAGGCGCTCGAGCCCGATCTCGCCGGCGAGGTCGCGCCGCGGACGCACTATTACGACCCCGCCCTCGCCGATCTCGCGCTCGAGGCCACGCGGCGGGCCGATGTGGTGGCCCGCAAGGGCGTGTATGCGTTGCTGTCGGGGCCGACCTACGAGACGCGGTCGGAATACCGGATGCTGCGGAAGATGGGGGCCGACGTGGTGGGCATGTCCACCGTGCCGGAGGTGGTGGCGGCCACGCGGCTGGGGCTCGACGTGACGGTCAGCTCGGTCGTGACCAACGTGGCCAAGCCCGACGCGCTCGCACAGGTCGACACCGACGCCGAAGACGTGTGCCGGATGGCGGCCACCGCGGCCGAGGGCGTGTGGGCGATCCTGGAAACGCTCGCGGCGCGGGCGGCGGGGCGGCCATGCGTGTCGTGCTGACCAACGACGATGGCATCGACGCCCCGGGGCTCGCGGCCCTGGAGCGGGCGGCCGCGGGGCTCGGGGGCACGCTCGTGGTGGTGGCGCCCGAGGAATGCCATTCGGGCTGCGGGCATCGTGTGACGACGAGCCGGCCGATCCGCGTGGACGACGTCGGGCCGGCGCGGTTTCGCGTGGCGGGCACGCCGGCCGACTGCGTGCGGATCGCGCTGGCGCGGCTCGTGCCGGATGCGGCGCTGGTGATCGCGGGCATCAACGCCGGCGGCAATCTCGGGGCCGACATCCACCACTCGGGCACGGTGGCGGCGGCCCGCGAGGCGGCGCTCCACGGGATGCCGGCCGTGGCGGCGTCGCAGTATCACCGCCGGGGCACGACGATCGACTGGGACCGGGCGGCCCGCTGGGTGGCGGAGGTGCTCGCGGCGGTGCGGGGCCGCCCGCTGGGGCGGGGCGAGTTCTGGAACGTGAACCTCCCCGACCTGCCGGCGGGCGTCGCCGATCCCGAGGTGGTGGAGTGTGGGGTGGATGGCTCGCCGTTCGCCCTCGGCTATCGGCTGACTGACGAGGGCTTCGCCTACGAGTCGAGCTACCACGAGCGGCCGCGGGTGGCGGGGTGCGACGTGGACGTGTGCTTCGGCGGCCGGATCGCGGT
>JBBAVS010000162.1:2635-5990 GCA_040397585.1 Pirellulales bacterium
CGGCGTGGTGCTTGTGCAGGTTGAAAACCTGCACCCACTTTTTCGGGAAGTGGCCTGAGTTGCTTGGAAGTGGCCGCAGGTTTGGAAGTGGCCGCAGGTTTTTAACCTGCGGGAACCCGGAGCCCGGCGTGGTGCTTGTGCAGGTTGAAAACCTGCACCCACTTCGGAAAACCGGCACCCACTTTTGTTGAAAACCTGCACCCACTTTTTCGGGAAGTGGCCTGAGTTGCTTGGAAGTGGCCGCAGGTTTGGAAGTGGCCGCAGGTTTTTAACCTGCGGGAACCCGGAGCCCGGCGTGGTGCTTGTGCAGGTTGAAAACCTGCACCCACTTCGGAAAAGTGGCACCCACTTCGGAAAACCTGCACCCACTTCGGAAAACCGGCACCCGCGAAGGGGCCGGCACTCGGGCTCAGGCCAGGTTCGCGTCGAACACCCGAACCTTCGCCCAGTCGGTGGCGTTTTCGGCGATGAACTGCTCGTGCCGCGGGGCGGTCTGGTAGACGTCGTGCGCGGCGTGCGACTCAAACACGATCGTGAGCGCCACGTCGTAGTCGCGGTCGTTCACCTCGCGGTCATACTCCGCCGCGCAGGTCCCCACTGAGAAATACACCGTGCCAGGGTGGCCGGTGAGATGCTGATGGCAGGCGGCCACGAGTTTGGCCGCGGCCGCGGGGGTGCGGTGTTTGAGCGTGAAGTAGACGGCGTGGGAGAGGTGAGGCATCGGGGAGTCCCCACCGCTTACGCGGTTGGGCTTCCTGGGGATTCAGCAGGGTGGGAGTCGCGGGCGGCCTGGATCGGTGCGGGATCGGAGCCGGGCATCGTCTCGCCGGCGCGGCGGGGCGTGGCGGGGCCGATGATCTCCTGCACCTCGGTGTCGTCGAGCATCTCGCGGGCCTCGAGGGCCCCGGCGAGACTGTCGAGCTTGCCGCGGTTCTCGGAGAGGAGCTTCACGGCCCGCTCGGCGGCTTCGTTGAGGATCCGCGTCACCTCCTCGTCGATGATCTGCGCCGTCCGCTCGCTGAACTCACGATGCTCATACACGTCGCGGCCCAGGAAGGGATGCTCGTTGGAGGTGGAGCAGGCCACCGGGCCCACCCGCTCGCTCATCCCCCAGGTGGCCACCATCTTGCGGGCGATCCGGGTGGCGTTTTGGAGGTCGTTCTCCGCGCCGGCCGTGTATTCCCCGAACACGATCTTCTCAGCGGCCCGGCCGGCCAGTCCGAGCACGAGCCGGTTCATGAGCGCCGACTCGCCGATGTTCATCCGATCTTCCTCGGGCACGAGCTGCGTCACGCCGAGGGCACGGCCGCGGGGGATGATCGTCACCTTGTGGAGCTTGTCCACGCCGGGGAGCAGCCAGGCAGCGAGCGCATGGCCGGCCTCGTGGTAGGCCGTCATCTTCTTTTCACGTCCGGTGAGCACCTCCTCCCGCTTCGGGCCCATCAGCACCTTGTCGCGGGCGTAGTCGAAGTCGGAGGAGTCAACGGCGTTCTTGTCGTGCCGCGTGGCCCAAAGGGCGGCCTCGTTCACGAGGTTGCGGATGTCGGCGCCGGTGAGGCCCACGGTGGCGCCGGCGAGCCGGTCGAGGTCCACGTCCGACGCGAGCGGCACGCTGCGCGTGTGCACCTTGAAGAGCGCCAGCCGGGCCTTCTGGTTGGGCCGGTCCACGGTCACGTGGCGGTCGAAACGGCCCGGACGGAGCAGGGCGGGGTCGAGCACGTCGGGCCGGTTGGTGGCCGCGAGCACGATCACGCTCTCCGACGGGCTGAAGCCGTCCATCTCGGAGAGGATCTGGTTGAGCGTCTGCTCCCGCTCGTCGTGGCCGCCGCCGAGGCCGGCACCGCGGACGCGGCCCACCGCGTCGATCTCGTCCACGAACAGGATCGCGGGGGAGGCGTCTTTCGCGGTCTTGAACATGTCGCGCACTCGCGACGCGCCCACGCCCACGAACATCTGGATGAACTCGCTGCCCGAGATCGAGAAGAAGGGCACGCCCGCCTCGCCGGCCACGGCCCGGGCGAGCAGCGTCTTGCCGGTGCCCGGCGGGCCCATCAGGAGCACGCCCTTGGGCACGCGGCCGCCGAGCCGCTGGAACTTCTGCGGGTCCTTGAGAAACTCCACGATCTCCTGGAGGTCGGCCTTCACCTGCTCGAGGCCGGCCACGTCGGCGAACGTCACCTGCTTGTCCTTGCCGTCGTAGCGCTTGGCGGGCGACTTCGAGAAGCCGCCGAGGAAGCCGGTGTTGCCCATCGGGTCGCGGGCGCGGCGGAGCGTCATCCAGAAGCCCGCCATCAACAGCAGCGGCACGAGCATGTAGAGGCCCATCAGGAAGCCGGTGCCGTCGGTGGGCGTGCGGGTGAGCTTCTTGATGTCGTCGTGCTCCTGCATGAGCCGGTCGAAGCCCTCGCGGAGATACGGGTTGAGGTCGAGCGAGAAGGTCTTCTGCGGCTTGCGGCCCGGGATCGTCTCGGGCAGCTCCTTGGCGAACTCACCCTCGAGGTGGTCGCCGGAGAGCACGATCCGGGTGACGTTGCCTCCCTTCACCTGCGAGACGAACTCGTCGTAAGAAATCGCGTCGCGGCCGGTCGCGGCGTTGCCGGTGAGCACCGTGGCCAGGGCCACGGCGCCGAGGATCAGGAGGATCACCATCGGCAGGCCCATCGGGCGTCCGAGCACGGGGGGCAGGTTCGACGGTCCCTTCGGACGCGGGGCTGGATCCATGGACGCGGGCATCTCCGGAGCGGTAGGGAGCCGGCAGACCGCGGTTGGCTGCGGAGTGCCCGGCAGGACCGACTAGTCTACTGTATGCGTGAGGTCGCGTGGGCCTTGGCGGCCCCTGCGGCAGGGCGGCGAGCGACGGGCGAGGCAACGCGATGCAGGAAGACGTTTCGGCAGGCCGGGCAGTGAAGCGGGGCGTGGTGGCCGTGGCCCGTCGGGGCGAGCGGTTTCTGGCGATCCGCCGCGGCCAGACCGTGGCGGCGGGCGGCCGTGTGTGCTTTCCGGGAGGCCACATCGAGCCGGGCGAGGAAGAGCCCGAGGCGGTGGTCCGCGAGTGTCGCGAGGAGCTTGCCGCGGTCGTCGAGCCGGCGTTGTGCGTGCATCGCAGCATCACGGCTTGGGGCACCTCGCTGGCCTGGTGGACGGTGGACCTTGCCGACGGGGAGCTCGTGCCGCATCCCGTGGAGGTGGACGAGATTCTCTGGCTCACGCTCGACGAGATGCTCGAGGAGCCGACGCTGCTCTCGGGGAACCGGGACTTTCTCGAGGCGGTGATCGAGGGCCGGATCCGGCTTTGAGAAGGGGCTGCAGAAGTGGGGGCAGGTTTTTCAGAAGTGGGGGCAGGTTTTTAACCTGC
>JBBAVS010000162.1:6090-7475 GCA_040397585.1 Pirellulales bacterium
AAGTGGGGGCAGGTTTTTAACCTGCCCATGGTCTCCCGCAGGTTAAAAACCTGCGGCCACTTTCGGATCCGCAGGTTGAAAACCTGCGGCCACTTCAGCACCTGCGGCCACTTTTTCCACAGGTTAAAAACCTGCGGCCACTTTTCTTTTTCACAGGTTCAACAACCTGTGGCCACTCGAGTGGCTCATGGTGTCGCTGGAAGCGCGGGTGGCTCTGGGGCCATGCCGTCGTCGTTCTTGAAGATCGCGCCGCCGGGCTTCTTCGGTTCTTCGAAGGCGGGCGGATTGGCGGCCGTGTCGAGGAGGTCGCGAAACGGATTCCGCGGTGCGGCCACGGGGGCTTCCGCCGACACCTGCCGCACCGCGGGGTCGCGGCGGCGGCCTGCCTCCGCCACCTTCACCGCCGCCAGCCACGATTCGATCGTGAGCCGTTCGCTGGCGGTGAGCGGCGCGGCGGCGAGCCGGCTCTTCGTGGGCTTGGCGGGATGCTTCACCGACAACAGCGAGACCAGCTCCTGCGGGTCGCGGTCTTTGCCCACGGTGTCGAGAAACGTGCGCATGTTGGTGAGCGTGTCGAGGCGGTCGGGCCGGGCCGACGCGGGGCCGCGCTCGAAGCGGGGCTCATGGCCGGCGGGGCCGCCGTGGCAGGCGCCGGCGGCGCAGCGGTTGACGAGCAGCGGCTGCACCTGCCGCGTGAACTTCGCCACCACCTCGGGCGGCACGTCGCTGCCGCGAGCGGGCGCGGTGGCGGCGAGGGCGAACGCGATCGTGAGGAACGAGAGGCCGCGGGCGGTCATGGCGGCGTGCTCCGGGGGGCGGGCGAGCCTGCTTTCGGGGGCGGGAGGGTAGAGTTCGATGGGCCGCGGGACAAGCAGAGTTCGCTTGTGGCGTCTGCGGGGAAGTCCCTAGACTTGCCGCCGATTTCCGCCGCCCATCCACCCTGAGGACACCATGGAACGCACCTTCGTCATGTTCAAGCCCGACTGCCTCGAGCGCGGCCTCGTGGGCCGGATCCTCACGCGGTTCGAGGAGAAGGGCTTGCGGCTCGTGGCGATGAAGATGCTCCGGGTGACGCCCGCCCTCGCCAAGCAGCACTACGCCGAGCACGTCGAGAAGCCGTTCTATCCGGGGCTCGAGGAGTTCATCACGGCGTCGCCGGTGGTGGGCACGATCTTCGAGGGGCCGGAGGTGGTGCGCGTGGTCCGCGAGATGCTCGGAGCCACGAGCGGCCTCAAGGCGGCGGCGGGCACGATCCGCGGCGACTACTCGTCGAGCCGGCAGATGAACCTCGTGCATGCGTCCGATTCGCCGGAGTCAGCGGCCCGCGAAATCGGCATCTACTTCAAGGCCGACGAGATCCAGTCGTGGGATCCGTCGCTGGCGTG
>JBBAVS010000163.1:0-7425 GCA_040397585.1 Pirellulales bacterium
AAGTGGCCGCAGGTTCGAAGTGGCCGCAGGTTTTCAACCTGCGGTGAACCACGGTGGCACGTGTGCAGGTTGAAAACCTGCACCCACTTCTTCTGCCGTGGCGCCGCTCAGTTCTGCGGCGTGCCGCCTTCGAAGTGACGGCGGAGATAGCGGGCCCGCTCGATGTTGCGGTCCTTGGTGTCGAGCTCGACGCCGCGGATCTTCTGGAGGTGCGCCGGCTGCGTGCGCACGAGCAGCGAGTTGATGTCGGCGATCTTCACGTCGCCGATCAGCCCCAGGAGCACCCCCATCCGCACGCGGGAGAGGAGCTGCATCGTCTCCTCGGCGGTGATCGTCTGGGCGGTGCGGAGGATGCCGTAGGCGCGGCTCACCTGGTCGTGGACGTTCTGCTGCGTTTCCCGGACGAGGAACTCCCGGGCCCGCCGCTCGTAGTCGATCAGCACCGGCACCACGTCGCCGACCTGCTCGATCAGCTCCTCCTCGGTCTTGCCGAGCGTGGTCTGGTTGGAGATCTGGTAGAAGTCGCCCATCGCCTGCGAGCCCTCGCCGTACAGGCCGCGGACCGCCAGCGAGATCTTGTGCAGGCTCCGGAACACCTTGTCGATCTGCCGCGTGATCACCAGGGCGGGCAGGTGGAGCATCACGCTCACGCGGATGCCGGTGCCCACGTTGGTGGGGCAGGCGGTCAGGTAGCCCCAGCGCGGATGGAAGGCATAGGGCACGACGCGGCCGATCTGGTCGTCCACGCCCTTGATCTGCTCCCAGGCTCCCCGCAGGTCGAGGCCACTGTGCATGCACTGGATGCGGAGGTGGTCCTCCTCGTTGATCATCAGGCTCACCTGCTCGCGGCCGTCGATCGCGACGCCGCGGGCGCCCTGCGCCTCGGCATGCTCGCGGCTGATCAGCTGCCGCTCCACGAGGAACTGCCGGTCGATCTCCTCGAGGCGGCCGACGTCGATGTATTCCAGCTGGCTGCCGACCGCCGACGCGGTGATCCGCTCGCGGAGGAACCGCTCCACGTCGCCGCGATCCTGGTCCGACATGCGGCTCACGAAGGGATAGTGGGCGACGTTGCGCGCCAGCCGCACGCGGCTGCTCATCACGATGTCAGACTCGGGGCCGGTGCCCCGGAGCCATTCGCCGACGTCCTCGGCGAGGGTGTCAAGTTTCATCGGTTGCCCCGTCGGCCTTCGTGGGCCGTGCCTCGCTCCGCGGCCCCACGAGCCACTTGTCTTCGATCCCGCGGATCGTGTCGCGATCCTCGCGGGCTCGTTCATAGGCCTCGCAGGCGATCGCCTCCTGCATGCTGCGGCGGAGCCCGATCACACGGGTGAGATCGTCGGTGCCTTCGGGCAGCGGTTCGGCGGGCGGCATCGCGGTCCGCTCCGGCCGCCGGCCCGTGTGCTGCGTCCCACCGTGGATGTTGGCGATCAAGGGCTCGAGTTCCTTCTCGAAGTGGACGTAGTCGTGGGGACAGCCGAGCCGTCCTTGGTTGCGAAACTCGAAGAACGTGATGCCGCACATCGGGCAGGCCTTCTTGTCGAGCAGGGCGAGTTCGTCGGCCGTCTGGCCCACCGCGAGCGGGCCCGTGAGGCCGCCGCCGGCCGGCTTCTCCTCAGCCTCCTGGGCTGCCTCCGACTGGTTGAGGTAGACCCGGGCGTGGTCCTCGCAGAGGTGCAGTTCGCGCACCTCGCCCGTCTCCAGTTCGGTGATGTGGAAGACCGCCGGCTTGTCGCACTGCTGGCACTGCATCGACTGCTCCTCGAAAACCTTCCGAATCATAGCGGGTCGCGGGCCAATGGTCGCCCTCGGGCCGTCTGCCGGCGTGTTGTTGGCTCGCGGGACCGGGGGTAGGCTTCTGACCACCTGACGTGGACACGCCCGGCTTCCCCCCATGCCCCACCTGCCGGACAGAACGGATTTCGGACAACTGGTGCGGGGGCTCGCGCCCGCGTCGGGCCGCCGCCTCGTGCCCGTCTACCGGCGGCTGTTCGCCGACGGCCTGACGCCCCTCTCGGCCTTCGCGAAGCTCGATTCCGGAGCGGCCGCGTGCCTCTTCGAGAGCGTCGTGGGGGGCGAGAAGGTGGGCCGCTACAGCTTTCTGGCGGCCGATCCGTTTCTGCAGTTCGAGGCCCGCGGCACCGAGGTGACGGTGTCGGGGGCGAACGGCGTGGAGACGCTCCACTGCGGCGATCCGCTCGCCGAGCTCGAGCGGCGGATGGCCCCCTTTCGGGTCGCGCGGCTGGCGGAGCTCCCGCCGTTCACCAGCGGCGTGGTCGGCTACGCCGGCTACGACACCGTCCGCTACGTGGAGCAGCTGCCCGACGCGCCCCCCGATGACCGCGGCCTTGCCGATCTCTCCTTCGGCTTCTACGACCGCATGGTCGTGTTCGACAACGTGACGAAGGCGATCGACGTCGTCGTGCTCGCCGCGGTCGATGACGACGCCGAGGCCGCGGTGGACCGGGCCTACGCGGCCGCCTGCCGGCGGATCGACGACACCATCGCGACGCTCTCGGCGCCGCACGACTGGCCGCTGCCGGCTGACATCGGCTCGAAGCGGGAGCCCGCCTGCCTGGCCGATGGCACCGCCGTGTGCGGCTTCGATCGCGACGCGTTTCTCGCCGCGGTCCGCACGGCGATCGACTACATCCGCGCCGGCGACATCTTCCAGGTGGTGCTCAGCCGGCGCCTCGACCTGCCGTTCACGGCGGCGCCCCTCGAGCTCTACCGCACGCTGCGCGTGGTGAACCCCAGCCCGTTCATGTTCTACCTCCGGTCGCCGTCCTGCACGCTCGTGGGCAGCTCCCCCGAGATCATGGTGCGGTGCATCGACGGGGTGGTGACGGTCCGACCGCTCGCCGGCACGCGCCGCCGGGGCGGCACGCCCGAGGAGGATCGGGCGCTCGCCGAGGAACTGCTCGCCGACCCGAAGGAGCGGGCGGAGCACGTGATGCTGATCGATCTCGGACGCAACGACGTCGGCCGGGTGGCGGCGATCGGCTCGGTGACGCTCTCGGACGTGATGGTGATCGAGCGCTACAGCCACGTGATGCACATCACGAGCAACGTGACGGGTCGGCTCGCCGAGGGGCTCTCCGCCTTCGATGCCCTGCGAGCCTGCCTCCCCGCGGGCACCGTGTCGGGGGCGCCGAAGATCCGCGCCATGGAGATCATCGACGAGCTCGAGCCGGTCCGCCGCGGGCCCTATGCCGGCGCCGTGGGCTACGTTGACTTCAACGGCGCCATGGACACCTGCATCGCTCTGCGGACGGTCGTGATCGCGGGCGGGCGGGCCTCCGTGCAGTCGGGGGCTGGCGTGGTGGCCGACAGCGACCCCGAGAAGGAGTTCGAGGAGACGCTCAACAAGGCCAAGGGGCTGCTCGTCTCGATCGAGATGACCAACGAGCGGCTGGCCGCCGGCCGGCCGGCGTGACCCCGAGGCGCCGATGATCCGCTGCGAACGGGCGACGGTCGAGCGGTCCGGCCGGGTGGTCGTGGAATCGCTCACGCTGGCCGTTGCCCCCGGGCAGGCGGTCGCGGTCGTGGGCCGCACCGGGTCGGGAAAGAGTTCGCTCCTCGCCGCCGTGGCCACCGTGCTGCCGCTGCACGCCGGCGAGATCCTCGTCGATGGGCATGCGGTGGGCCGCGAGGCCGAGCAGGTGCGGCGGCGGGTCGGCTACGTGCCCGACCGGCTGCCGGCGTGGCCGGGACTGCGGGTGGCCGAGTTTCTCCAGGTGTTCGCCGCCGCCTGTGGGCTGCACGGGCAAGGCCAGCGGATGGCCGTCGATCGGGCGGTCGCGATGGCGGGCCTCGAGAGTGAGCGGTCCGCGCCGCTCGACGACCTCCCGGCGGGGCATCGCAAGCGGATCCTTGTGGCCCGGGCCCTCCTCCACGATCCCCAGGTGCTCGTGCTCGACGATCCCTTTGGCGGCCTCGACGCCTTCGAGCGGCGGGATGTGGCCCGGCTGATCTTCGATGCGCACCTGATCGACCGAACGGTGCTCGCGGCCATCGACGACGCCGACGTGCCGGGCTGCTTCACGCACCTCGCCGTGCTCGGCGAAGGTCGGCTCGTCGCCTCCGGGCCGGCCGACCCGGAGGCGTTCGCCACCGGGCGGACGTGGCGGTGCCGGGCCGTGTGCCGCGGAGCTGCGGAGCGGGCGGTGGCGGCGCTCGAGGCCGCGGGGGTGACGGGTGCGGGCGTGGAGGGCGACGCCGTGGTGTTCAGCGTCGCGGGGGCACGGGCCGGGGTCGGCCCCGCCGCGGCGGCCCTCGCCGCGGCCGGAATCGACGTGGCGTGGGTGGGATTCGACCCGCCCTGGCCGGCGCAGCTCGCAGGCTAAGTGTGCCGCAGTTCACCGCTCACGCGGTGAGGCCTGTGCGTGCGGACCCGCGGTCAGCCGCAGGCGGCGGCGAGTTCGGCCGTGTAGGCCGCGACGTCGGAGAGCATCTCGGGTGTGGGGCGGCCGGCCGCCTCGTCGATCCGCCGCACGAGCGCCGAGCCCACGATCACACCGTCGGCGACAGCGGCGACCGCCTTCACCTGTTCCGGACCCGAAATCCCGAAGCCCACGAGGATCGGCACGTCGGTCTTCGTCTTCAGCCACGCCACGCGGTCCACCAGCCCCGGCGGGAGCTCCGTCCGGGCGCCCGTGACGCCCGCCACCGACACGCAGTAGAGAAACCCGGTGGACTTCTTGGCGATCGCCTCCGCCCGATCCGGCGGCGTGGTCGGCGTGACCAGCCGCACGAGCGCCAGCCCCGCCTTGCGGCAGGCGGCGTCGAGGTCGTCGCTCTCCTCCAGCGGCAGGTCGGGCACCACGAAGCCGGCCAGCCCCGCCGCGAGGGCATCGGCCACGAAGCGGTCGATCCCCCGGCGGAAGATCAGCGAGTAGCTGGCCATCGCCAGGATCGGCATCGCGGTGCGGGACGATGCCCGGCGGGCCGCGTCGAACATGCCCGCGAGTGTCAGCCCCTTGCCGAGCGCCCGGGTGTACGACGCCTGGATCACCGGGCCGTCCGCGATCGGATCGCTGTAGGGGACGCCGAGTTCGCAGAGCGACGCCCCGGCCTTGTCGATGGCTTCGAGGATGGCGACGGTCGCGTCGGCATCGGGATCGCCGGCGGTGACGAACGGCGCGAGAGCCTTGCGGCCCGCGGCCCGGTTGGCGGCGAACATCGCTTCGAGACGGGCGATCGGCGGCGGTGCGGCGGGGGCGGCTGTCATCCACAACTCCTTCTGGTGGGCATGCGAACTGCGTGCGGCGGCTCCCATCGCTCACGCGATTGGGCTTCCCGCCTCCGGCCGATCACGCGGGGGCGCCGTCGGCCGTGAGACCGCGGAGCCGGGCGATCTCGGCCGCGTCCTTGTCGCCGCGGCCCGACAGGCAGACAACGATGATCTCGTCGGGCGATCGCTTCGCCGCCTCGCGGGCCACCCAGGCGAGGGCGTGCGAGGTTTCGAGCGCCGGCAGGATGCCCTCGTTGCGTGCCACGAGGTCGAAGGCGTCGAGGGCCTCGAGGTCGGTCACGCTCGTGTATTCGACGCGGCCCATGTCGTGCCAGTAGCTGTGCTCGGGGCCGACGCCCGGATAGTCGAGGCCGGCCGACACCGAATGCACGTCGGCGGTCTGGCCGTCCTGATCCTGGAGCACGTAGGAGAGCGAGCCATGAAGAATGCCGGGGCTGCCGTAGGAGAGGCTCGCGGCATGGTCGCCGGCCTGGCCCGAGCGGCCGCCCGCCTCGACGCCCACGAGCCGGACCTCGGGGTGATCGACGAATGGATAGAACATGCCCGCGGCGTTGCTGCCGCCGCCGACGCAGGCCACGACCGTGTCGGGCAGCCGGCCGAACTGCCGGCGGCTCATCTCGATCGTCTCCCGGCCGATCACCGACTGGAAGTCGCGGACGATCCGCGGGAAGGGGTGCGGGCCGACGACCGACCCGATGATGTAGTGGGTGGTCTCGACCGAGCCCATCCAGTCGCGCATCGCGTCGTTGATCGCGTCGCGGAGGGTGCGCGATCCGGTCTCGACGGGCCGTACCTCGGCCCCCATCAGCCGCATGTTGCGGACGTTGGGCGCCTGCCGGCGGACGTCCTCCGACCCCATGTAGACGACGCACTCCAGCCCGAACCGGGCACAGGCGGTCGCGGTGGCCACGCCGTGCTGGCCGGCGCCCGTTTCAGCGATGATCCGCCGCTTGCCCATCCGGATCGCGAGCAGGCCCTGGCCCAGAGTGTTGTTGATCTTGTGAGCCCCGGTGTGCGAGAGATCCTCCCGCTTGAACCAGATCTGGGCACCGCCGGCGAGCTTGGTGAGCCGCTTGGCGAAGAGCAGGGGAGTGGGGCGGCCCACGAACGCCGAGAGCAGGCCGTCGAGTTCGGCCGCGAATGCCGGATCGGCGACCGCCTCGGCATACGCCCGCTCGAGCTGGTCGAGGGCGGCCGAGAGCGTCTCCGGCACGTAGCGGCCGCCGAACATGCCGAAGCGGCCGTAGGCGTCGGGCACGCCGGAGAGCGTCGGGGCGACGGAAGTGGATGCCATGGCTGGGTTCCTGCGGCGGCCTCGGGGCGGGACCGGCCGGTCGGCCGGTTGCTCGGCGTTTCACCGCGATTGTAGCCTGCTGGCGGTTCCCCACCATCCGCGGCCCTTCTGCCCGCACGAGCGATGCCCGAACTGCCGGAAGTCGAGACGATGCGCCGCGGCATCGCCGCCATCGCCGGCCGGCGGATCGCGGGCGTGACGTTCCCGCGGAGCCGCGTGCGGCCGCTCTCGATCGAGCCCGCCCCACTCGCGCTCGCCCGGCGACTCGCCGGCCGCACGATTGCCACCGTGCAGCGCCGCGGCAAGCGGATCGTGATCGAGATCGCGGCCACCGCAGGGGACGCGCGGCGGTGGCTCGCGGTCGAGCCGCGGATGACGGGCCTGATGCTTCTGGTCGATCCGCCGACCACCGAACACGTGCGGCTGGTGGTGGAGTTCGCCGGCCGAGGCCAGGAGCGGCTGACGTTCTGGGATCGCCGCGGCCTGGGCACGATCCGCCTCTTCGACGACGAGGGTCTTGACCGCGCCTGCGGGCCCCACAAGCACGGCCCCGACGGTCTCGTCGTCGCAGGCGACGACCTCGCCGCGCGGCTCGGCAGTTCGCGGCGGGCCGTGAAGGTGGCCCTCCTCGACCAGCGGGCCGTGGCGGGCATCGGCAACATCTACGCCGCCGAGATCCTCTTTCGCTGCGGTATCGATCCGCGGAGCCGCTGCCGGCGGCTGAAGCGGTCTCAGTGGCTGCGGATCGCGGAGGAGTCGCGCCGCGTGCTCGCCGAGGCGGTGAGGCTCGAGGGCTCGAGCATCGGCGACGAGACCTACCGCACGGCCGACAACCGCGTGGGCCGGTTCCAGAAGCGGCACCGCGTGTATGGCCGCG
>JBBAVS010000164.1:0-7425 GCA_040397585.1 Pirellulales bacterium
AATCCAGAACCGGCGGCGATTCTCCGCAGGTTGAAAACCTGCGGCCACTTCAGGCACCTGCGGCCACTTCAGGCACCTGCGGCCACTTTGAACACCCTGCCGCCGCTTCCGCCTGAGTGGGTGCAGGTTTTCAACCTGCACAGGAATCCAAAACCCGCGCCGAGCTTCCGCAGGTTGAAAACCTGCGTCGGCTTCTTACTCCCCCGACTTCAACCGAAACGCGAGGTTGTTGTCGCGGATGCCCGGCTCGTCATACGCCACCTCGAGGCCGAGCGTCGAGTTCGCGTTGTAGCGAGCGGCGAGCGTCTCCTTGCCCGAAGGCCTGGAGATCCTCACCGTGTAGAGGCCGATGTGCACGCCGCCCGGCAACTTCGGGTCGGGCTTGTCGGCGTCCGACACGGTCGGCGCCGCGTCGCCGAACTGATTCACCTTGCCGCTGGCGGGCTTCACCCGATCTCCGAGAAACGGCTCGGGAACGAACTCCACGATGGCCCCGGGGAGCGGCTTGCCGTCGAGCATCACCTGGCAGCGAACCGCCGCCAAGCCCGTCTGCATGGCCTTCCAGGCCTTCACGCGATCCGCTATCTCGGCGGCCGAAATGCCGCCGTCCTGATTCGCATCGAACCGCGTTAGCGCCGACTTCAACCCGGGCGAGGCCTCGAGCTCGGAGCCGGCGATGCTGCCATTGCGATCGGTGTCATACGCCTCGAGCGCCCGGGCTCCCGCCGCCGCCGGGTCGATCGTCGGCTGCTGCACTCGCGCCGGCCCACGGCTGCATCCTGCGGCGCTGGCCGCAACACACCCCAGCAGCCAGCACACCGTCCACGACTTCGGCACCACCATGGCTTCCACTCCACGATCCACGACCGACAAGGCGGAATGCCGTCGGCCTGCTGCAAAAAGATACAGCCCTGCCACCGAACCAACCATGCCGCGGCGCGGCGATCACCGTTCCTGAGCGATATTCATCGACGAACCAGAATCCTGGATCGATGCACTCGACATCGGCACGAGGTTTGCAGCACTGAAACTTTCGGGTTCGCCCCGCCCGCCATACCCCCCCCTTATCAGCGGTCTTTCGTCTTTCAGCCCGCTCCGCGTAAACTGCCCTCGCAAGATCGTGAGGGGGACGGCTGTCGATCGTTCGCGTTTTGCCCCTGCGGCCGTGCTGATTCTTCCCGAAAGGACACACTCGTGAGTACCGCCTTCTCCTTCAACCGTGGCATGATCCTCGCCGCCATCGCCCTCGGCCTGGCGGATGTCGCGCTCGCTGCGACGACCTACGACGTCAACAACTCCTCGGCGTGGACGACCGGCACCGGCGCCGGGGCGAACTCCTCGGTGACGTACGGGTTCGACTACAGCACGCTGGGCATCCCCCAAGCCCCGGGCACGTCGAACACGCAGGCGATGATCCTTCGGGCAAACGTCAGCAGCGGCACCCCGGCCGTCCAAGGCATCACCGTCTCGCCGACCGGCGTGTCGCTGACCGGCGACTATGTTGTCAAGGCGCTCGTCTGGGCCAACTCCTACGGGGGCTGGACGACGGGGACCACGAGTTCGTCTAGCACTGGCGCCAGCCAAATGATCGGCCTCGGCGTGGGCTACACGGGTGGGACGCTGTGGCGGGGCGGTGCGACGACGGGGGGTGGCAGTGGCATCTGGTTCGCGGCCGCGGGAGACGGTGGCTTCGGCAACACGACCACGATCCGCGATTACTCGGCTTTCACCGGCAGTGGAGCAGCTCTTGCGAACTTCGTGACCAACACGTCGGTCTACTACGCCAACGCCAGCGGCATCAATCCCTGGGAGAACTTCAATCCTTACTATCAGACCGCCTTCCCCGGCCCGATCGTCAACACGATCAACGGAGGCACTTGGGCGTCCACCCAAAGCCAGGCGGTTCTGACCGGCACCATCACGAATGGGATCGCTGGCATGGCGTGGCGGGAGTTCACGATCGAGCGGACGGGCTCCGCGGTCACGTGGTCCATCGGCAGCACGCCGATCGTGACGCTGTCCGGCACGGCCCTGAACGGCGTGTCTCCCGACGGCGGCGTGTCTCTTACGTACTTCGACCCCACCTCGAGCGTCGCGGCCGTCGATCGGGTGTTCGGGTTGGTGGCGAGATTCGAGGTGGTGCCCGAGCCGACCACGCTGGCCCTGCTGGCGTCGGCGGCGGCGGGCGCGATGCCGCTGCTCCGCCGGTTCCGTCGGCGTCGGGCGGGCGACTGATCCAGGCTCGCAGTCCCTTTCGATATCAGATCGGTGTTTCCGCGTTTCAGGAGATTCATCATGCGCGTCCGGTCGCTTCTCTCGTGCCTCGTCGCGCTCGTGGCGATCGGCGGCGCCTACCGGGTCGCTCCCGCCCAGGTGCTCTACACCGAGAACTTTGACGACGGCAACGCCGCGTCCCGCTGGACGACCTCGCCGAGTGGCAATCCCAACTTCGCCATCAACTACGCCTACGACTACACGACCGCCGGCATTCCGGTCGCCCCGTCCGGCACAAGCACCACCGGCCTGTGGATGAAGGCCAACACCACCGGCGCTCAGGTCGGCTCGGTGATGGCGTTTCCGACCGGGCAGAACTTCAGCGGCGATCAGACTCTCTCCTTCGATCTCTGGTTCGGCGTCAGCGGCACCGTGGCCACGACGGAGTTCGGCATCTTCGGCCTGATGCACACCTCCACAGCCTCCCAGATCCCCAACAGCACCAGCGGCACGATCCCCGCGATCGGTCCCAGCCCCAACGGCGTTGACTACGCCCTCACCGGCGACACCGGCGCGGCGCGTGACGTTCGCGTGTACGTCAACGGCACCGAGCGCACGGGCACGTCCGGCGGCTACGCCCGGAACAACAGCCTCATTCAAGAACAGCAGGCCGCCCCCTACAACTTCGCCTACCAGCCCTTCCTGACAAGCACCACGGCGATGGCGGCGAACCAATGGCTCAAGGTCGCGGTCACCGCCTACTCGGGCACCACGCTCTTCCAGGTGAACGGCCAGACCTGGGCCCGCTCGGCAACGCTGTCGGGCACCGGCAACATCATGCTCGGCTACATGGACCTGTTCACGTCGGTGTCGGGCACCGGGATGTTCGGCCTCTACGACAACGTGACGGTGTCAGTGGCCCAGGCTCCGGCCACGCAACTCGTCTGGTCGCCGAGCGGCACGACGGCCGGCGGTGCGGGCAGCTGGACGAACCTCGGCACCCAATGGATCGGCACCGGCACCACACCCACCACGTTTGACTGGTCGCTGCCGGCGAAGTTCCAGGGTGCCGCCGGCACCGTGACGATCCCCACGCAGGTCACGGCCGGCGCCGGGCTCGACTTCCTCACCGATGGCTACACGCTGACGAGCGGCACTTTGATCCTGGGCTCGTTCGATCCGGCGAGCGGCGTGAGCTTCAACACCAATGCGATCGCCCAGGTGAGCGTGGCGGCCGGTGCCACGGCCCGGATCGAGTCACTGATCCGCGGCAGCCGCGGGATCACGAAGATCGGCGACGGCACGCTCCTGCTCACCAACGCGAACCTCGTCTCGGGCACGACGGTCGTGCAGGGGGGCACGCTCGCCCTCGGCAACCAGTCGGCCCTCGCCCAGAGCCCGGTGAACGTGGTGCCCGGGGGCACACTGAACATCGATCCGGCCCTGGGCATGATCGGGCCGCGGCTGATTCTCAACGGCGGCACCGTGTCCGCAGCCGGCGCCACGCTCACGGTCGATCGTGACATCGGCGTCCGCCAGTTCATCGTCAACGCGGGCCAGCTCGCTGGCTCGCCGGCGCTCGAGGTCACGCTCGGCGGCACGATGATCATGTCGGGATCGGCCTTCACGAGCGTGGACGTCTCGACGCTGACGGTGGACGAGACGAGCACCGGCGGTCGCATCGATCTCGGCGCGGGTCGGATCAACGTGGCGGCTGGCGGTATCACCGCGGTCAACCTCGTCGCCGACATCCTCGCCGGCCGCGGCGACGGGACTTGGAGCGGTACGACCGGGATCACCTCGACGCTGGCGGCCGCCACGCCGGGCGTGCGGGCGGTGGGCTGGGCCGACGACGGCTCGGGAGCGCTGTCGGTCGCGTTCGCGGCCCAGGGCGACACCAACATCGACGGCCAGATCGACATCCTCGACGTCGCCAACTTCCTCAGCACCGGCAAATACGACTCGGGCGAGTCGGCTGTCTGGAGCCAGGGCGACTTCAACTACGACGGCTTCGTGGACATCCTCGACGTCGGCGACTTCCTGGCAACCGGACTGTTCGACGCCGGCGGGTACCTGCCCGCTCCCGCGGGCGCCGCGGCCATCACCGCGGTTCCGGAGCCGTCGTCGGCCGCCGTGGCCGGGATCGTCGGCCTCGCCGCCGCCTGGCATCTGGCCCGCCGCCGTGCCGCGCCGCCCCGAGCGAGCGGACGACCTTGAGGCTTCTCGTCGGCGTCTTCCTGCTCGTCGCACTGGCGCTCACCGCCGCCCGTGCGTTCCGTGCCGACGATCGCGCGTGGCTGGCGCCGCCGGCGCTCGTGCCCGGCGACACGGTGGCCCTCGTGGCTCCCTGCGGCATCTGCGAGGAAGACGACGCCCGTCGCTTCGCCGACTCCCTCACCGCGGCCGGCTTTCGGGTCGTGGTGGAGCCCGAGATCCACGAGCGCCGCCATCGCTACCTCGCCGGCACCGACGACGAGCGGGCGGCGGAACTCGACCGGGCGATCCGAGATCCTTCGGTCCGCGGCATCTTCGTGCTCCGCGGCGGCTTCGGCCTGACGCGGATCCTCGACCGCATCGACTACGACGCCCTCCGCCGCGACCCGAAGGTGATCGTGGGCTATTCCGACGTCACCGGGCTCCACGTGGCCGCGGGCCGCCGGGCCCGCCTGGTCACGTTTCACGCGCCGATGGCCAGCGTCGTGAAGGCGGTGGGAGAGGATCCCTCGTTTGCCGAGCAGTCGTACCGCGACATGCTCTTTCTCGAGCCGGCGGCCCCGCGGCGGATGATCCCGCTGCCGGAGGGCGAGCGGCCGACGACCGTCACCGGGGGCCGGTGCACGGGCCGCCTGGTGGGGGGCAATCTCTCGCTGATCGCGGCCACGATCGGCACGCCCTACGCGCTCGACGCCAAGGGCTGCGTGCTGTTTCTGGAGGACGTGAACGAGCGGCCCTACCGCGTGGACCGGCTGCTCTCGCAGCTACGGCTGGCAGGCGTGCTCGACGGCCTCGCCGGCGTGGTGGTGGGGCGCTTCACCTGCGACGAGTACGAAGGCGAGAAGAAGGAGCAGGACGAGCGGGAGCAGCGGGAGGTGGTGCTCGAATACTGCAGGGCCCTCGGCTGCCCGGTGGTGGCCGACTTTCCCTGCGGCCACGTCCGCAACAACGTCACGCTGCCGCTCGGCGCCCGGGTGACGCTCGACGCCGACGCCGGCACGCTCGAGGTGATCGAGCCGTCATGCCTGCCGCGAAGCCCCGCGGCTCACTGACCGTCGCTGCGGCAGGCCTGCCGACGGTGCACGGTGGTCCATGGTGATGCTGGCGGCCGAAGCCGTGCCCACAGTATCCTATCTTCGCTAGCCGCCAAACCTGCCGTCGCGCATCGGCCAGCGAATCTTCCGTGGGGTCTCGCCGTGGCCGCGCCCGTAGCCCAGATCAGACTTTCGGCGCCGGAATGCGATGCCATCCGCCGAGCGGTGGACCGGGCGTGCCGCGAAGTTGGCGGGAGGTGGAGTCGCATCGTCCTGTTCGGCTCCCGAACGGATCCCTCGCGGCGCGGAGGCGATATCGACCTGCTCGTGGAACTCGCAGCCGATTCCCCGGTGGACGTCTACTCTCTGACGCAGCGACTTCGACTCACGCTCGAGGATGAACTCGGTCCGCAGCGCATCGACCTCGTGGTGGATGACGGCACCGTTCCGACCGTGTTCGCCGATCTTGCACGAAGCCGTGGAGTCGAGCTGTGGTCGAATCGCTGAATCAGCTGCTGCGAGACCAACTGGCCTTGATGACGGCCGCCGCACGCGTGCTCGAGGAGTCGCGCGAGCGGGTGGCCGCCATCGCGCCGCGGCTCACGGGCGAACTGACCGTGGGCGAGCGGGAATCGTGTGAGGCACTCACGGCCCGGTTCGCGCGGCTCAACGACTTCCTGATGCAGCGCGTGTTCCGCACCCTCGATCAGATCGAGCTCATGGACGAGGGCACCCCGCTCGACCGCCTGCAGCGTGCCGAAGCCCGCCACCTGATCACTTCGGCCGAGCGTTGGCGTGAACTTCGTCTTCTCCGCAATGCGATCGCCCACGACTACCTCATCGAGAGTGCCGATCGCGTGCTGAGCGAAGCGCTTGCCGCGGCGCCGGAACTGCTCGACGCGGCAGGCCGGGTGCTGCGGTATGTGGCCGACAAGGGCTACGCGTGACGCCCGGGGCAGACCGGCCAAGCGGCCGTAGCCAAAGCCATGCCGCTCACTGACCATCGCTACGGCAGGCCTGCCGGCGGTGCACGGTGGCGTCGATGTCGTAGGCCACGTCGCGCACCGAGCCGTCGCAGAACGCCATCCCCAACCCGCCGGGATGGGCGCTGCCGAAGCCGTAGCAGCCGGAGAGCACCGTGATCATGTCGCGCTCGTCGAGTGGCCGATCCTGGCCCGGCTGATAGACGTCCTGCGGCCAGCGGGCGGCGGGGTTCCAGGCGACGCGGTGGTTGTCCCACTCGTAGCCCGCCCAGGCCGACTGGTTGTCGCTCATCATGGCCGGCGAGTCGGTCACGTTTACGTCGCGATAGAGCCCCGACGACAGCGACTTTTCGCCGCAGAGGTAGGTGCTGGAGAGGCCGTCGCTCACCTGCCCCGGCCGCACCTCGCTGCGATAGTAGGACACCCCCGTCTGATGGAACGCGGTCTTCGGATCATCGGTGCTGGTCCACTCCGCCGGCTTCGACGCGAGCGCCTCGTAGGAGGCCGGCACCCACATCCGCACCTGATTGTTGAACTGCTCGGCGGCGCTGTAGAGCGCGTCGCCCGCGTTGGCGGCGTAGTCCGACTTGGTCACCGCCGGCAGCATGAGCACGGCCTGGGCCTCGGCGAGCCGCCAGGGAGCATTCCCCGAACGCTTGAAGGGATAGGGCTGCGCCGGGCGGCGGCTGGGGCAGTAAAACACCGCCGGCGCGCTCTGGTAGAGCGCCGTGAGTCGCGGTCCGAGTGGAAAGTCTTCGATCCGCTCGCCACCGGCGCTGCGGAGATCGGCTAGTTCCAAGTGATCGAGGATGGCGAACAGCCAGCCGCCGGGCTGATTGCGGCCATAGCCCCGCTGCGGATCGGCCAGAAACGCGCCCGACCAGCCCCCCGACGGAAAATGCCGGCGGGCCTGCACGTGGGCCTGCGTGGTTGGTGTAACGTCTCTTCTGTAAATCACCGGTATGGGCCTGCTCGAGTCG
>JBBAVS010000165.1:0-7318 GCA_040397585.1 Pirellulales bacterium
AGCAGGTTTTCAACCTGCTGAATCCTGGGTGCTGCGCCGCCCCGCTCGGGGCCGCGCTCAGATCACGTGGAGGCCGCCGACGCTCGGGGCAACGCGGAAGCCAGGTCGTCGCGGAGGTCTTCGAAGGCCTCCAGGCCGACCGAGAGGCGGATGAGGCCGTCCGCGATGCCCACGGCCCGGCGGGCCTCGGGGGCGTAGGACCCGTGCGACATCACCGCCGGGATTTCGATCAGCGACTCCACCGCCCCGAGGCTGACGGCAAGCTGGAAGAGCGTCGTCGATTCGACCACGCGGCGGGCGTCGGCCACGCCGCCTGCCACCTCGAAGCTCACGATCGTGCCCCCGGCCGACATCTGCCGCATCGCCAGCGCGTGACCCGGGTGACCGCTGAGCCCGGGATAGTGGACCTTCGTGACCGCCGGATGCCCGACGAGCCATGCCGCCAGCCGCAGGGCCGTGGCCGACTGGGCGAGCACGCGAAGCTCGAGGGTCTTGAGGCCGCGGGAGCAGAGGAAGGCTTCGAGCGGCCCCATCACCGCGCCCGTCGCGTTCTGGAGCCAGTGGAGTCGCGTGCCCAGGTCGGCATCGCGGACCACGAGCGCCCCGCCCAGCAGGTCGCTGTGGCCCCCGATCGACTTCGTGGCCGAGTGCATCACGATGTCGGCGCCGAGTTGCAGCGGCCGCGAGAGCGCCGGCGTGGTGAGCGTGGCGTCGCAGGCGAGCAGGGCTCCCGCCGCGTGCGCGATCTCGGCACAGGCCGCGATGTCGGTGATCGTAAGCAGCGGATTGCCGGGCGACTCCACCCACACGAGCTTCGTCTTCGGGCCCACCGCGCGGGCCACGGCGGCGGTGTCGGCCGCGTTCACCGCCTGCACGGCGATGCCCCGCTCGGCGAGCACGCGATTGAAGAGCCGCCAGGTGCCGCCGTAGATGTCGGTGCCGGTGACGATCTCGTCACCGGGGGCGAGCAGGAGCGTGGCGCAGTGCGTGGCCGCCATGCCCGACGCGAAGGCGAGCGCCCGCACGCCGCCGTCGAGGTCGGCGAGCGTCTTCTCGAAGGCATGCCGCGTGGGGCTGCCGGTGCGGGCGTAATCGTAGGCCGACGTCATCGAGGCGTCGGGCTGGACGAACGTGCTCGCCAGGTGGATCGGCGGCACGACCGCCCCCGTGGCGGGATCGTGCTCCTGGCCGACATGGATGGCGCGGGTGCGAAACTGCATGGGAAGCCTCCCGCCGCCGGGCGGGCGGCTACGTGCGGTCGAGGGCCTGTGCGAGGTCGGCGATGAGATCATCGGCGTCTTCGATGCCGCAGGCCATGCGGATCATGTTGTCGGTGATCCGGAAGCCCTGCCGCTCCTGCGGCGTGTAGTTCCAGTAGCTCATCACCAGCGGCTGCTCGATGAGCGACTCGACGCCTCCGAGGCTGGGGCCGATCCGCGGGATCTGCACGGCGTCGATCACGTCGGCCGTCCGTCGCCAGTCGGCGTCCTTGATGAAGAAGGTGACGAGCCCGCCGCAGCCCCGCATCGTGCGGGCGGCCACGCCGTGGAAGGGATGGCTCTCGAGGCCCGGATAGAGCACCCGCTCGACCCGCGGATGGCCCTCGAGAAACCGGGCCACCGCGAGGCCGTTGGCGTTGTGCCGCTCCATCCGCAGGGCCAGCGTCTTGAGCCCGCGTTCCAGGAGGTAGGCGTTGTGGGGCGAGTTGACGCCTCCCATGATCCCGCGGAGGTTTCGCACCGGCTCCATCAGTTCGGCGCGGCCGATCACGGTTCCGGCGAGCAGGTCGTTGTGCCCGCCGAGATACTTCGTGGCCGAGTGGAGCACGAAATCGACGCCGGCCGCGAGCGGCTTGAGGTTGTAGGGCGTGCAGAGCGTGGCGTCGATCAGCGTGAACACGCCCTTGCGGCGGCCGAGGTCGGCGAAGCGTTCGACGTCCACCACGCTGAGATGCGGGTTGGTGGGCGACTCGCTGACGACGAACTTCGTGCGGGGCGTGATCGCCCCCTCCATCGCGGCGTAGTCGCAGGTCTTCACCTCGCGGAACCCGACGCCGAACCTGGTGAGGTGCTTGCGGCAGAACTCCCGACTGCGGTGGTAGCACTCGTCGAAGAACACGATCTCGTCGCCGGCGCTGCAGTGGGCCATCAGCAGGCCCACCAGGGCCGCCATCCCGCTGGCGAAGAGCACCGCCTGCTCGCCCCCCTCGAGGGCCGCGAGCTTGTCTTCGACGACCCGCTCGCCGGGGTTGCCGTAGCGGCCGTATTCCTCGCGGGGGTGCTTCTCCTCGATGAAGTCGATGATCGACTTCGTGTCGGGAAACGTGTAGGTGCTCGAGGCGAAGATCGGGTCGGTGATCGAGAAGCCGGGCTTGAGGCGGGCCTCGCCGGCATGGACCGCCGCCGTCGAGGGGCCCGAGACCGCCGCACCGAGGGCGGACGACCGGGCCGGGTCGGGGGCATTGCTCGTGGGCATTCGTGATCCTTGCCGTGCGTCCGCGGAAGCCGAGGTCGCGAGGAGTGTAGTCGCGTAATCGCGGTCCTTCCAGTAAAAGTGTGGCATGGCTTCCCGTCGACCAGCCCCGAAATCACCCGCGAAATCCGCCGCTCCGCGGCCGCTCGTGCCTCCGGCGCGGGTGTTCGTCACGCTGGCGTCGCTGGCCGCCGCCGCCGTGATGGTCCGCATGGGCCTCCTCGAGCCGCTGGTGGGAGGCATCGTCGACGCCGCGGTCCGGAACATCATCACGCTGATCCTCGGCTTCTCGGCGCTGATGGCGCTGGTCGGCTGGTTCCTCTTTCAGAGCGGCCATCCCGCCAGTCGCAAGTGGGCGCTGGCCATCGGCCTGCTGGCCCCGGTGGTCCTGGCCTGCGCGGTGTTTCGCATCGAGCGGGTGTCGGGCGACCTCGTGCCCCAGCTGACGTTTCGCTGGGCGCCGTCCCCTGATCGCCTCCTGCCAAAGGTGGCCGCGCCGGCGGCCGAAGCGGCGGCCAGCCCGGCCTGGGAGGCCACGTCCGCCGACTTCCCCGGGTTCCTTGGGCCCCAGGGCTCGGCGGCGCTCGAAGGGCCGATCCTCGACCCAGCGTGGGACACTCGGCCGCCCGAGAAGCTCTGGCGGCGGCCGATCGGCGCCGGCTGGAGCGGCTTCGCGACCTGCGGCGACCACGCGGTCACGCTCGAGCAGCGGGGCGACGAGGAGATCGTCTCCTGCCAGTCGGTGGCGACCGGCACCGTGGAGTGGACGGTCGCGGTGCCGGCCCGGCACGCGACCGTGCTCGGAGGCGTGGGGCCCCGGTCCACGCCCACGATCGCCGGCGGCGTCGTCTATTCCACCGGGGCCACCGGCTGGCTGCACGCCATCGACGGGGCGCGCGGCCGCGTGCTCTGGAAGAACAACGTGCTCGAGGATCTCGGCATCGACGCGGCCGCGCACGAAGCGGTTGTGCCCTGGGGGAGGGCGGGCTCCCCGCTGGTCACCGAGTCGCTCGTGATCGTGCCGGGGGGCGGTCCGCGGCAGGACGGCTCCGCCGTGTCGATCGTGGCGTATGACCGCACCACGGGCGAGCGCCGCTGGATGGGCGGCGCGGACCAGATCAGCTACGTGTCGCCCCAGCTGGCCTCGATCGCGGGCCGCACCGTCGTGCTCACCGTCAACGAGTCAACCGCGGCTGGATACGACCCTGCCGACGGCACCGAGCTCTGGCGGTTCGAGTGGCCGGGCCACTCCAACTCCGACGCCACGTGCTCCCAGCCCCACGTGTTGGGCGACAGCCGGATATTCCTCTCCAAGGGATACGGGGTGGGTGCCGCGGTGTTCGAGGCCAAGCCGGGCGATCCGCCCGCGTTCACCGCGGCCTGGCGGCAGCCCGGCCTGCTCAAGACCAAGTTCACCAACGTCGCGGTGCACGACGGCCATGCCTACGGCCTTTCTGACGGCATCCTGGAGTGCGTCGCTCTGGCCGACGGCACGCGGCGGTGGAAGGGAGGCCGCTACGGCCAGGGACAGGTGCTGCGGGTGGGCGGCCTGCTGCTCGTGCAGGCCGAGTCGGGCGAGGTGGTGGTCGTGGCCTGTTCGCCGGAGAAGCACCGCGTGTTGGGTCGATTCGCCGCGCTCGACGGGCAGACGTGGAACACGCTCTGCCTCGCCGGCGACCGGCTGCTGGTTCGCAACGCGGAGGAGGCGGCCTGCTATCGGCTCCCCTTGGCAGCCCGGGGCACTGCACCGTGAGCCACTCCGGCATCGACGTCGATCTCGCGGGCCGCACGGCGCTGGTGACGGGCGCGACTCGCGGCATCGGCCGCGCGGTGGCCCTGGAACTCGCCGCCGCCGGTGCCCGCGTGGCCGTGCACGGGCGATCGGCCGCCGGCGCGGCGGAGGTGGCCGCCGCCCTCGGCCCGCGGCATGCCGGCACGTTTCTCGGCGATCTGGCAGCCGACGGCGGCGCGGAACGGCTCGCGGCGGAGGCCACGGCGGCCCTGCCGGAGATCGACGTCGTGGCGCTCGTGGCTGGAGCCGATGTGCTCACGGGCCCTGCGGCCTCGTGGGACTTTCAGCGGAAGCTCGAGGCGCTGCTGGCGATCGACGTGGTGGCGACGATAACGCTCGCCCGCACGCTCGGCCGCTGGATGGCCGAGCGGGCCGGCGGCACGATCGTGACGATCGGCTGGGATCAGGCGGCGGTGGGCATGGAGGGTGACAGCGGCGAACTGTTCGCGGCGGCCAAGGGGGCCGTGATGGCGTTCACGCGGAGCGCTGCCCGGTCGCTGGGGCCGAAGGTGCGGGTCAACTGCGTGGCACCCGGCTGGATCAAGACAGCCTGGGGCGACCAGGCCAGCGAGCGGTGGCAGCGGCGGGCCGTCCGCGAGAGCATGCTGGGCCGCTGGGGCACCCCGGAAGACGTGGCCCATGCGGTCCACTTCCTGGTGTCGCCGGCCGCGGGCTTCGTGACCGGTCAGGTGCTGCCGGTGAACGGCGGCTTCCGCCGGGCGTGAGGCCACAACTGGGGCCAGGTTTTTTTGAGTGGGGGCAGGTTTTGACCTGCCCATGATTTTTCCACAGGTTGAAAACCTGTGGCCACTCTCTTCCAGGTTGAAAACCTGTGGCCACTCTCTCCCAGGTTGAAAACCTGTGGCCACTCTCTCCCAAACTTGCAAACCCCTGGCCACTCTCTTCCAACTTAAAAACCTGTGGCCACTTGAAAAATGCCCCGGCGTGGGCGGGCGAGGCGGATTGCCCGCCCACGCCATTGGGGCATCCTTCTGGACGGTTACTCCGTGCGAACCATGACGAAGCCGTGGTAGGCCTCGTTGCCGTGCTCGCCGATGTCGAGACCCTCGATCTCCTCCTGCGGGGCCACCCGGAGGCCGACGACGGCCTTGAGGATCAGCCAGCAGATCGCGGAGACCGGCACGACGTAGGCACCCACCATCAACACGCCCACCAGCTGGGCGATCAACTGCTTGGTGCCGCCGCCGAAGAACAGGCCGGCGTAGGGGCCGCCAACCGCGGCCGCTCCCACCGGGGTGTTGGCCACGGTGGTCGAGAGGTCGCTGGTGGTGAACAGGCCCACGCAGAGCGTGCCGAAGATGCCGCACACGAGGTGCACGCTCGTGGCCCCGACCGGATCGTCGATCTTGATCCGGTCGAAGAACAGCACCGAGAGCACCACGAGCACGCCGGCGATCGCGCCGATGATGGCGGCGCACTGGATGTTGGTGAACGCGGCACTGGCGGTGATGCCCACGAGGCCGGCGAGGCAGCCGTTGAGTGTCATGCCGATGTCGGGCTTGCCGAGCAGCAGCCAGGCGGTGATCGTCGCGGTGACGGTCGCCGCGGCGGCGGCCATGTTGGTGTTCACCGCCACCTGCGAGGCCAGGGCCCCGCCGTCAGCGGCCACGCCGAACGTGCTGCCGGGGTTGAAGCCGAACCAGCCGAACCAGAGCACGAGGCAGCCGATGAAGGCGGCCATCATGTTGTGGCCGGGCAGGGCCTGCACCTTGCCGGTCGAGGAATACTTCCCGATCCGGGGTCCGAGGATCATGGCTCCGGTGAGGGCCGCCCAGCCGCCCACGGAGTGCACCGCGGAGCAGCCGGCGAAGTCCCAGAAGTTCCACTCCTTGGCGAGGTAGCCGAAGCCCCAGATCCAGTGGCCGACGACCGGATAGATCACGATCGCCATCAGGACGCTGAACAGCACGAAGGTGTGATACTTGATCCGCTCCGCCACTGCCCCCGACACGATCGTGGCGGCCGTTCCGGCGAACACGAGTTGGAAGAAGAACTTGGTCCAGAGCGGCACGCTCGCCCACGAGATCGAGCCATACACGCCCTGATACTTGTCGCCCACGGCGGGGCTGTTGTCGGCACCGCCGACCATCCACGAGCCGGAGTTGCCGATGAAGGCGCCGTCGCCGGCGCCGAACATCAGGTCCCAGCCGATCAGGTAGTAGGCCAGCGACGTGACGGCGAACACGATGAAGTTCTTGGAGAGGATGTTCACGCAGTTCTTGGAGCGGGCGAAGCCCGATTCGACGCAGCCGAAGCCGAGGTTCATGAAGAACACCAGCATGCCGCAGACCAGCACCCAGACGGTGTCGGCCGCGACCCAGAGCTTCGGAACCATTTCCTCAATGGTCGGGGGGGCGGGCATCGGCGCCGCGGCGGCGACCGCCGGGTTCTCACCTTCGGCGAAAACGAGGGCCGTGGAAACATCGCCCGGACCGAAGAAGAACGCGGCCAATACGGCCGCCAATGCGCACCAACGCATCGTGCGTGAACAAGTCATGGGATCCGCCTCATGATTGTGGATGATGCCGGGGAGGGTTCCACGGCTGACATCCGGGAAAGCAAACGCCGTGCCAGCACCGCTGTCTCAGCGGCGAGACGGCCGCGCGCCAGCCAGGGGGCAGGCTGCCGAGAGTCCCCTGTTTTTCAGGTCCGCCACGCCTCGGGCCGCGGGGGGAGTTGCCGGCCCCGCCGCCATCGATTCACACCGATGGGGCGCGTTCGGCCCGGGGGGCCGCCCGATTGCCGCGCAGCGGGTGATGCAGGAGCGGGCAGCCGGGTGGATTGGCGGGAGAGAAGTGGCCGGAGAAAAGTGGCCGCAGGTGAAGTGGCCGCAGGTTTTCAACCTGCGGTGAGTCCGGGCTGGTGGGGAGGCATGTGCAGGTTGAAAACCTGCACCCACGTTCGGAACCGGCATCCGCTTTCGGGAGAGGTGGAGCCAGGTGGTTGTGAAGTGGCCGCAGGTGAAGTGACCGCAGGTGAAGTGGCCGCAGGTGAAGTGGCCGCAGGTTTTCAACCTGCGGGATTCCAGGCTGG
>JBBAVS010000166.1:0-7303 GCA_040397585.1 Pirellulales bacterium
CCACTTCGTATCCCCATCGCTTACGCGATTGGGCTTCCTGATTGTGCGGCCACTTACCGAAGCAGCGCCTCGGCGGGCCCCTGGCGGGCGACCTTGCCGGCGGTGAGCTCCACCACCCAGGTCGCCGCCCGCTTCGCGAAGGCATGGTCGTGCGTCACCACCACCATCGTCTGCCCCGCCCGCGCGAGATCGACGATCACGTCGAGCACCTCGGCCGTCATCGACGGATCGAGGGCGCTGGTCGGCTCGTCGAAGAGCATCACCCGCGGCCGCATCGCCAGGGCGCGGGCGATCGCCACCCGCTGCTGCTGGCCGCCCGAGAGCGTGGCGGGGCGGGCCGCCACGAAGGCCGAGAGGCCGACCCGATCGAGCAGGTCGAGGGCCCGCGTCCGTGCCACTTCGAGGGGGAGCTGCACCACCACCCGCGGGGCGAGCATCACGTTGTCGAGCACGGAGAGGTGCGGAAAGAGGTTGAACTGCTGGAACACCATGCCCACGTCCCGCCGCAGGGCGTCGAGCGCCGCGGTCCCCTGGCTCCCGGCGGTGAGCCGATGGCCGGCGATCGTGATCGAGCCCCCTTCGAACGTCTCCAGGCCATTGAGGCAGCGCAGCAGCGTGCTCTTGCCGCTGCCCGATGGGCCGATGAGGACGGTCACGCCGGCTGCCGCTCCCGACAGCGTGACCGCATCGAGCACCGGCCGGCCGGCCCGCCGTTTCGTCAGCGCGTCGACCTCGATCATGGGCGGCGGCGCGCTCATGGCTCGCTCTCCGCCGGCCGATCGAGCCGCGACTCGAACCACCGCGAGAGCAGGGCGAGCGGCCAGCTCATGCAGAGATAGAGCACCGCCGTCACGACGGCCAGCTCCACGATCCGGCCGGTCGAGAGGGCCAGCACGCTGTAGCGCTTCGTGAGCTCGATCACGGTGATCGCCGAGCACACGCTCGTGTCCTTGAAGAGGGCGATGAAGTCGCTCGTCACCGGGGGCATCACGATCCGCACCGCCTGGGGCACGAGCACATGCCGGAGGGCCTGCCACTTGGTGAGCCCGAGCGACACGGCCGCCTCGAACTGCCCGAGCGGCACCGCCTTGAGGCCTGCCCGGTAGATCTCCGACTCGTAGGCGGAGTAGTTGAGGGCCAGGCCGATGATCGCCGCCGCGAGCGCCGGCAGGGCGAGGCCGATCTTCGGCAGCAGGAAGAAGATCGCATAGAGCTGGAGCATCAGCGGCGTGCCGCGGAGCACCTCGACGTAGCCGGTGAGCAGCGGCCGGAGCCAGGCCGGGCCGTGCAGGCGGCCGATCGCCACCGCCAGCCCGACCGCAACCGCCAGCGGAAACGCGGCGCACGACAAGAGCACCGTCATGCCGGCCGACGAAAGCAAGAGCGGCAGCGTCTGGCGGACGAGCTCGCCGAGCGTGCGGCGGCCGGCCACGGGAATCTCGGCGGCGTCGCGGAGCATGAGCATCTGCTGGCGGCCGGCCAGATCCCAGCGGTCGTAGAGCGCCTTGAGCCGGCCGTCGGCGACGAGGCGGCCGATCGCCTCGTCGATGGCCGCGGTGAGCCGCGGGGTGCGGTGGGAGGTGAGCACGGTGTAGAAGCCGCCGGCGAACGGTCGATCGACGTTCCGCAGGCCGGCGAAGCGGTCGGCATAGAAGGCGACGATGCAGTCGTCGAGCACGGCGGCGTCGAGCACGCCGCCGCGCACCTGCTCCATCGAGTCGAGCGTGCCGTCGTAGCCGATGACCTCGAGCTGGGCCTCGCCGCGGGCGGCCCGGGCCCGCATCTCGAGCTCGGCGGCGGAGCCGGTGAGCACACCGACCCGCCACGCGCCACGCGGCCCCGCCTCGGCGAGGTCGGCGAGCCCGGCCGGCGGGTCGCTGCGGCGGCCCACCATCTGCAGGGCGTAGCCGAAGTAGGGACGCGAGCAGCCGTAGTCGCGCCGCCGCTCGGGCGTGAGCTCGATGCCGTTGATCACGCAGTCGGCCGTCTGGTCGAGGAGCAGCGGCAGCCGGTCCCACTGCCCCTGCTGGAAGCGGGCCTTCACGCCGAGCTCGGCGGCGAGCAGGTCGGCGAACTCCACCTCGAAGCCGGTCAGCCGCCGCGGCTCGGCGGGATCGGGAAACACGTGCGGCCCGCCCCCCTCCTGGTCGGCGGCCCAGACGAGTTCGCCGCGGGCGCGGATCTCTTCGAGCTCGGCCGCAGCGGCCCGGAGCGCCGCAAGGGTCACGAGGCACGCGAGCGTCGCGATCACGGCCCCACGTCTGGTCACGGGGCCTGCCTCCGCAGCCGGCCGAGCCCCGACGTGTCGCCGCAGGCCGCGGCGAGCCGCTCGGCCTCGGCACCGAGCCGCCCGCCTTCGTCGATCCACGTGGCGGTGGCGGACGCGGCCGACGCGAAGTCGGCGAGCAGGGGATCGACCAGCCGCGACGAGGCGACGGAGCCGACGAGCCCCTGGATGTCCCGGTCGAGGCCGAGCCGCACCAGGGCGAAGATCAGCCAGCGGAGCAGCAGCCCCCAGAGGATCAGCCAGACGATCGCCTCCTCGAGGAAGCCGACGCCGGAGACAGGCTTGCCCTCCCAGAGATTGCCGTGGAAGAAGTTCCAGCCGGCCCGCACGAGCACGGTGACCAGCAGCCCCGAGAAGAGCGCTTCGAAAAGCCAGTGGATCGCGGGGCGGCCGATGCGGCCGCGGCGCTCGGCCACGAGCCGGTCGATGCCCGCGGAGAGCCACGCCCCGGCGCGATCGACGAGCGCCGCGGTCGCGGTCGCCGCAGCCGCGTCGTCGAGTCGTGCCCGGCCGACGAGCGGCTCCTGCATGCCGGCCCGCGCGGCAAGTCCGGCGAGCACGCTCCGCGACTGCTCCACCTCGCCGGCCGGCAGGCCCAGTTCCTCCACCGCCTTCCAGCCGCCGTCCCGGGCCGGGCCAGACACCAACTGCCCCGCGAGCAGCCTGCCGACGACCCCCGAGCCGGGCCGCACCCGGCTCCAGAGCGACCCCAGCGCCGCGATCGCGTGCAGGAAGCTGGCGAACGGCCCACCGTGCCAGCGGGCCACCACGTCTTCGGCAATCAACCGCTGCCAGGCCGAGCGGTTGGCGCGGAGCGTGTCGCCGATCGCGCGGGCGAGGATCGCTTCCAGCCGGCTGCGCTGCGCTCCCACGCCCTCGGCGAGCGCCGCCACCGGCGGCGCACTGGCGGCGAGGTCGGCCCGGGCCTGCCGCGTGAACCAGGCGGCGAGGTCGAGGGCGCCGGTGCGGCGGACCCGCCGGGCCGCGCGGCCCGCGAGCTCGCCGTCGATCGCCGTCACGAGCTCGCGAAAGCCGGGCTCGGGCTCGAGCCCCGCCGCGGCCCGCGCCGCCGCCTCCACGCCGTCGATCCGGAAGATCCGCGGCACGTCGAAGCCCTGCGACTCCAGCTCCTTCCGCCAGTCGGCCCGGATGTCGGGATCGCGGGCGGCGTGGGTCTGCACGAAGAGCAGCGGCCGGCCGGGCGCGAAGGCCGCCACCTCGCGGGCCACGATCCAGGAGCGGTATTTCTGCGCGGTGGACACGAGCAGGAGCACGTCGCAGGCCGGGAGCACCGCCTCGAGCAGATCGCGGTTGCGGTTGGAGGCGCTCGGCTTCGCGCCGTCGGCGGGGGCCGAGCCGGCCGCGGCCTGCGTGTCGGGATCGGGACAGTCCACGAGCACGATGTTGGCGACGGCGGGCGAGTCGCTTCGCACGAGGCGGGCCTGCATCGCCTCCAGCGGCAGCCACGAGACGTCCACGTCGCGGGCCGCCACGACGACGGGATTGATGGTGGTGGGCCGGGCCACGTCGCCCGCGGTGGTCACCTCGCTGCCAGCCAGCGCGTTGACGAGCGTGCTCTTGCCGGTGCCGGTGCCGCCGACCACACCCACGACGAGCACCCGCGAGAGTTCGAGCCGGGCCTTGTCGAGCCGCGGGGCCACTCCCTCCCACGCGCTCTTCACACGGCGGGCGGGAGCCCAGGCGGGGCCGGAGGGCGCCCAGCGGCCCAGGGCATCGACGAGCAGGTCGAACGCCGCGAAGTCGGGCTCCGCGGCCGGCGCGGGTGACGGTGATCCGTTCGGTGTGTCCATCGTCAGCCGCACTCCCGCGAACACTCGACCAGGAGCTGCCGCGCCTGCACCAGTTCGGGCCGCGAGCTGGATGACGCGAGCCGCGCGATCTCCGCGACGCCATCTCCCAGCACGACGTCGTGGAGCGTCTCGGCGAGGATCCGCCCCCGTTCGGCCGACCAGCCGGCGAACAGCCGCTCGATCAGCGGCCGGATGCCCTGCGACGCCGCCGCGACCGCCCCCTCGCCCGCCAGCGGCGCCGCCACCGTGACGCCGAAGTCGAGCACGTGGTGAAGCACGCCCGCCGCAGCGGGCACGGCGGCGGCCCCCGCGCTGAAGAGCGCCAGTGTCATCACCGGCCGCACGACCGAGCCGACGGTCAGCCCGGTGAGCACGGCCTTCACCATCCCCGGATTCGCGGTGGCGAACCGGTCGAGCTCCGTCCGCACGAACGTCCGGTAGTCTTCCGACACCAGCGGCAGCGCCGCATGCCGCCGCTCGAGGTCGGCATACCACGACTGGCGATCGGCCGTCGCGAGCCGCGGTCCCAGCAGTCGCCCCAGCCGTTCGTCGCGACGGCAGGCATCGTCGAGCCGGTCGATGAAGTCGGCGAGCGCCCGCTTGAGCGCCTCGAGCTCGGTGGCGGCGAAGTCTTCCTTCCGCTCGGCGGCGGAACGGCCGAGCCCCACGCGGCGGGCCGCCCACGACACGCCCTGCCCGACGGTGCGGTAGCCGCTGCTGACCACGAGATCGACCGCCGACCGCCGCGGCTCGAGCCAGCCCCAGACCTCGTCCCAGACGATCTCCCGCGGGGGTGCCGGCAGCTCCACCTGCACGCGGCCCTCGCGCTCCAGGAGCCGCTGGGCGTCGCGCCAGCCGGCGGCGGCGCGATCGATGGCCTCGAGCCAGCCGGCGAGCCCGTCGCGCGGATCGGCCACGACGCGCATCGCGCCGGCCATCGCCTGCCGCTTGAGGCGATCGAAGTCGCCGGTGGCGAGCCGCTCCGCCAGCGGCACCTCGCCGCCGCCCGGCGTGAGCTCGGGAATCGGGACGAGCACGATCCTGCCCGCCTCCGCGGCTGCGAAGTCGTGCGGCCCGGCGTAGACCGCCGCCGCCGCCACGCCCGTCTCGGTCGCGAACGTGGCCAGCCAGCCGGCGATCCGCTCCCGCTGCCGCGGCCAGTCCACCATGTTGAAGACCACGATCACCGTCTTGCCGGCGGCAGCCGCCGCCGCGAAGAAGTCGCGGACCGCCGCGTCGTTGTATTTCTGCTGCGTGAGCACGGCCACGATCACGTCGGCGGCGTTGCGGACGAGTTCGGCCCGGTGCCAGTTCTCGCGGAGCGTGCCGTCGATGTCGGGCGTGTCGAGGACGACGAGCTGCTCGGGCTGCTCGCCCCCGGGATCCTCCCGCCAGACGAGCACGTCGCTGGCGGCGGCGTCGACCGCGTCGACCTCGCTCCGCCAGGACACCGGCCGAAAACCGGGAAACAGCGTCGCCAGGTCGGTGCGGGCCGCCACGCCCCGCGCGAAGCTGGCGACGGGATGGAGGGTGCGGGCGGCCTCCGGAGTGGAACGGCTGATGGCGGAGCCGACGAGCGCGTTGGTGATCAGGCTCTTGCCGGTGTTCGTGCCGCCGCACACGGCGGCGACCAGGAGCGGCTCCCGCGACACCTGCGGCCGCAGCTTGCCGAACAGGGCACCGTGCCAGGCGGCCGCGGACGCGTCGGCGACGCCGAGACTCGCGGCGACCGGCGCGAGGCGATCCACGGCGTCGCACAGCGCGGTCACGTTTCCCGCCCAGGCGGCGAACGACGGCGCGGCGGACTGGCCACTGGACACCATGCTCTGCCGCGACTCGGCACTCCGCTCCCGATGATTCCGCCACGCCGGCCGGACGACCGCGGCGTTCGTTGCCGCCGCGGTTTCGCCGCCCTACACTGCGATCGCCGGAGGCGACCGCTCGCCGAACGCCAGCAAGTGTGTCCTCGGCGGGATTTCCCCGCAAACCCGGCCGCCCCTCCCCTTCGCCCACCTCCCCGCCATGCTCGCACGCCGCCCCGTGTTTCCCGGTGTGATCGAGATGAACTACCAGGCGGGCTGGCGGATCGGCTGCAACGTCTACCTCGTCTACGACGACCGCGACTGGGCGCTCATCGACGTCGGCTACGAGGAGAGTGTCGACGAGATCATCGAGCTGATCCGGCAGATGGACTTTCCGCTGTCGCAGTGCCGGGCCCTGATCGCCACCCATGCCGACGTGGACCACATCCAGGGCCTCGCCAAGGCCAAGTCGATCCTCAAGGCCCCGGTGCTCGCCCACCCCAAGGCGGTGGCGTCGCTCGAGACCGGCGACCGCATCAAGACCTTCGCCGAGATCGACGCCCAGAACGTCCACCTCGAGATGCCGAAGGTGAAGGTCGATCGCCAGATCGTCGATGGCGACACGATCGAGGTCGGCAGCCGGTCGCTCGAGGTCTGGCTCACGCCCGGCCACACCGACAGCCAACTCGCCTTCCGGACGGGCAACCTCCTGCTCTCGGGCGACAACATCTACCGCGACGGCTCGGTGGGGGCGATCGACGCCCATCACGGCAGCGACATCCCCTCGTTCATCCAGTCGCTCGAACGGATCGCCGCCAGCGACGTCGAATGGCTGCTGCCGAGCCACGGTCCGATCTTCAAGAAGGACGACCGAGTCCTGGCCGCCACGATCGCCCGCCTCAAGGGCTACCTCAAGCTCGCCGACTTCGGCACCTGCGCTCCCCACTGGCCGCTGCTCGACGAGTGGGATCGCGACCTCGCCGAGGGGCGGTTTCCGGAGGCCTGACACGGCCGCAGGCCGGGAACGCGTCGGCTGCCCGCGGCCGGCGACCCTGCGGGATTTTCCGTGAAGACCGGTCGTAGGGCTGGTCGATACTCCTCCTGACGCTGGATTCTCAGGGGGACAATCCGATGCTTCGTTCTCTCGCCGTGGCGGCGATCGCCACGCTCGCGCTCGTTTCGCTCGCCGCCCATGAGGCGGCCGCCCAGGCACCCGTGGGGGCCGGCACCCAGGCCTACGGCTACCAGTGGGGCAACTCCTACAACGCCCACGACTGGAACCGGCTCTACCACTATCCCTACGTCTGGTATCCGCACAACTTCTACCAAGACGGCTACATGCAGTCGGCCAACGACCTCTACTACCGCTATCCGCAGGAGATGCGGGTGCCGGTCTACAACCG
>JBBAVS010000167.1:0-7262 GCA_040397585.1 Pirellulales bacterium
GGCCGCAGGTTGCCCGACGTGGCCGCATGTATGCCCGAAGTGGCCGCAGGTTTTCAACCTGCGGGGAGTCCAGGCCCAGGGCGGTTCATGTGCAGGTTGAAAACCTGCACCCACTTTCGGGCAAAGGGGCGAACGATGATCGCCACCAAGTCTGGGCAACCCTGACCGCGATCAACGCACCGGCCGAGCGACTGAGCCGAGTTCTTCGAGCCTGGCCACATCCGCGAGATCCTGCGGGCGTCCGGTGGCCCGCTTGTTGGCGAGAAGATGACGTCTCGACAAGACATCGAACGCCACCTGCTCGACCACGCACGCGATCCGCTCCCGCCATGCGTCTTCGAACTCCACGCCGTCGATGGTCGTCAGCAGATCGATCCGGTTCGGCGGGAGACCAATCTGATACACGATGTCGGCCTGCGTGAACGTCTCCGGGGTCAGTCGGCTACGCGGGGTTCCGAACCGTTCCAGGGCCCGCCACAGTCGGGCGGCGTTTTCCGGTGTCGGTCGGATCCACAGGTCGATGTCGCCGGTGGCCCGCGGCAGCCCATGGCTCGCGACCGCGTAGGCGCCCACCACGAGGAACTCAACGCCCTCGATTGACAAGGCGTTCAACATCTCGGCGAAGTCGCGATTCATCGTACGGCTTTCCGCTGAATGCCCACGCCGCGACCGTGATCGGCCATACGAGTTGAAAGCGTTCGGCCATGGTCATCGTGGAGTATGGCGAAGGCTCCGCCTGACCGAGCGTGCCGAGCCATTCATGAGCTCGCGCCGGCGTCGCGCACTCACCACGCGAGTCTCCCGCTGGCCGGACGGGCTCGGTCGAGAAACGCGTTCGATCCATGAATCGATTATATCAAAAGGTGACAGCCACCACATCTGCGCGTCCCTCGAACTGGCCGGTTCAAGCCACGAAATTCCCCGAAGAACCCACTTGCGAGTCAGGGGCGAATGCAGACGCCGAGGGCCTCGCCCAGCCGAATCCAGTCACGGTGGCCCGACTCCACGATCCAGCGGAGGACGTTCATGTCCATGTCCTCGTACTGATGGACCGCCACGTTGCGGAAGCCCACCATCCCGGCCAGTGCCGCCGCGAGCGGACGGTCGATCACGCCGCTTCGCTCGAGCAGCAGGAACGCTTCTGCGGTGCTCTGCGGCACGCCGAGATGGCGATCGGCAACGACGTGCATCGCTATGTCGATCGCGGCCTGGCAGGCCCGTTCGATGTTGAGGGTGAGAGCATCCACGTGGGTGAAGTCATCGAACTGCGGGCAAGCCCGCGCTTCCTCCAGCATTCGCCGCACGCAGCGCTCGATGATCGCGGCCTTGTTGAGCAGGATGTCGTCAGGCGGCATAGGCCTTCAATACCTCCCGCCGCGCCTCCTGGAGCGACGCATACATCGACAGCGCCAGCATCGCGAACCGCGCCGTTGCATCGTGATCCCGCTCGAACAGCACCCGCCCCGTGGCGACCGCCTCCTTGGCATACACCACGTTTGCCGTGGAAAGCACGCCGAGATCCACGGTGCGGCCAAACACCCGAGCGAGCGCCGCTGTGAGGAAGAGCCTGTCCTGAACGGACAGGCCAGACCGGCGGCTCGGCAGGATCGCCACGTCGACGTCGCTGTCGCTCCTGAGGCGACCCGAAGCTGCAGAGCCGAGCAGGTATGCCGTTTGGACGCCGTCGCATGACGCGAGTGCGGCGACCGCAGCGGCCAAGGCGCGATCGTTGACAGGGCTGGTGTTGATCACGGGGGCGTGCCTGACGGCCATCAAGGACGACTCAGCAAGTTTACACGGACGCACGCCTGACCACGGGCGGGGTCCTGGCGGCCCCGCCAGGGAAAAAGGTCACAGCCACCGAATCTGGGCAAACCTGACTGCGAACCACGCCTGGCCGAGCGACAAAGCGGCTCCGGGAGCGGAAGACCCGGTGACAGGAAAAACGCGACGCGAGCGCCTGACCGCGGGCGGCATCCACAGGGGTGCCGTCCGCGGCGGCGTTTTTGCGGGGCCGCAGATTTTCAACCTACGGGAAGGCCTGGCTGGCGTGGTGCTTGTGCAGGTTGCAAACCAGTACCCACGTTCGCCTTCTCCTGCGGCCGCGGCCGAGGGCCCGATCCTCAAAAAGCCTTGCCACGATCGACGAGTCAAACGACCTTCCCCTCGTGCAGCTCCTCGAGGAAGGTCGTCGCCGGCAGCACCTCGACGCCATCCACGACGAGCCTGTCCCTCCCCTGGTAGACGAGGACCGCCCGCCGTACGATCTTCGGGCACTCCCGCAGGAGCGTGGGGAGCCCGGCCGTCCAGCCGCGCTTGAGCTTGGCTCCAAGCTTGGCCTCGATGCAGTTCCATGAAGATGAAGTGCTCGAAGGCCGCACCGTAGTCCGTCGAGCCCGGCATGAGCGTTCCGCGGCGGGCGAGTTCGTTCACGATTCCCACGTCGAAGAACCAGAACCGCGGCGCCTGGATGACGCGGCAGCTTCCAGGAACCTCTGAAACGCGGGCAGATTGCGGGTGAGTGCCTCGGCGAGCACCTCCTCACGAAGATAGTCGCCGATGTAGGCCGCCAGCCGCGACGAGGCGCGATCGGAGAGGTCGTGGGAGGGAAGCAGGCCCCGATTGAGAGCCTTGTCGAGGGATAGGTCGGGGAGCTCCGCCGAGGCGAGCGGCAGGAGGTCGTGACGGACGGCTCGGCCACCGAGAAGGTTCCCGCCGCCGCGAACGACGCGGCCGTGAGCATGCGCCTGATCATGATAATCCTCAGCGGTACCGCGCTCTGTCAGGATTGGCAAGGGAGGTGACGGCAGCCTGGCAACGCCGGATGGGCGACCGGCGGGCATCCACCCGCGGGGCTGCGAACGCTCCCTTCGGGAGGAACCACCCTCAGGGAAGCGATCATCGCCGAGGCGCACGGTGCCACTGTGCGTTGCGGGAAGCAGATTCCGCCCCCGGTTTTTCGTTACTGTCCCTCCATCCGCTGCGTCCGCAGCCCACGAATCGGCGCTCCGACCCGTTTCACCACCCGACGAATCACGGCAGCGGCTTCGCCGGACCGATGCAAAGAGGCGAGTTCGTGCCGTCGCCGTCGCTGCGTTGCGGGCACGGGCCATTGCCTCGGAGAGCCACGGTGAGTCGTCCGCGGAGTGCTCGCAATCGCGACCTGCCCTCCAATCTCTACCGCCGTCGCGATGGCCGATTCTACTTTCGCGATCCCAGGACCGGCCGTACGTTTGCTCTCGGCCGTGATGCCGCCTCCGCCCGGATGCAGGCGCTGGAGGTGAACGTCGCGCTGGCAAAGCACTCCGGCCGGGAGCGGCTCCTCGACCGCGTGCACGGCTGCGGCTCGCGGACGCTGCGGTCCTGGCTCGTCCGCTACCAAGAACTCACGGCCGCCGACCCCAGCCTCACGCCCACCACCCGCGTGCAGTATCGCTCGCTGAGCCGCCAGCTGGACGAGTCGCTCGGAGACTTCACCCTCTCCCAACTCCAGCCGGAACACATCGCCGCGGCCCTCGGAGCCTGGAAAGCCGCCGGCCGCTGGAGCCGCGCGGCCGCCCTGCTCGCGCACCTGCGGCGGGTCTGCGCGGCGGCGATCGGCGAGGGCTGGCTGCCGGTGGGCAGGAATCCCACGGAGGGGCTGCGGGTGAAGAATCCCGGCGTGCGCCGGCAGCGGCTCACGCTCGGCGACTTTCACCAGCTGTACGACGCGGCCACCGCGGTCGAGCCCTGGGTGCAACGGTGGCTGGAACTGGCCGTACTCACCACGCTCCGCATTGGCGACCTGCTCGGGCTCTGCTGGAACCGCGACGACCAGGGCAGCGGCTTCGTGGAAGGGCACGAGCTGCGCGTGCGGACGGCGAAGCGGGGCGTGCCGATCGCCATTCCCCTGGCACTCACGCTCCCTCCGGCCGGGCCGTGGTCGGTGGAGTCGGTGCTCGCCGCGGTTCGCAGCGACGGCATCGTGGCCCCGCGGATCATCCGGCGGCAGCGAGATTGGCCCAACGCCCCGGCGGGGAGCGGGATCTCGCCGCGGGCGGCCGACGCGGTGTTCGCCGGGCTCGTGGCCGCCGCGGGGATCGTGATCGAACCCGCACGCACGCGGCCCACGCCCCACGAACTCCGCAGCCTCGGGCTGCGGCTGCACCATGTCTGCCACGGTCGCGACTTCGCCCGGCATCTCGGCGCGCATCAGAGCCAGCAGGCAGCCGACGTCTACCAAGACCCGCGCGGATCCGGCTGGGTGGTGATCCCGCTGCCCCCGCGGCCCAAGACGGCGCGCGTCGCTGCCGCGGCCGCCGCTGCGGCCGGACCGCGGCGCGGAGGATAAAGGTGGCAGCCACCAAATCCGGTGGAAGTAGTCCGTCGTCTGGATCGCAAACGACTTGAAGCGGCCCTGGTAGAGGTGGCCGAGGTCGATCTCGTTGGGCGCACGCTTCCAGCGCTTCACGTGCAGGTTGGTGAGGTGCTGGAGAAAAGCCGACCATGCGGCTTCCACGTACCCGGATTGGTGGCTGTCACCTTTTTCCCCACCTTTTTTCCGAGGTTTCGCCCGCGACCTGCTGCTCCAGCCATTGCCAGCGAGGGTCGTCGATGGCGAAGATCGCTTCCCATTCCCGACGGATCCAGCCCACATCGAGGTCGCCGCGGTTGGCCGCGACGAGCGCCTCGATGTCGGCTTGATCCTGAAGGCGATACGCCAGGAGTTTCATCAGGATCAGGCCCTCCGTCGTGGCCACTCGGATCGGGCCGGTGGGGCCCGCCTCGATGTGTGCCGCCTCCAGAACGTGGCGATAGGCGGGAATGGCCGGCGTCAGCCAGTCGAGCCGAATGTCACCCCGCCAAAGAGCGGCAAGGTGGTGCCGCCTGAGCTCGGCAATCACGTCGGCCACGTCAAACACAAACCCCCGTGCCCGCAGCCGCTCGAGCAGGTCGGGGAGCCGGATCTGCGGGACGTCGATCAGCAGGTCGATGTCTTGCGTGTAGCGGGGCCGCGATCGAAACCCGGTGGCGAGGCCGCCGATCAGGGCATACGAGGCATCGCTGGCGGCGAGCGCATCGATCACGTCTGCCAGCGCGGCTTCGAGCGAATCGGTCGGGGGCTCGCCTTCAACGGGCATGACGGGCGAACAGCTCCTGCTGAATCTCTCGCCACCGGATTTCGGCGGCAGGCTCCCGCTCCGCGGCGAGTCGAGCCTGCGTCTGCCAGGCACCCCAGGCCCGCAGGGCAAACAGCCGACGCCAGCGGTCGATCGGCGGCAAGGCCCGATAACGCGCCGCATCGGCCGCGAGCATGGCGGCCGAATCAGCGAACGGAATCTCAAAGGGCGGCCGGGGCTGTGAGGTCATGGCTCCGTCCATTCTATCTTCCCGTGGCGTCGTGGACGGGATCTTATTTCACGGATGCAGCTGTACGCGACTTGCCGCCCGTTTCCGGAACGTGCTTCCGTCCTCGTTGTCGCCGTTGGGTTGGTGGCCTGGAATCGGGGCTCGTGCCGTGTCGTACGGATCGCAAGCTTCTGTGGCCGATTTGCGGCAGGCATCGAGGGGGCATCGCCGCAGGAGAAGCGAAGCGGTTGCGGGTTTTCAACCTGCACAAGCGCCACGCCAGCGGGGGAATTTCCGCAGGTTGAAAACCTGCGGCCACTTTGGAAGACAGCCGGCCACGTCGGGCAACCTGTGGCCCACGCAAAAAACGCCGCCGCGGACGGCACCCTCGAGGATGCCGCCCGCGGTCAGGCGCGTGCGTCACGCTCTTCGTGTCATCGGGTCTTCCGCTCCCGGGGCCGCTTCGAGCCGGGGCCAGGCTTCGTTCGCAATCAGGGTTACCCAGATTTGGTGGCTGTCACCTTTTTCCTCACCTTTTTCCTCGGCGCTTTGGTCCGCAGCCCGGATCCCTGTGGCGGCCGTGAGCATGCGGCTCCCGTCCACGACTTCCCGGTGGGTTGGTAGAATCTCCCTGCGGACGTGAGACGCAATTTTTGGTCGGCGCCGTCGCCGGCCCCGCCGTACCTGACATCACGACACGAGCCATGGGCGATCAGCCTTTTCCACGACCGCGGTTCAGCGTCAGTCACGCCGCTTCGAGGCGCGCCGAAATCGAACGCGTTCGGAAGATGACGGTCGAGGAGCGGGTGAAGGCGGCCCTTGGATTGGCAGGGCGTTTCGCGGCGCTTCGGCCGACGCCCCGCGGGGGGTGACCAGTGACCCGCTCAGACGACGTCATTCACGCTGCCGAGGAAGTCGCCGCGATCCTCGAAGCGTGCGGCGTGGGGGCGATGGTCATCGGCGCCGTCGCCCTGGCGGCGCACGGCTATGTACGGTTCACTGAGGATCTCGATCTGGGCGTGAATACCGATCTGGTCACGCTTACCCGAGCGGCTGAAATGCTGCGGGGAGCCGGATATGACGTCACGCTTCGGGAGCCCGACGGACAGGATCCGCTCGGTGGCGTCGTCGACGTTCGGGGACCGTTCGGTGTCGTCCAGATCGTGAACTTCGGCGGTCGATTTCCGGCGGTCATCGAGGGCGGATTGGCCACAGCCGACACCGTCATCCGTTCCGGAAGCCGCCTGCGAATCGTTCCGCTCCCGCATCTCGTCGCGCTCAAGCTCTACGCGGGGGGCATGAAGTCTCGCGCCGACATCGTTGAACTCCTGTCGCGAAACCCCGATGTAGACATGGCGGAAATCCGTGAACTGTGCGACCGGTGGCGGCTGCGGGGCCTCGACGGGCTCATCGCGGAGGCCGCGGGCGGCGAGTAGCGGGTGAAAAAGGTAACAGCCACCTCGGCAGGAGAGCCTTTTGTGGTGCGATTCACGCTCGACCAAGAAACATGCCGTCGGCTGGGTGAAGCCACACAAGCCGTCGAACTCTGCGACGGCGAAGGCAGGGTGATCGGGTTCTTCCTTCCCGAGGGAGCCGCGCACGGGCTGCCCCCCGCCGGCCTTGATTCGCCTCTGTTGGCCGAAGAAATAAAGCGGCGACGGAGCATCCGCACCGGCCGCACGCTCGATGAAATCCTGCGCAGCCTCGACTCTCGATGAGCCATCAGGTTTTTTTGGGTGCCTGACGCAGAGGAGAAACTCCAGGCACTGATCGATGGGGCGGACGACAGAAACGATCTGATTCGCATTGTTCGCGAGATCGACTTCTGGCTGGCGAACCTGACTGTGGATTCCGCAGGTTAATAACCTGCGGCCACTTCCGGCAGGCATGCGGCTTGTTGCCTTCACGTGGGTGCAGGTTTTCAACCTGCACAT
>JBBAVS010000168.1:0-7216 GCA_040397585.1 Pirellulales bacterium
GCAGTCCGTCAGCCCCGAGATCGTTGCGGAAGTGCCGTTGACCGGGCTATCCTTCCGCTCTCGCGGCTATGGGCAGTCCGTCAGCCCCGAGATCGTTGCGGAAGTGCCGTTGACCGGGCTATCCTTGGGCTGTGACCATCTCCCCGGGCCTGCTGAGCCATCAAGGAACCGAGCCGAATGAGATCGCCGTTTGCGAGCCGTGTCCACCGTTCGCCCAAGATTGCCTCGCGACGCCGCGCCAACCTGCTTCTCGATCGGCTGGAAGACCGGCGAATGCTGGCAATCCTTCCCGGCCAGATCGTCCCATCCGCCGGCTACTTCGACGCCGACGGCGACAGCGTCTCGATCACCGTCACCGGGCCGCTCGGCGCCGGAGCAGGGTTCTCGGTGGAACTCGCCGGCCTGGCCACCGACAACGCCGACGCAACGCGAATCAATCTCTCGGGCCTGACCAAGGACAACGGCCTGCAGATCGTGGTCACCCCTACGAAACTCGCCGAACAGGCGGGCGGAAACTTCGCAACGCTCTACTCGTCGGGCTACACGAACATCGCCTTCATCTCCAACAACGTTGATCCGACCGACAACTGGTCCACCATCGTGCCGTTGTCAAAGATGGCCTCGCTCGGCGGTATCCAACTCTCCGCCGCGGTCGTGAACTCGATCTCGCTGGACGGCATCGCGGTCGGCTCCATCACGCTCGACGCCGGCCAGGCACCCTTCATCGACCGGATCAACACGCAGAACAACCAGCAGGCCGCTGATTCGAAGTTCTACATGCCGGTCACTGGCCTCATCGACCTCGGCGGCATCACCGCCGCAAGCATCGACTCACTCGTGATCAACGGCGCCATCAGCGCCCCGACCGGCCATCCGTACGACACCTCCGTCACCAATGATTTCCGTAGCGTGGTCAATGTGTCGGGGGCGATCGGCAGCGTGATCGGCCTGCGAAGCAGCCTCTCGGGCGCTATCCGGGCGAATAGCATCGGGTCGGTCCGCGTGGCGGCCATCGCGGGCGAGATCACGACCCGCGGCTCCGACGACCTCGCGATCAACCTGCCTTCATCCTTCAAGGGTTTCATTAACTCCGGCGGGCATCTCCACCTCGGCTTTCCGCTCTCGGACGGTTCCTTGATCACGGGCCAGATCAATGCGGCTGGCGGCATTTCCGGTTCTGACAAGAGTTCCACCACCGACACGCTCTACCTGCCGGGGGCCTACGCCGGATCGTTCACCAACACGAGCACGGTCACTGGCATCGCCACCATCGAGGTGGACGGCGAGGCGATGCTCGTCGTCTCATCGGCCTCCAGCGTGGGCAACGTCTCGGCCGACGCCTTCACGGGCGACTTCCTCATCGAGGCGGGCACATCGATCGGAAACATCGAGGCCGGCCAGGGGGGCATGGAAGGTCATCTCCACGCCGGCACCGATATCGGCACCATCAAGGTGCTCCGCGGTCTCACGAGCACGATTCTCGCCGGCGGTAGCATCGGCACGATCACAACGGTCCAGGGCGGTGTGGAGTCGCCATCGATCCAGGCCGGGGGAAACATCGGCCGGGTTTGGGCCTACGCCGGCATCCTCGGCACATCGATTGTCGCCGGAGGTGACTTCGGCACCGTCAACGCTGGCACCGGCACGCTCGAGGCCATCTACGTCCCCAACGGCGATCTCCAACTCAGCTACATCCGCGGCCGCGACATCGGCTCGGTCAGAGTTGTCGATGGCGGCATGCAGACCGCGTCGTTCGTGGCCGATCGCGACATCGGCACGATCACGACCTTCGGCAGCATTGGCGGCTTCGGACTCCAGGACGTGAGCCTGGTGGCGGCTCGTAACATCGCCGCGATCGACGCGCGGGCACACACCGGCTACGGCATCCGGCTCCTCAAGGCCGAGGCGGGGGGCGACATTGCCGGGATTTCGGGGATCTCCTACGGCGAGTTCGGCTCGCTCGACGGCGCCGGCATCCTCGAGTCGAACGTCGTCGCCGCGAACATCGGGCCGGTCTACGGCCGCGGCGTGGGCGGCACGGGCATCGAGGACACGAAGATCGTCACCCGCACCGCGTACGACGCAGGCGGCGTTATCGACCGCAGCCGTGGCCGGATCGGGGCGGTGACCGGCGACGGATGGCTCGACGGCCTTCTCAACGTGCTTGTCGTCGCCCACACCGATATCGCCTCGATCACGGGCGTCACGGCTGTCGATGGCAGCGGCATCAACGGCGGCTCGTTCGATGCCAACTACGGCACGATCGGCCAGATCACCGCCGCCGGAGGCGCAGCAGGCGGCTACGGCATCCTCGAGACCCGCTTCCAGGCGACCGATCTCGAGGTCGGCCGGATCGCCGGGATCACAACATCGGCCAATGCCAACGGCCGCGACGCGATGAGCGAAGCCAAGGTCTACGCCGGCTCGATCGGCCCGATCAAGGCGACCGTGCATGGCGGACTCGACGGCAACGGGATCATCGGCGGCGAGATCCGCTCGTTCTCGGGAGCGATCGATTCGGTCAATGTCGACGTCCGCTCCATCAACGGCATCGGCATCCTCGACGGCAAGATCACCGCCTCCGGTGACCTCGGGCTGCTGACGGTCAAGGCGTTCAACGCAGCGGCGATCAGCGGCGGCGAGTTCCAGTCGCGGGGCAACTTCGGCGACATCACCGCCACGGCTGAGAAGGGCGGCAACGCGATCGAGAACGCGACCTTCACCGCGCCTGGCCGGATCTTCTACGACGACGAGACGACCGACCTTGATCCGAAGGGGAGTTTCGGCAAGATCACCGCCAGCGCCAACGGCACGAACAAGCTCTCGAACGGCATCGTGGGCTCGACGTTCAACGCCATCGGCGACATTGGCCAGATCACCGTGCGGACGAAGGGGGGCACGGCCATCCTCGATTCGATCTTCGCGGCCGACACCGATGGCGACTACGATCCCAACCCCTCGCCAACCAGCCCCGGTCAGGCGACTGGCACGATCGCCGGGATTAGGGTCGTCGCCGCGGGCCGCAACCTCCTCGACTCCTCGGGGATCGTGGACTCGAAGTTCACCGCCGCCCTGATCGGCCCCATCACGGCGAAGATCCAGACGGTCGAGGGGGGTGACGGCATTGTCCGCTCCACATTCGAGGCCCGGACCTCCGTGTACGACGGCTTCGGCAACTTTGACAACATCGGCCGCATCGGCGCGATCACGGTCACCAACGCGGCCGACCAGCTCGCGTCGGGTGCCGGAATCCGGGAGAGCAAGTTCTTCGCCGGCGCAGCCGGCGGAATCGGCGATCTCACCGTCACCACGGCGAGCGGCTCGGGAGTGGTCGGCAGCATCTTCGACGCCTCGATCCGGGGAGTCGTCTTCGATCTCGACCAGAACCTGTTCACCTCCACGATCGGAACCATCACCGTCACAACCGGCCGAGTCTTGAACTGGACGTTCACGCCCGCGGGGATCACGCTCTCGTCGTTTACGGCCGCCGCGGGCATCGGCCTGATCACGGTCAACTCGATCGGCAGCGGCATCACGGGCTCGATCTTCGAGGCCGACTTCGACTGGCAACTCGTCAACAGCGCCCCAGGCAACATCGCCGGGATCGCCGTCCGGGTCCCGGGCCGCAACGCCTCCGCGGTGACGGGCAGCCTGTTCGGCGGGGCCGGCATCGGAAACATCGACGTCCGGCTCGCCGACGCGGCGAAGAACGGCTGGAACGCGATCGCCCTCTCGACCTTCACCGCCCGCAGCGGCGCCATTGGCAACGTGACCGTGGTCCACTCGCAGACGGGGGTGCCCTACGCCACGGGCCTCGGCTATGCGATTCTCACGTCCACCTTCTCCGCGTTCACCGGCATCGGCTCGATCTCGATCACGGGCAACACGCTCGGCGCGGTATTCATCGTGGCGGGCCAGCCGGTCGTGGCCCGCGCTCGTGCAGGTGGCGCTCGGGCGCTCCCGCAGTCGATCGGCCCGATCTCGATTCTGGGTGGCAGCACACAGGATCTGTCGTTCTCGGCAACCTCCGGCATTCCCGGGATCGCCTTCCGCAACGCCCCGAGCGGAGCCTCTGTGAAGCTCGCGTTGACGGCCGCATCCGTGGGCGACCTGCTGGTCGATGCACCGTCGGGCACCGCCAGCCTCGACGTTTCCGGCGCGGTCACGAACTTTGGCAACGTCACCGCCGACGGCGCAGTGACAATCGTGTCGGCCACAGCCACGTCGCTTGGAAACGTGGTCGCGGGAGGCAACGCCACACTGAACACTCCGGCCCTGCAGACGCTCGGCAGCCTGAACGTCGGCGGCACGCTCTCGCTCCCCCAGGATCTTGCCTCGTTGCGGCAGGTGGGCGCGTTCACCGTGAATGCCCTGGCGTCGGCCACCAAGAACGTGCGGATCGGATCGTCCGCCACCAGCGGGTCGTCGATCGGGCCGATTCGGATCGCCACCGCCAATCGCGGCAAGGGCACCTATCAGTTCGCCTTCGCCACCTGGCCGGCGAATCCCACCAAGGCGAACCCGGTCGCGATCATCGGTGGAAAATCCATCGTCGCACCGAAGACGACGGCCCAGACCGTCAACGGTGTCAGCATCGTGAAGTCGAAAAAGTGATGAAACGCCCGCGACGGACCAGATCGACCCGTCACCTACTCGGTGCGGAGTCGCTCGAGCGACGTCAGATGCTCGCCGTGGATTCGGCGTGGCAGACCCCGCCCATCGCCCCGGCGCCGGTCGTCGCGCCGTCGGCCGTGATCGCTCCGGCTGTTCCCCCGGCGATCCCGGTCGCGGTCGTCCCAGCCGTCGACCCCCTCTACGGCTACTCCTTCGCACTCACGACTCCCAAGCCCGCGAGCGGCTTTGACTTCGCAACACTGGGCGGGCAGACGACCGCCTCCGTCGACGTGGGCCTCGTGGACGTGCCCCTCGGGGCGACCCTCGACCTCGAGTCTCTCTCCGGGCTGCAGTTCTGGAACGGCCGTGGCCAGCCGGCGTTCGCCGCCGTGAAGGCTGGCGTGGAGATCAATCTCCGGGCCGCCGGGGCCAATCTCCGTGTCGGTGCCAAGACGGATCAACTGCCGGGGCAGGCACCGGGAAGCGTCCGCCATTCGCTCGAAGTGGCCGTTTCGGACGGGCTGCCCGTGTCACGGCGGCTGACGGCGACCATCGGCGTGGGTGGTGTCGGTGAGTCGTTCGCGAAGCCCGGGGCACCGTCCGGCGTCTACGCGTTCACCGGCCTCTGGTCGGTGCGAAATGCCGTGGGCATTCGCGACTCCGCCCCCGTCACACTCGTGTTCGCCGCCGGCGGTGTGTCGCGGCAGGCGCGTGATGCCGCCGTCGCCGCCCTTTCCTCGCCGGCTGCCCGTCCGGCAGCCATCGTGGCGGTGGCCACCGAGGTCGTCACTCCGAGCGGTCCCGGCCAGCAGTTCCTACGCATCAATCTCCAGTATTCGAAACCGGTCACCGTGACGGGCAGGTCGCCCCAACTGCCCGTGTTCTTCGACAACCGGATGCGGCTTGCCCAACTCGAGCCGGGCTCGGCGAAGTCGGGAGTGAACACGCTCTCGTTCATCATCGTGCCCACGACTCAGGAACGGGCTGCTTCCTCGGTGCGGCTTGGCGATGCCCTCCGGCTGCAATCGGGCGGCACGCTCCGCGCCGCTGCGGGCGGCCCTGCCGTGCTCAGCCTGCCACCGGAAGCTGGCCGCCAACGTGTGATCGGCTTTGTGGCCCCCGTCGAGACCATCACGGCCGACCTCACGCGCAGCACCACGTTCCACCGCGGCACGACCTACGTGATCGACGGCGAGGTGCACGTGCGGCCGGGCGTCATACTCACGATCGAGGACGGCGTGACGGTGCTGATCCGCAACGGCTATCGCCCGAAGCGGACCATCGACACGAGCGTGCTCGTCTTCGACAGCGGCTCCAAACTGAGGGCGGCCACAGTGACGTTCGGCGCCGCGGACTCGCAGAACCGACAGACCACCGAGGCCAACAACGGCGGTGTCTTCTTCCTCGGCACGACCCGGAGCTGCACGAAGGACGGCCTCACGGTGAATACCGCGACGGCGTCCGGACGCTCCTCGTTCACGGCCGACCTGATCAACCTCACCTCACTCGGCCGGACCGATCCGCTCGGCGGTGACCGCGATGATAACGATCGCGACGACATCGACGCCGTCTCGCTCCTCGGACTGGGGCAAACCGAGTGGCGGGTGAAGGCCGTGCGGAGTGACAATTCCGGCGACGACGGCTTCGACGTGACCAACTCCTCGATCTCGCTCGACCGGCTCACGGTCGTGAACCCCGTCGAAGACGGGCTCAATATCACCAGCAGCACCGTGCAGATCCGCCAGGCCCTCACGGTGGCCATGTCGCAGAGCATCGCTCCAGACCGCGAACTCTTCGACTTTGAGGTGGGCGGCGGCCCGGTGAAGGTGGTGATCGACCGCCTCGCTGCCGTCGATCTTCGCGGCTACTGGGGCAATGCGTACGACGAGGTGAATCTCAACTCCCTCGACATGCCCGCGCCGCCGCGTCGCGGCACCGCGAGCCAGTGGTACGTCTTCAACGGCGTGCTGCGGCGTGGGCCGGCGATCGTGTACTCCTCGATCGCGGACTGAATTCACGGCTGCACGGCCATCCATGGCCCGTGCAGCCTGATGGGTGAGCGGCTTCCTGCCGCGGATTCACGGCTGCACGGCCATCCATGGCCCGTGCAGCCTGATGGCTGGGCGGCTTCCTGCCGCGGGTTCACGGCTGCACAGTGATGAACTCAGCGAGGGGTTGCCCGTGCCCCGAGAGCCGGCGTATGCCGACAAGCGTAGCCATATCTCGAGTGCGGCATCCTCTGCTTCGGATTCGGCCGGGCCCTCTGCACGGGCTGCGGCCAGGGGTTTGTGGTGGCGTTCTCGTGCAAGGGCCGCGGGGTGTGCCCGTCCTGCAACGGTCGGCACATGGCGCAGACCGCCGCCCATCTGGTCGATCACGTGATTCCAACGGTGCCCGTGCGACAGTGGGTGATCTCCGTGCCGAAGCGGCTGCGGGGATTTCTCGCTGACCGCCCCGAGGCCGTCAGGGCCCTCACGAAGATCTTCCTTGCCGAGATCGAGCGACTGCTCTGCGCTGCCGCAGGCGCGACACCGGAAGCCAAGACTACCGCCGCCGCCTGATCCGCTGGTTCAGAAGCACGCGCCTGCTCGACGCCGAGGCG
>JBBAVS010000169.1:0-7211 GCA_040397585.1 Pirellulales bacterium
AGCGGTGGTGTTCGGAACGGAAGGAGGGCCTGGCCGGAGTAGGAGAGCACGACCGCAAGCCAGGCGAGATTCCAGACGAGCACGGCCGCCGGGCCGACGAGCAGGCTGCGGACGAGCGGATCACGAATGTCTGCAGCCAACCGGCGGCGGCAGGCATTGAGCCCGACGAGTCCCAGAGGCACCATGCCGAAGGCGAGTTCGTTCGGGAGATCGAGCGTGTAGATGAGCCAGCCGCAATGTATAGATCGCGACGAGCGACAGGCAGACAGCCGCGAGAAGCCGCTGGGCAGGCTCGGCACGCCAGCGGTGATCACCAGCCATTGAAGGCTCCCAGAAGGTTGGCATGGTCGTCGGTCCAGGCCTTGGCGGCGGCGGGAACGGGGATCGGCCGCCAGGCCGGCTTGGCGGATCGCAGTGCCGCGACGTCGGCGGCCTGGCCGACGACCGCCCAGGTCGAGGGCCGCTTCCCGAAGCCGGCTTCCAGCGGCGACACATCGAGGTCCTCGCGAACGGCGGCCACGAGGCCGAGGTCGCGGGCGATCGCGGCGATCGGCGGGCCGAGATTGAAGTGGTGATTGGAGATGTGGAAGGCGATCAGGCCGCCCGGGCGAAGCCGCGAGGCATACATCGCGACGGCCTCCTTCGTGACTAGGTGCAGCGGGATACTGTCGGATGAAAAGGCGTCGATGACGATCAGGTCGGAGGACGCCGGCGGCTGTTCCGCCAGCCGCAGCCGGCCGTCGCCAAGAATGCCCGCGAGCCTGATCGCCGGGTCGGTCGCGACGTCGGCGAGATACGTGAAGAAGCGATTGTCGGAAGCGATTCGCACCACGAGCGGGTCGATCTCGAAGAAGGCCAGCGACATGCCCGGCTTCGCATAGGCGGCGATCGTGCCGGCCCCGAGGCCGATCACGGCCACGGAGCGCAGGCGGTCCGCCCCTTCGAGCAGGCTGGCCACGTCGCCGAGCGGGCCGCTGCGGGTGTAGTAGGCCGTGGGCTGCACCGACAACGCAGCGAGCGCCTCGTCGTCGCCGATGCGGCGGGCCTGCTCGCCGTGCAGCGTCGAACCGTGGTGCAGCGACGCCCACGTGCCAGCCGGCGTGAGGACGACCCGATGCACGCCAAAAAAACTCCGGCCCTGAAAAATCACCTGGCCCCCGGCGCCCGTCAGCGGGAGGACGGCAAGCGCGGCCGACATGGCGGCTGCCGCCGCCGCCGGCCGCCGCCAGGCGAGCAGCAGGCCACAGATCGCTCCCAAGGGAACGGTCCGAATCAGCGGCTTGAGCACGCTCGCCGCCGGGCCGACCGCCTCTTGGCTGAGCACGCCTGCCGCGAGCAGACGGTCGGCTGCCAGAATCAGAACCGCTCCGCAGGCGGCGGCAGCGGCGATCCATCCCGCCTCGCGCGGCCGCGACTCCTCGAACGCGGACGGATTGGCTGCCATCCGAGCGGGAACGGCTGCCACCTGCGGCCGCAGCCAGCAGAGGGCGGCGATGGCCAGGGGATACTCGACGACGCTCGTGAAGATCGTGGGCGCGAGCAGGGCGTTGAAGATCCCGCCCGCCACGCCGCCGAGCGACACGAGCAGGTAAAACCGCGTGAGTTCCGCCGGGGCCGGCCGAAGTTCATAGAGCCGCCTGTGGCACATCATGCCGCCCACGAAAAGCACCGCGAGGTGGGCCGCGATCACGAGCGGCAACGGCCGCGTGATCGACGCGAGGAGAAGACACACGGCTGGCGCGATCGCAGCGGGCAGCGCCGCACCCCAGCCGGCTGACGAAAGCCGCGGCCACGCCGAAAACGCGAGCATGAACGTGGCGAGATAGACCGCGAGCGGCACGACCCAGAGCAGCGGTATCGCCGCGACATCGCTCGTGAGGTGCTGCGTGACGCCGAGCACGAGGCTCGACGGGACGGCCGCGAGGCCGACGATGAGCAGCCGCCGACGGGCGGATATCGGACGTGCGATCGCGAAACTCCCGCCGTGCGCGGGTTGCGAGCGGGAAAGCGGCCGCAGCACCGCGAGCAGGCCGCAGGCCACCACCGCCGCTGCCGTCAGGGCGTAGCCTGCTGTGAACGTGAGACTCTGCCCTCGCCGTGACAGCAGCGGCTCGAAAAGCAGCGGGTAGGCGAGAAGCCCCGCCAGGCTGCCGGCGTTGCTCGCGGCATACAGAAAATACGGGTCGTGAGCCGCGGGGTCGTGGGTTTCGGAAAACCAGCGTTGCAAGAGCGGCGCCGTGGCGCAGAGCGCGAAAAATGGCGGCCCCACGGAAACCGCGAGCGTGTGCAGAAGCCAGAGCGCCGGCGATCCACCGGCCGGTGAGGGCTGCGTCGCAAGCGGCAGGCAGAAGGCTGCGGCCGCGAGCACGCCGGCGTGGATCGGGATCTGCATCGCGATCGGCAACCGCCGCGTCACAATGTCGGCATACAAGTAGCCGGCGAGCAGCGTCGCCTGGAAAAACACGAGGCAGGTGTTCCAGACGGCGGGGCTCCCCCCGAGCAAGGGAAGCAGGAATTTGCCGACGAGCGGCTGCACGAGAAAGAGCAGCGTCGCGGAGCAGAGTATTGCGAGCGTGAAGACGACGCGGGTGAGACGGATGGAGTGCATGAAGCAGGCCGAAAGCGAAATCTCAGGACCAGACAAACGCTGTGATTGTGCTGCGAAAACGCGTCGGTTGTACGAAGAAAAGACCGCTCATCAAAATCTCATGTCCCGCTGGTTGTACCCAAACATTCGCCGGCTAGTCTTCTCGCACGCAAGCGGATCGGCGGATTGTCCAACGACCGTCTTGCGAACCAAGTGAAAAGGAAGTCTCGAATGACTCACACGAGTTTTCTGAATGCTCGCAAGGGCTTCACGCTCGTCGAGCTGCTGGTGGCGATCGCGATCATTGGCGTCCTGCTCGGCCTGCTGTTGCCCAATCTGTCTGCGGTGCAGTCGACTGCCAAGGCTGGTGCTCAGAGCGCCACCCTGCAGGGGTTCGGCAAGGGGTTCCTCGATTTTTCGACGCTCGATTCGGAAGGCCGTCTGACGACCTCCGCCTACGACCACTACCGTGACGGCGACGCCACGAAGGTGGGCTGGGTGGCCGACATCGTCAACGGCAAGTTTGGCAATCCGTCGAAGTCTCTCGACCCGGTTTCCCGGATGAAGGTCAACGAGAAGTTCTGTGACATGGCCGGCTCGGTCGAGTCGGGCACGCTCAACAACTTCCGCTGGCTCTCGAACTCCGTGAACCGTCCGAGCGACAACGCGGTGGTCGCGGACAAGACGAGCATCCGTGGCACGGCCTACTTCGGCACGCAGACGTTGTGGGACGATGGTTTCAACACCAACTTCGCCACGACATGGCACTTCAGCCGCGGTGACAACACCCTCTCGGCTTCGACCGGCGCTGGTCGCTTCACCGTCAATGCGGACAGCCGCGACGGCAGCAAGAGCCCGCTCGACGGTGAGGGCCCGCTCTCGGCGGCCGTGCTGGGTGATCCGACGCTCGTGACGACGGCCGACAAGATCGCCCTCATGGGTGCTGCTCGTGCGGGCGACGGTGCGGACTCGCAGATCAACTCGGGTGCGACCACCAACAGCGCCGACACCATCAACCGCTTCATCGACCCGACCGGTCGCAAGCGGATCGTGAAGGTCGGCGACTATTCGGTCGAGTCGTTCACCGACGGCCCGACGGCGACCCGTGTCGTGGCGGCGGCTGATGCCGGCGTCTACGGCGGTGCTTCCGGCGAGCAGGTCCACGAGATCAATGATATCGTTCCGAACTGCAAGGCCAAGAAGATCAAGACCTCCTTCGGTCAGCTCTTCGGCGGCGGCTATGCCAACGTTCTCTTCGCCGACGGCTCGTGCCGCCGCGTGAACGACAACAACGGCTACGGCGGTGCCAACAAGGGTGACAGCTGGATCGGACCGTTCCCGAACGATCCGAACGGCACGACCGAGACCAGCCGCGGCACCTATCGGTTTGACAACGGTGCGTACGACGAGGTGCGGGACGAGATCTACCTCGGCCGCATGCGGAACCAACTGCAGGCGGGCGGTGGCTCGGGTGAGACTTGATCCAGTGAGGCTGCCGACGGCAGTCTGCTCGGTCGAACAGAGCCGGGGCCGCCTGCGGGCGGCCCCGGTTTCTTTTTTGGCGTAGGGTGTGGCGTGTGGTTTTGATGAGCAGGACTGGTGGGATTGCGGACGCTGCGGCATCATGCACGAAGATTCGGGAGCACCAAAGGAATCGTCCATGAATCAACTTTCTTTCGATGCCGGCGGCCGCAAGACCAACTGGCTGGCACTGGGGATGCTCGCCGCCGTGGCCCTCTTCGGCGGCCTCGCCATTCGTGCCTCCCGAGTACCCGCCGTGCGTCCACCGTCGCGGCAGGACTGGATCGATCTGCACGCAGAGGCGGTCGCGCTCCGGGATCGCGGCGCCTTCGCGTCGGCGAAGAAGGTGGCCATGGCAGCCCTCGAACTGGCGCCGAAGGTGTATGGGCCGCGGCATTATGCGATCAGCGAATCGCTCAACATGCTGGGGCTGATCCTCAGCGACGAAGCGAACTACGACGAGTCGCTCGCCGTCTTCGAACAGGCCGCCGTGCTGACTCGCGACGTGTTTGGCCCGCAGAGCAAGGAGACGGCGCAGATCGCCGGTAACCTCGGACAGGTGCTCACGAAAATGGGGCGGTTCGACGAGGCCCGGCTGCTCTATGAAAAGGCGCTCGAGATCACCGAAGCGCTTTCGGGGCCGGACGACCTTGGCACGCTGATGGCGGTCAACAACCTGGCGGTGATGCTCGATGCGGCCGGCGATCATGCCTCGGCGCTCCCGCTGCACGAACGGGTGTTCAAGGGCCGGCGAGCCCAGCTTGGCCCGGCCGATTCGCGGACCGCCGAAGCGATGGGCAATCTCGGCATCTCGCTCGCCCAGTCGGTCGATGCCGCCAAGCTTGCGCCTGGCGAAAAACCAGTTGCCAAGGAGCGAGACGATGCCAAGGAGCGAGATGAGGCCCTCGCCCGGGCGGCGGGGCTCTACGAGCAGGTGCTCGCCGTGCAGGGTAGGCTCGTGCCGCCCGATTCGCTGCCGATCGCCAACTCGCTCAGCGGGGCGGCGAACGTGGCCCGGCTCCAAGGCCGGCTCGCCGACGCCGCCCGCATGGCGCTCGAAGGGCTCGCCGTTCGTCAGGCCAAGCTCGGCATGGGCCATCCCACGACGGCCACGTCGTTCGACGGCCTCGCCAAGGTGCGGGCTGCGCAGGGGCAGGATGTGGAAGCCGAGGAGCTCTTCAATGCCGCCCTCGACGTGCGGCTCAAGCGGCTCGGGCCGGCCCATCCGAAGACGCTCGAGTCGCTCTCGTCGCTGGCCGAGTTTCACATGGCCCGCAAAAGCCACAAGACCGCCGAGAAGCCGCTGCGGGCGATCGTGGAGGTGAGGGAGAAGATCGATGGTGCTGAATCGGTGGCGCTCGTCGCGCCGCTCGAATCGCTGGCCGTCGTCCTCAAGGCCACCGATCGAACCAAGGAGGCCGAGGAGGTCGCCGCCCGCGTCAAAACGATCCGCGAAGCGGAAAAGAAAGCCGCCGAGGAGGCGAAAAAGGCGACCGAAGAGGCAAAAAAGGCTGCAGACGAGGCGCGAAAAACGGCCGATGCGGCCGCGAAGATCGCGCCTGCGCCGCAGCAGCCCGGCGGGCAGGCGAAGGCGGCGGTTGGGAAGTAGAATTTTGGTCTTCGGACGAGTTGTCGCGCCCATTTTCGGAATGAACTCCATGGCCACGGTATCACCTCCCCTTCCATCGGCTGCCGCTATCGAGCAGGGGTCGCGACATGACGCGGGTGAGATGCCCGAGACCCCCGCCGCCGCTCCCCGCGGCAGCACGCTCCTCAAGTGGCAGATCGGCGCGACCCTCGTCGGCGGCACGCTCCTGCTCTGCTCGGTGATCGCGCAATTGCTCTGGTCGAAGGAACTCTATCCGGCGATCCCTGCGGCACTCGCGATGCTCATGCTCGGGGCACCGCTCGTCTACGCGGCCATTCAAGATCTGCTCAAGGGTGAGGCGGGCATGAACGCGCTCGTGGCCCTCGCCGTGATCGGTGCGGCCGCGACCGGCAAATACCAGGAGAGCGCGGCGATCGCCTTCTTCATGATCGTGTCGGGCCTGATCGAGAAGCGGACGGCGATCGGCGCCGAAGCGAGCATCGAGTCGCTCATCAAGCTCTCCCCCACGAAGGCCGCCCGGCTCCGCGAGGGGGGCGGCGAGGAGATGGTGGAGGCGAAGGTGCTTCGGCCCGGCGATCTCGTCCGCGTGCGGCCCGGCGACAATATCCCGGCCGACGGCCGCGTGGTGACGGGCACAAGCACGATCAACCAGGCGAGCATCACCGGCGAATCGCTGCCGGTGGACAAGATCGCTGGCGACGAGGTGTTTGGCGGCACGATCAACTTGACGGGCGTGATCGACGTTGAGGTGACGAAGGCCGGCGCCGACACGCTCCTCGGCCGCGTCAAGGATCTGATCCTGCAGGCTGAAAAAACAAAAACGCCGATCATGCGGCTCGTTGATCAATATGCCGCCTGGTACACGCCGACCGTGCTCATGCTCGTGGGCGTGGTGCTCTTCTTCGCGTTGCGGAGCGACCCCGACACGGCCTTCGACCGGGCGATCGCGATGCTCGTGATCGCGTGCCCGAGCGCGCTGATCCTCGCCACGCCCACGGCGATGGTGGCCGGGCTTTCGGCGGCCGCCCGGCTGGGCGTGCTCATCAAGAGCGTGGTCACGCTCGAGGCCGCCCGGAACCTCACGGCGATCGTCTTCGATAAGACGGGCACGCTCACGACCGGCATCTTGCAGGTGACGCGGCTCGCGCCGCAGGAAGGCGTCGAGCCGGGCGATCTCCTGCGGCTCGCGGCCTGCGCCGAGCAGGACAGCCGCCATCCCGTGGCCCGGGCCGTGACGGAGATGGCTCGCAAGGCGAAGCTCAAACTCACGCGGCCGACCGAGTTTGAGGAGGTCGCGGGCAAGGGCGTGCGGTCCGAGATCGACGGGCGGAAGGTGCTCGTGGGGCGGGGCACGTGGCTCGCGGACAAGGGGAACGGACTCTCGGCCGCGGGTGTCGCCGCAATCAACGAGATCCAGGCCTCGAGCGAGGCCGACGGCCTGAGCGTGCTCTACGTCGTTCGCGACGGCGAACTCGCCGGCTGGATCGGCCTCGA
>JBBAVS010000170.1:0-6364 GCA_040397585.1 Pirellulales bacterium
CACGTGGCCGCAGGTTTTCAACCTGCGGTTCCCAGTGGCACAGGTTTTCAACCTGCGGTTCAGCCGCCGCTCGGGGCTGCCCATGCCCGTCGCCACGTGGCCGCAGGTTTTCAACCTGCGGTTCCCAGTGGCACAGGTTTTCAACCTGTGTGCCTGCAACGCTCGGGGCTGCCCATGCCCGTCGCCGGACGTTCGCGGATGCCATCGTGGCATCCGCTCTCTGCATGTCCGCTGCGCTTCGCCATCCTGGCTGCGCTTGCTCCCATAGCCCGGCTCCCGGGCACGGGCAGCCCCTCGCTCGCCGTGCTCGCCCTCGCTCGCCGTGCTCGCCGTGCTCGCCCTACCCGTTCACCGCCGCCAGCGGCGCGGGGTCGTGCGGATCATGCTCCCGCCGTAGCCGCCGGCGGCCACGCCCCCCACGCTCACCGCGTTTCCGCGGGAATAGCTGCGGGAGGGAGTGTTGTAGTAGGGCCAGACCCGCTTGCCCTGTCGCTGGGCCCGCTCCCACTGCATCGAGCCGTAGTTGATGCCGGAGAGATTGAAGCTCGAATAGGGATTCGGCGGATTGCGGGCCTCGGCCAGGCCGGCGGCGACCACCACGAATGCGACGGCGAGGGCAGGGAAGATCAGGACGCGGGGGCGAGGCATGGTGGCGGTCTCCGGGGGAATGGCTCTGGCTTCTACGCGTCGCCGGGGTGGCCGGTTCGCGCCAGGTCTGACAGGCCCTCCACCGCCGCCTCCACCGGGCGATCGGCGGCGATGAACAGGTATTCGGTGTTCCGCAGATGGCTCACGCGGCCCACCTTTTTCCCCTGCGGATTGTGGATGCCGATCTGGGCGCCGACGTAGCGGCGGAAGTCGGTGGCCACGGTCGCGACGTGCGCCCGGCCGGCGAACAGGCCGCCGAGCATCGCCTCGAGCCGCTCGCGGGCCAGCCAGCCCTCGTTGCTGAACGACACCATCACCACCGGTGCCCGGAGCGCCGCGAGCAGCTCGAGCATCGCCGCCTCGAACCGGGGCCGCGAGTTGAACACGCTCCGCCGCTCGCGGCAGTCGGCCCGTTTGCAGGCGACGCCGTAGACCGCGGGCTTGTCCCAGCGGACGAGCGATTCCCAGACGTGGTAGTTGCCGAGGTACGAGTGCTGGTTGTAGGGGGGATCGACATACGCGACGTCGGCGGGAGTGTGCCGGGCGGCGTCGAGGGCGTCGCGGCAGAGGGCCGCGCAGCCGCCGGCGGCCGGCCGCGGCAGCACCGCCGGCATCCGCAGTTCCAGGTCGTTGAACGCCCGCGGCGCCCACTGCTTGAGGTAGGCCATCTGCACGCCCGTCGTGGAATCGACCCGGTCGGCCGCCTCCATCAGCGACACGAGCAGCACCGCCTCCAGGTCCGGCCGCAGCCCTTTCGCGGCGATCGCCTCACGGATCGCGTCGATGCGGGCGCCGTTCCTCGGCTGGAAGAACCGCGACCGCTCGCAGAAGGTCTCCGTGACATAGCCGGGCCTGCCGGGCAGCCTGTTGAACTCGTCGATCAGCAGCCGGGCTTCATGGTCGACGTCGTCGAGATCGGCCTCGATGTAGCAGCGGGCCAGAGCGTGGGCGTAGGCGTTGTGGTCATTGGCGACGACGCGGAAGCCGCGCCGCTTGAGGGCGTGGCCCACCCGCGACGTGCCGCTGAACAGGTCGAGCACCGTCGGCCCCGGCGCGACCCGCCCGACGGCGTCGCTGATCAGATCGAGGAGCCGCCGCTTCGATCCGAGGTATTTGATCATCGATGTCGTGAGGCCTGACCAATGCGCGATCGAACCGCCCTCGCGGTTACGCTTCCTGGTCGATGGCCGTCGTCATGAATCGCTCTGGCCGGGCCGTTTGGGACGGTAGCCAACGCTCTTGCGGCGGCGGCCCTGCTTCCGCAGCGACTTGCCCGGCGCGGCGCGGCCTTCGCCCGCCGGGGCCGGCCGGCCGCGCACGTGATCGCCCGACGTCTGCTCGGTAAACGCCCGTGTCGCCTCGTTCCGCTTGCGGTCGAGAGCCTCCTGCGGCGGCCGCGCCGGAATCAGGCAGTCGCAGCCGCTGCCGATCAGGTCGTGGCGGCCGGACTGTTCGAGGGCGCGGCGGACCTCGAAGTAGTTCTCCGGCTTGAAGAACTGCAGCAGTGCCCGCTGGGTCCGCCGGTCGCGGAGGCCCTTCGTGATCGTCACCGGCTGCCGCGTCATCGGGTCGAGCCCGGTGTGATACATGCAGGCGGCGATGTCGAACGGGCTGGGGATGAAGTCCTGAACCTGGTCGGGCTTGTAGCCGTTGCGCTTGAGGAAGACCGCCAGATCGATCATCTGCTCCACGCCGCTGCCGGGATGGCTGGCGATGAAGTAGGGGACGGTGTACTGCTTCTTGCCGACCCGGCGGCTGGCCTCGCGGAACGCCTTGTCGAACTCGACGTAGTCGTCGGCCGACGGCTTCTTCATGAGGTCGAGCACCTCGGGGTCGGTGTGCTCCGGGGCCACCTTGAGATGGCCGCCGACGTGGTGGGCGGCGAGCTCCTCCAGATACTCCGGATCGCGGCGGGCGAGATCCATCCGCACACCGCTGGCCACGAGCACCCGCTTCACGCCCTCGACCGTGCGGGCCTCGCGCATCAGCGACTTCAGCGGGCCATGGTCGGTGCCCAGGAGCTTGCAGACCGTGGGATGCACGCACGACAGCCGGCGGCACTTGGCCTCCACCTCGGGCCGCGTGCAGCGCATCTGATACATGTTGGCCGTGGGGCCGCCGATGTCGGAGACGGTGCCCTTGAACCCCGGCTGGGCGGCGAGGAGCTTGATCTCGGTGATCACCGACTCCTGCGAGCGGCTCTGGATGATCCGCCCCTCGTGGGCCGTGATCGAGCAGAAGGTGCAGCCGCCGAAGCAGCCCCGCATGATCTGCACGCTGTGCTCCACCACCTCGAAGGCCGGAATCCGGGCGGCGCCATACGACGGGTGCGGCCGCCGGGTGAAGGGCAGGCCGTAGACCTGGTCCATCTCCGCCTGCTCGAGCGGCAGCGCCGGCGGATTGATCACCACCGCCTCCCGACCGTGCCGCTGGACGAGCCGGCGGGCGTTGTGCGGGTTGGTTTCGAGGTGGGAGATCCGCGTCATCTCGCAGAAGGCGAGCGGGTCGGCCGCCACCGCCTCGTAGGCAGGCAGCTCGAGCGTGTCGGGAGCCGCGGGGGGCGGTTCGCTGGCGCCGAGCCGGTAGGCGACACCGCGGGTGTCGCGGAGTTCCTTCATGGTCTTGCCGGCAGCGAGGCCGCGGGCGATCTCGAGCACCGTGCGTTCGCCCATCCCGAAGACCACGAGGTCGGCCTTCGAATCGAGCAGGATCGACCGCCGGACGGTGTCGCTCCAGTAGTCGTAGTGGGCGATCCGCCGCAGGCTCGCCTCGACTCCGCCCGCCACGACGGGCACGCCGGGAAAGGCCTCCCGCGACCGCTGGCAGTAGGCGAGCGTCGCCCGGTCGGGCCGGCGGCCGATCTCGCCGTTCGGCGAGTAGGCGTCGTCGTTGCGGACCTTCCGGTTGGCCGTGTAGTGGTTGATCATCGAGTCCATGTTGCCGGCGGAGATCCCGAAGAAGAGCCGCGGCCGGCCGAACTGCCGCCAGGCTTCGCAGCTGCTCCAGTCGGGCTGGGCGAGCACCGCGACCCGGAAGCCGGCCGCCTCGAGGAGCCGGCCGATCAGGCCGTTGGCGAAGCTCGGGTGGTCGACGTAGGCGTCACCGCTGACGAGGACGACGTCGACCGAGTCCCAGCCGCGCGCCGCCATCTCGGCTCGCGACGCGGGGAGCGGCGGGCAGGGGCGCGGCGGTGGTGTGATCGGGAGCGTCATGGGCGGTGCGGGCGGACCGTTCAATCCTACACCCGCGGCCGATGCCGTCTGGCGGCTGGTATATTCGGCACGATCCGGAGGGTTCATGGCTGGCCGATCGACCTCGTGGCTGACGCGCCCGCTCGCGACGCTGGTCGCGGCGGCCTGCCTCGGCGGCGCTTCCGCTGCTGATGCCGGCGCTTCCGCTCCAGCGGCCGGCGCTTCCGCTCCAGCGGCCGGCGCTTCCGCCGGAGGGCCCGGCGCTTCCGCCGGAGGGGAATCCGAGGTGGAGGCCTGGGTCGGGCAGCTGGGGGCCAAGGAGTTTGCCCGGCGCGAGGCGGCGGCCCGGTCGCTCGTGGCCGCCGGAGCGGCGGCCACCGAGGCGGTCGAGGGGGCGATCCGCGGCGGCGATCTCGAGGTGGCCTCCCGCGGCCTCGAGGTGTTGCTCGAGATGCTCGACGCGGCCGACGAGGCCTCCGGCGCGGCGGCGGAGCAGAGCCTGTCGCGGCTCGCCGGCAGCGGCGACGAGCCGGTGCGGCGGCTGGCCGCGGCGGCGCTCGAGTTTCACCGGCTGGGCCGCTCGGCCACGGCTCGCGAGCGGCTGGAGGCGCGCGGGGCGGCGTTCCGCGAGCGGCCGGCCGTGGAAGGCCGCGGGCTCGAGGTCGAGTTCGGACCGGGCTGGCGCGGCGGGGCGGCCGACATCCACCTCATCGCCGACGTGCAGGGGCTGGCCGCGGTGAGCCTGCATGGCGTGCCCGTCGATGCCCACGCGCTCGCCGTGCTCGGCGGCCTCCGGGGCGTGCAGCGGATCGACCTGTTCGGCACCGGAGTCGGGCCCGCCGAGGCCAGGCTGCTCGCCGAGCGGCTTCCCGATGCACGGATCGACGTTCGGCGGGGCGGTCGGCTCGGCGTGAGTTCGACCGCCTTCGGCGGCCGCTGCGAAATCCGCACCGTGGAACCGGGCTCCGCCGCCGATCAGGCGGGCCTGCGGAGCGGCGACGTGGTGCTGTCGATCGACGGCGCCGACGTGGCGAGCTTCGACGAGTTGACGACGCGGCTCGGCGAATCGGCGCCGGGCGACGTGGTGCGGCTGATCGTGGCCCGCCGTGGCGGCACGGCCGACGGCGAGCCGGAACGGATCGAGTGTCAGGTGCGGCTCGACGCCTGGTGAGCGGTCAGGACCATCAAGGGAGCAGGTACGGCATGGCCGAGACGAAACGGGATGGCGAGCTGGTCGATGTCCGCTGGCACGAGCATGCGGTGAGCCGCGCCGACCGGGAGGCGGCCGCGGGCCACAAGGGCTGCGTGCTCTGGTTCACCGGCCTCTCGGGGTGCGGCAAGAGCACGCTGGCCAACGCCGTGGATCGGGCGCTGCATGCCCGCGGCTGCCGGACGTTCGTGCTCGACGGCGACAACGTCCGCCACGGCCTCAGCGCCGCGCCGGCGATGCTCGAGGAGCGGCACGGCAAGGAGTTTGCCGCCCGCTTCGGCCTGGGCTTCGGAGCCGCCGACCGTGAGGAAAACATCCGGCGGATCGGCTCCGTGGCCGACCTCTTCGCGCAGGCCGGCATCATCGCCCTGACCGCCTTCATCAGCCCCTACCGCCGCGACCGTGACGCCGTTCGCCGGCTGCTCGCGCCGGGGGATTTCGTGGAGGTGTATGTGAAGGCCCCGCTGGAGGTCTGCGAGGGCCGTGACCCCAAGGGGCTCTACAAGAAAGCCCGCGCCGGCGAGATCAAGGGCTTCACCGGGATCGACGATCCCTACGAGGAGCCCCTCGCGCCGGAGCTGGTGGTCGATTCGGCGGCGCAGCGGCCGGAGGCACTGGCCGCCGAGGTGATCGCCTGGCTCGAGCGGCAGGGCAAGATTCCGCCGCGGTGATCACCGCGGCAGTCGCGGGCCGATCAACTCCACGAGATTGCCATCGGGGTCGCGAACGCACGTCAGGAAGAGCCCCTTGCCCAGATGATCGGGCAGGGCGACCGGCGACTTGGCCACCGGCTTCACGCCGAGCTTCGCCAGCCGGACGAGGGCGGCGTCGGTGTCGGCCACCATGATCGTGAGGTAGCGGAAGCCGGTGTGCGAGTGGATGAACTCGTTGTCGCCCGGCCGCGGCGTTGTGCCGGCCACCTGCATGAGCTTGAGCTTCGTCGCCGACTCTCCGTCGCCGAGCACGAGCACGCGGATGTCGAGTGGCTTCGTGTCGGTGAGGCCGGCGGCGGCGGCGAGCGGCCCCTCGACCGAGAAGCCGGGAAGCTCGCGGAAGCCGATCCCTTCCGTGTAGAAGCGGACCGACGTGTCGAGGTCGCCGACGACGCAGCCGAGGTCGATCGTGGTCCGCGGGAACGCGGCCGGCTCGGCGGCGAAGCAGGGCAGGGCGGAGCAGAGCAGCGCGGCGAGGACGAGGTGACGCATCGGAGGACTCCTGGTTGTCGGTGTGGGCGGATGATAGCAGCGCGCGGGTCGAGAGTGCCCACGCCCCGTCGCCGGACGTTTGCCTTGCCAGGAAGCCCAATCGCGTGAGC
>JBBAVS010000170.1:6464-7028 GCA_040397585.1 Pirellulales bacterium
TGTCGCGTGGTGCGCCGCTCGGGGCTGCCCACGCCCCGTCGCCGGACGTTTGCCTTGCCAGGAAGCCCAATCGCGTGAGCGATGGGGATGTCGCGTGGTGCGCCGCTCGGGGCTGCCCACGCCCCGTCGCCGGACGTTTGCCTCGGCCTTCCGGGCCTCGGCTCACTCGGATGTCGCCTGCGCTTCGCCATCCTGGCTGCGCTTGTCGACATACGCCGGCTCCCGGGGCATGGGCAGCCCCGAGCTTCCGAAGCCGTTTCCTGTGCGCCTGGAGGGCGGGCCACTGGCTCCAGGGCTGCTCGGGCCAATGTCCCTATCGCTTACGCGATTGGGCTTCCTGACAGAGGGCGGGCCACTGAAAACAGCCCGCCGGGGGCATGAAGGTTCGCAGCGCCCTCATCCGCCCGCCTGGAAGGCGGGCCACTGACCCCCAGGCTGCACGGGCCATGGATGGCCGTGCAGCCGTGAAGCAGACCGCCCGCCTGGAGGGCGGGCCACTGACCCCAGGCTGCACGGGCCATGGATGGCCGTGCAGCCGTGAATTCAGTCAATGAAGCCCGAGAG
>JBBAVS010000171.1:0-6957 GCA_040397585.1 Pirellulales bacterium
GGCCGAGCCGGCGGCCGCGGTCGATGAAGAACTGCGTGCCCGAACCGCTGGTGCCGAGAGCCGCATCGTCGAGCGTGATCGTGGCGAGTCGACGGCCTGGACGGAGGGGATGTCGCAGGCCCACCCGCCAGCCGTGCCGGTCGCCGACCGCCGGCCCCTGCGTGCCGCGGGCGGCCACACTGCTCTGGCCGCCATGCACGAGCACGCTCGCCATTCCGCGGCTGGTGAGGTAGGCGACCGCCCGATCGAGCGCCCAGCCCTTGCCGATGGCGCCCGGGTTGAACTCCACCCCGGGGCGGAGGAACCGCACCCGCCGCCGTTCGCAGTCGAACTCGACGTGCTGCGTGCCAGTGGCCGCGCGGGCGGCCGCGAGGGCGGCGTCATCCGGCGTGCGGCCCTCGCGCCGCAGGAAGCCCCACGCCCGCACGAGCGCGCCCGCGGCGATGTCGAAGCCACCCGCCGTCAGCTCCCAGAGCTCCCGCGATCGCGCGAGCAGCGGCCAGATGTCGCCGGCGACGTCCACCCAGCCCTCCGCCGCCAGCGCGTTGATCCTCGAGAGCTCGCTGTCGGGCCGGTAGATGCTGATCCGGTCCTCGATCCGATCGACGAGGTCGAGGGCCTCGATCGCGAACTCCGTGTCGCCCGCAAACTCGCCGGCGTTGCAGGCCACCTCGAAGCGGCAGGCCATCGCCTCGCGGCCCACGACGAGCGTGTGGAGGTCGTCCGCCATCGGCGTGCTCACCGCGGCGCGAGGCCCCGGTCAAAGGCGTCTTGGTCGCGGCGGAAGAGCGCCAGTTCGCTCTCGAACCGCTCCGGTGAGATCGTGTAGACCGCCTGCTCGTCGGTGTGGGAATGGCAGTGGGCGACGAGCAGCCGGTAGAGAAACTTGAACAGCTGCCGCGGCACGCGGAGCGACCGCAGGCCGTCGATGAGCCGCCGCTGGTCGATCGCCGGATCGAAGAGCTGGGCCAGCGTGGCGGGGGGCGTGCCCACGCTCGCCGCCTTCACGCGGGTCGAGGCGATGTCGTAGAGCGTCTCGCCGGTCCACTCCAGCGAGGGCACGAGATTCTGCTTGTCGAGCCGGGCCCGCTGGTGAAACTCCTCCCGCTCCCGTTCGATGAACCGGTAGAGCTCCTGCGGCAGGAGGAGCTTGAAGCCGACCCCGGGCATCTTGAGAAACTTGTTGTCGAGCATCGGCCAGATCACCTGCCGCATCCGCTCGGCCGAGCCGTTGATCAGATCCGGCTCGTCGAGCCGATCGACGATCACCACCCAGCCCGACCAGCCGAGCGCTGCCAACACGCCCTGGAGTTTCGCGATCAGCTCGTAGCGATCGTCGCTGCGGGGCAGGGCCGGCAGCGGCTGGCCCGCGAGATCGACCTCGGGCATCGCGGCGAGCGCCCGCGCGAGCTGGCTGACCGTGCGGTTGCCGTTTCGCATGCTGCCCACGATCCGCCACGCCCGCCACGTGCTCCGCAGCCAACGCCAGCCGCACGGCAGCCAGGCCGCCCCGAGCAGCGCCCAGGGCCACCAGCGCGAGAGCCAGCCGACCTCCCCGCGCCAGAACCCGGCGAGCACGGCGGCCACGAACGCGGCCGTGGCGGCGAGGGCCAGGAGGCCGGGCCAGGATCCGAGCCAGACGCGGTAGCCCACTCGGCGCCGCAGCCGCGACCACCGCGAGGGAAACGAGTCTGCCGTCGACTGGTCGTAGCAGGCCGCCAAGAGGGCGAGGTCGCGGGCCTGGGGCCGAGTGAGCCGCGGGAGCTTCCCCGTGGAGCCGAGCAGTTGGGTCACGAGCTGCGTGACCGACAGCGTGAGGATCGCATCCATGTGATCCCAGAGCTTCCACTGGCCGAGCACCTTCTCGACCGCGCGGCCCTTGCCGACGCGGCTCACGAACCGGTCGAGGAAGGGATTGAAGTCGTCGTAGAGCACGACGAACGTGCGGGCGTCGGGGTGCGTCTCGTTGTGCCGCTCGAACTGGCGGACCATCTGCAGCTTGAGCGCGGTCTTGCCGGAGCCCTTCTCGCCGAACACGATCGCCGTGCTCGGGTCGGAGGGGTCGCCGTAGACCTTGTCCCACGAGGGGTGGAACGTCGTCTCCAGGCAGGTTCGCTTGAAGACGGTGTCGTTCTGGGCATCTTCCTCGGCGAACGGGTTGCCGGCGATCCCGTGGTGTTCGAGGAACTGGTGGACCTTCATCGTGCGAAACGTCTCCGGCGGGCGGTGCGGGCGGTCACTTCGCCGGCACCATGCCCTCGATCATCGTGCGAAAGCCGTCGGCGTGCTGCTCGACGGTTGCGGCGGGTCCATAGAACTTGAGGAAGTAGTTGCCGTCGGGCCCCTCCACGATGGCGGCGAGCATGCGGTACTCGGGGCGGTCGATCGTCTTGCCGCCGGCGAACGGGCCGCCGGGGGAGTCTTTGTAGGTGCCGGCGATGTCCACGATCGTCACGTCGCGGCCTGCCACCTTGAGCTTCTTGGTGGAGGCTTTGTCCTTCGTGCTGCCGCCGTCCGGCTGGGCGAACTGGCCGTACCAGCGCTCGATGTTGGCTTCGACGGAGCCGCCGGCTCCCATCACCGTCATCCTCCCCGGGGGCAGTGGTCCGCCGTCGGGCCCGTTGCCCGCGGAGGGGATCGCGAACTCCGTCTCCACGATGCCCGACTTCGGCTGTACTCGCTGCCATGCGGCGGGCGCCTCGAGCGACACGCCGCCGTCGGCGATCGTGAACACGCTCGCATCGGCTGCGACCGCCGGCTGGGACCGGGCCGGCCGCTGGCCGAAGCCGCCGGCGACGATTCCTGCGACGAGCATCATGAGCCCGGACGAAACGCGAAACCTCATCGAACGCATGACTGAAGCTCCTCTCGGAGAACGAGGGTGAATGATCCGGACGGCGGGGGCGACCGTGGCGGGGAAACCCCTGCGAAATCTACCAGATCACGCGGCGCGACTCACCACGCCGTGGTGCCGGGCGAAAAGTCGTCTGGGAGCAGGTCCGGGAACACGGTCGCGACCGGACGCCAGTCGCTCCAGTCGCTCCGCCAGACGAGTTCACCCCCCGTCAGGCTGCCCGACGTGAGTCGGCGGAGCAGTTCCGCGCCGCTCATCGCATCCGAGGGCTGGCCGCCCGGCACCGCGATGCACCACGACGCGGCCGGCGCCTCGGCGATGGCGGCGGGCGGCGGCGTGGTTTCCGCCAGCACCAGCGCCGGCGGGAGCGTCGCGGCCCGCGCCGCATCGAGCGACACGACGCTCGCCACGGGCGGTCCCGAGGCCGCCGGGGAGGCCGGGGCCACCGTGGTCGTGGCCAGCGGGATCCGGAACCGCGCGCCGCAGGTGGGGCAGATCCCCTTTTTGCCGGCCAGGTGATCCTTGACCTTCAGGCGGTGGCCGTTGGGGCAGTGCGAGACGATACCCATGCCGATGATCCTCGGGGCGGCAGCCGGCCGCCTCCCATTCTCGACCGGAAAGCGAAGGACCGACAAGGGATTATGGCCCATCCTTGTCTGGTCACGGCTGGGAACATAGTCTCCACCGATCTTTTCGCGACGGTATGGCCGCCCGCCGCGTTGGCTCAGGAGATCACGCCGACCATGGCACGCCGCGACGCACCCCAGCCCGAGTCGGAACAGCCGGACGAGGAGCGCGGTCCGCTCGAGATCGCGATCGTGGGGGATCTCACCGACAGCGAAGGTGAGCTCACCAACCAGATTCTCGGCGTCGCCCCGGGGGGGGAGTGCACCATCTACTTCGACTCGCCCGGTGGGAGCCCCTACTGTGCGATGTCGCTGGTCAGCCTGCTGCGGCTTCGCGACGTCCGGGCCACCGCGATCGTGACGGGCGAGTGCTCGTCGGCGGCGCTCTGGCCGTTCGCCACCTGTCGTCGCCGGATCGTCACGCCCTACAGCGTGTTTCTCTTCCATCCGATGAAGTGGCAGAGCGAGGAGCACATCGGCATCCGCGAGGCCGCCGAGTGGTCACGGCACTTCGCCGAACTGGAGCGGGAGATGGACGTGCTCCTCTGCCAACTCTTCGGCCGGTCGGCCGATCTCATCAACGAGTGGATCCGCACGCACCGCTACGTGACCGGCAAGGAGATGGCCGGCGCGGGGCTGGCGGAACTCGTCGGGCTCGACCCGCTGCCGGCGCTGGCCGGCCGCGACTGACCGCCGCGGGCCCGCAGCGCTCGCCGGCTCAGCTTCGGTAGTCGCCATGGCAGGCGTCGCACGACTTCTTGAGGGCGCTGGCGGCGGCGCGGGCCGCTTCGTAGTCCTGCTCGCGGCAGGCGTCGCGGACCTCGAGCGCCGCGTCGCGCATCGCGCCGGCGTAGCCGCGGTAGGTGTCGTCGTCGTGATACTCGAAGTCTGGCTGCTGGATCGCCGCGGCGATCGCGGCCACGATTTCGGCGTCGTGGAGGATGCGATCGAGCCCGCGTTCGAAGTCGCCGCGTGAGGCCAGCCCCGCCCCGATCACGCCCTCGCCCCGCTCGAGCCGGTTCATCAGCGCGGGCCGGGCGGCCACCTGGCTCCAGCGGAAGTCTTCGTCGCGGTCGGGCTTGCCCTGGGGTGAGCCTCCTTCCAGCAAGGCTTCGAGGTCATCGAGCCGGGCCTTGCTCTCCGCAAACGACTGGTCGGTGCCCACCTTGCAGTTGACGCCGGCCCTGGCGAACAGGTCCCGCGCAGTGGCGGCATCTTTCTTCCAGCGGATGTCGCGGTCGTAGGCCGCGATCACCCCGAACGCCAGGGCGACCGAACTGAAGGCCTCGCGGGCGGCGTCGTAGCCCCCCCCCTTGAAGTCGGACGACTTCGCCACGGCGCCGGCCACGTCGGCCTTGCGGTCTTTCACCTCGTCGGTGAGCGTTTCCTCGGAAATGAGCTGCGACCAAGCGATGCCGTTCGCCACGGCGCCGGCGGCCTCGTTCTGGCCCGCCGCAGCCCGGGGGGCGGCGCTCCCGGTGGCGAACGCCGGCCGCGGCCCGTGCAGGGTCCCGAAGGCGTCGTCGAAAAAGGTGCCGGTGGTCGCCTTGTCGAAGGTCGGCGGTGCCGCGGCCCGCCGCCGTGGCCGCTGAGCACCGCGATCGGCCGCCGATGCAATCACCGCGGCCAACATCGCTGCCATCATCACGGCCACCGCCGGCCAAGCCAGCCCGCGTTGCCGATCTTGCCTGGATTGCCACTGCATGGCGACTGCCTCCGCCGCGAGGATTCCACCGCAGCATAGCAGTGCCGCTTCGCGGCTGGACACCGGGGAGCCGACCTTGACCCCGCCGCGTTGCCTCGTCATCCTCCCGCCCCGATCCCGCCCCCGTCATGAGGAGTTCTGCTCGCATGTGCCGCGACACCACGTCCATCGTTGTCAGCCGTTCCAGCATCCGGTCGCCGCGGCGGCCGCTGGAAATCGCCTGGGCGGTCGCTGCGTGCGTGGCGGTCGGGCTGTCGGGGTGCGGATCGACCGCGGCCGGAAACGCCGGCTCGGAGCCCGCGAAGGCGGCCGTCGTGAAGTTCCTCGACGCCATGAAGCGGGGCGACGAGGCAGCCGCCCGCGGGATGCTCACCGGGGTGGCCCGAGCCAAGACCGAGGAGCTGGGCATCTCGGTCGCCCCGCCGGTTCCCGACACCGCCACCTACACGGTCCGTGAGTGCGAGATGGTGAGCGACACGAACGATCTTGCGCACGTCGCCACGGTCTGGGCCGACGTGGATGAGGCTGGTGCCCAGACGAGCGAGAACATCGTTTGGGCCGTCCGGCTCGATCCGGAGGGCTGGCGGGTGGTGGGGATGGCCATGAAGATCTTCGAGGACATGCCCCCGCTCCTCCTCAACTTCGAGGACCCGCAGGACATGCTCGCGAAGCAGGAAATGGTGGCCGAGGAGTTGACTCGACGGGCTGCGTCCGCCCAGGGCCAGGGTCCCGCCCGCACCGCCCGGGCCCCGGCTCCGGCTCCGGCTACGAAGTAGCCCGCAAAATCTCCGAAATCGGCAGATTTTCGCTATATACCCCACTTTCTTGACATGTGGGGCCAGGCTGATAGGTTTTCAGCCTAGTTTGCCTAATCGGAACGGCTTCACCAGCCGTCACAGTCGAAGCCCCTTTGGAATGGCTTCGACGTGCCCGTCCGCGATGGCAACAGACAAGTCTGCTGCGGTCCGGTGGCCGTCCCGGATCGGTTGTCAGTTCGTGACGGCTTTTTGCTGGACGCGCAGTACGCGTTCCGTTCCTTCAATGGAGGTTCTATGAAGCGGTATCTCGGTTTTGCACTCGCGATGTTCTTCGCGATCGTGGCTATCGCCCTGGTCGGTGGCGACTCGGGTGCGATCGCTGGTCACGGCTGCCACGGCGGCCGGAAGTGCCATGGGGGCCTGCTGGCCCGCATGCACGCCAACAAGTGCCACGGCGGCCTGCTCGCCAAGCACCGGGCCAAGAAGGCTGCCCGCTGCCACGGTGAGGAAGTGGCTGCGTGCGACACGGGTTGCGACACGGGTTGCGACACGGGTTGCGGTGAGGCCGTTGCGGCCGAGGGCTGCTCGAGCTGCGGTGGTGAGGCCATGGCGGTCGAGGGCTGCTCGGGCTGCGGCGGCGAGGCCGTCAGCGGCGGCTGCGCCGGCGGTGACTGTGGCGGTGCTGGCGTGATCTCGGAAGGCGTGCCGACCGAGGCTGCTCCGGTCGCCCCGGCCGCTCCGGTTGCCGAGCCGGCCAAGACCTGAATCGATCGGGCATAAACTGCCCGCATCGGACAGGAATCGAATGAGACCGGGCCTCCCTCACGGGGGGCCCGGTTTTTTCATGCGCACTGCTTCCGGTAGCCGTGGGTTTTCAAAGTGGCCGTAGGTTTTCCGAAGTGGCCACAGGTTTTCAACCTGTGGTGAATCAGAGCCTGGGGTGGTGCTTGTGCAGGTTAAAAACCTGCACCCACGTGGGGCAAAGTGGCCGTAGGTTTTCAACCTGTGGTGAAT
>JBBAVS010000172.1:0-6944 GCA_040397585.1 Pirellulales bacterium
ACCAAGAACCCTCTGATTAAGAGTCAGATGCTCTGACCAATTGAGCTAACGGGGCCGAACGTCACTTTTCTACCCCCGGCACTCGGTCCCGACAAGGGTCGGTCCACTGGCCCGCCGCCGCGCCGCTGCGACTCGGCGAGGCCGCGTTGCAGCGTTTTCCGCCCAGCCGGTACATTCCGGCCTCCAATCCCGGCACGCGGCGCCGCCGTGCATCCGCGATTCGGTTTGTGCAACTCGCTTCCGGAGACGACTCGATGGGCAGGTTCGACGGGATGAAGGGGCTCGTGCTCGGCGTGGCCAACGATCACTCGATCGCCTGGGCGATCGCCAAGATCATCATGGCCGAGGGCGGCCAGATCGGCTTCACCCACCTCCCCGATCGCCCCGACGACGAACGGCAGCGGAATCGCCGCCGCGTCGCTCTGCTCACCGACCCCGAGCCCAATGCCAAGTTCCTCGTGCCCATGGACGTGTCGAGCGACGACCAGATCGCCGGCGTCATGGACCGGGCGAAGCAGGAGTTCGGCACGATCGACTTCCTGCTCCACTCGATTGCCTTCGCGCCGCTCGAAGACCTCAAGGGCGAGACGACCAACTGCAGCCGCGAGGGCTTCCGGGTCGCCATGGAAACAAGCGCCTACAGCCTCCTGGCCGTCGGCCGGCTGTCCCGCGGGTTCCTCTCCAAGGATTCCTCGATCCTCACCCTCACCTACTTCGGCGGCGAGAAGGTGGTGCCGGGCTACAACATCATGGGCGTCTGCAAGGCGACCCTCGACATGTGCATGCGCTACATGGCGTTTGACCTTGGCCCAGCCGGCGTCCGCGTCAACGCGGTCAGCGCCGGTCCGCTGCGGACGCTCGCCGGCCGCGGCGCGGGCGTTGACGACATGCTCGGGCTCTACCAGCACATGTCGCCGATGGGCCGCAACATCACCCACGACGAAGTCGGCAAGGCCGGCGCCTGGCTGCTCTCCCGCGACTCGCAGGGGATCTCCGGTGAGATCCTCCACGTGGATGCTGGCTACAACGTGATGGGCTCGCCGGGCAGGCTGCTCGACCTCGTGCCGAAGCAGGCGGCGCACGACTGACCGGGGAGTGATCCGATCGTGATCACCATCGCGGTCGCCGTGGTGCTGCAACACGGGCAGGTGCTCGTGGGCCGCCGCGCGTCCGAAGCCAGCGACGCCGCGGGCCTCGACGAGTTCCCCGGTGGCAAGGTCGAACCCGGCGAGACTCCGGCCGCGGCCGCCGCCCGCGAGTGCCTCGAGGAGACGGGGGTGGCAGTCCGGATCGAAGCCCTGCTCGACCGCGCGGCGGGCACGGCCCGCAGCGGTCCGCTCGACATCCTGTTCTTCGCCGCGACTCCGCTCGACGACCGCGTCGCACCGCTCGAGCCCTTCGCCTGGCTGCCGCTCGAGGCCCTCGACGCCGGGCATTTTCCACCGGCCAACGCCCGGCTCATCGCCCGACTCACTCAGGGCGGGTCGTAGCCGCCCGGATGCCACGGGTGGCAGCGGCCGAGCCGCGCCAGCCCCTTGGCGGCGCCGCGGACGGCACCGTATTTCTCGACCGCTTCGCGGAAGTACGTGCTGCACGTCGGCTGGAAGCGGCAGTGGCGGCCGAGCAGCGGACTGAGCGTGAGCTTGTAGAGCACGACGCCGGCGATCAGCACCGCCGCCGCGGCCCGGTCGCAGAGCCGGCAGGCGACGGCCCATGGTCCACCGGGCGAGGCCGCCATCACCGCCTCCGCTTCGGCTTCGCCGCCGCGTCGTCGCGGGGCCGAGGCAGGGCAGCGGCATAGCCCCTCCGGCCCACGACCCGGGCCGCGAGCGCAGCGATGGCCGTTTCGATGTCGCGGACGCCCGCCGCGCCGCCCGGCGGCTCGCCCGAGCGGACGACGATCACGAAGTCGTTGCCCGCGGGCAGCGTGGCTCGCACCTGGCGAAACGCCTCCCGCAGCCGCCGCTTCCAGCGGTTCCTCACGACCGCCGCGCCGATTCGCCGCGACACCGACAGGCCCACGCGGACACCGGCAGGATTCGCATGGTGAGCCGCCGCATAGAGCACCAGCGGCCCCGCCGCCGCGCTCTGCCGGGTGTCATACACCCGCGAAAAATCCGCCGGCCGCAGCAGCCGCATCCCGCGCGAAAACCCGGCCGGCCGCGGCTTCACCACGTGAGGGTGGCCCGTGGATTCGCCCCCGCGGCTCCGGCGGCCTCCGCCGCCTCCGCCAAGCGGTCGAGCGCCGCCGGATCGGTCGCTTCGGGGAGGACGATCTGCACCTCGGCGATCAGATCACCCTTCGAGCCGTTGGCATGCCGCACGCCCATGCCACCCGCCCGGAGCTTGCGGCCGCTGCTGGTCCGCGGCGGCACCTTGAGCGCGATCGTGCCCCAGGGCGTGGGGACGTCTACTTTGGCCCCCCGGAGCGCCTCGGACAGCGTGATCGGGAGCGTCACCTCCAGCGTGTCACCGTCGCGCCGAAACACCGGATGAGGCTCGATGCCCACCTCGAGCAGCAGATCGCCCGCCGGCCCGCCGCCCGTGCCGGGCTCCCCCTGACCGCGCAACCGCATGCGGGCCCCATCGGGAACCCCTTGTGGGATGGTGACACTGATCGTCTCCTTCGTGCCGCCGCGATCGACGGTCACGTCTGCCTTGCCGCCGTCGATGGCGAGCGTGAAGGGAATGCTCAGTCGCGCCGTGACATCCGCCCCGGGCGTCTGCGTCTGCCGTCGCCGCCGCCCCCCCGTGCCCGCCGTCCGCGGCCGGCCGCCGCCGAAGAGCTGTTCAAACCCTCCGCTGCCGCCAAACAGGCTCTCGAGGTCGATCTCGCCGCCGCCACCCCCGCCGGGGAATCCGCCCGCTCCGGGAAACGGGCCGCCGCCCCAGCCGCCGCCGCGTGGCCCTCCCGCCCCGACGCCCTCGAAGGAACTGCCGTAGCGGTCATACATCTCCCGCTTGCTCGAGTCGTTGAGCACGTCGAACGCGGCCTGCACCTGCTTGAACTTCTCCTTCGCGGCGTCGTCGTCGGGATGCAGGTCAGGGTGATACTTGCGGGCGAGCTCCCGATAGGCCTTGCGGATGTCCTCGGCGGACGCCGTCCGCGGCACGCCGAGTGTCTGGTAGTAGTCCTCCGCCATCGAACCGGGCTCTCCGCGGCCGGGGAAACGAATCGAATCGATTCTAGAAGTGGCTTCGCCACCTCTCAAGGCGACGCCCTCCCCGCGGCGGCTTCACGCCTCACGCCGGCGGCGATTTCGCGTCGGCGTCGGCCCCCGCGACCGGCCGCTGCTCCAGGAACTCATGCTGGCAGCGCCGCGGCGGCTGCCCCGCGCCGGGCCCGAGCATCCGCCACGCCCCGTCGGGGTCGAGGCGCCGCGCCCGCACGTTGTCGGCGAGATACACGGGCAGGATCTCGCGGAGGATCCGCGCGACCAGATCGGGCGCGAGCACCGGAAACATCACCTCGACCCGCCGGAAGAAGTTCCGCGGCATCCAGTCGGCACTCGACAGAAAGACCTTCGCATCCTCGTCGGGACCGAACACGTAGACCCGGCTGTGCTCGAGAAACCGGTCGATGATGCTCCGCACGCGAATGGTCTCGCTCAGCCCGGGCACCCCGGGCCGCAGGCCGCAGATGCCGCGAGCGACGATGTCGATCGGCACGCCGGCCTGGCTGGCGCGGTACAGGGCTTCGATCACGCGATGGTCGACCAGCGCGTTGAGCTTCGCGAAGACCCGCGACGGCCGCCCCTCCCGGGCCAGCTGCGCCTGCTCGTCGATGAGTTCGATCGTCCGCTGGTGGAGGTCGTTCGGGGCCACGATCAGCCGCTGCCAGCGATGCCCCTGCGAATAGCCCGTGAGCAGGTTGAAGAGGGCCGACGCGTCTTCCGCCATGGCCTCGTCAGCCGTGAACAGCCCGACATCGGTGTAGAGCAGCGCGGTCGTGGGGTTGTAGTTGCCCGTGCCGAGGTGGACGTAGCGGCGCAGGCCCTGCCCCTCCTGGCGGACCACCATCGACACCTTGCAGTGGGTCTTGAGGTCCAGGAAGCCGAACACCACGTGCACGCCGGCCCGCTCCATCTGCCGGGCCCAGCTCACGTTGTTGGCCTCGTCGAACCGGGCCTTGAGCTCCACGAGCGCGGTCACGTGCTTGCCCGACTCGGCCGCCGCCATCAGCGCCCGGGAGATCGGCGAGTCGCCGCTGGTGCGGTAGAGCGTCTGCTTGATGGCGAGCACCCGGGGATCGGCCGCCGCGGCCGTCACGAACTCGACCACCGGATCGAACGACTCGTAGGGATGATGGAGGAGAATGTCGCGTTGGGCGATCGAGGCGAAGATGTCGGGGCTGCGCCGCTCGAGGCCCCGGGGGAGCCGCGGCGTGAACGGCTTGTCGTGCAGCCGGTCGAAGCCGGACAGCTTGTAGAGCTCCCAGAGCGCGGTGAGGTCGAGCGGGCCATCGATCCGGTAGACCTCGCTGTAGTCGTCGCACTGGCCATGGGCATTTCCCTGCAGCCCTTCCTCGTCGATGATCATTTCCGCGAGCGTGTCGTCGGCCTTGGAGGCGATTTCGATCCGCACGGCCTGGCCCCGCTGCCGGGCCTTGATCCGATCCTCGATGAGCTTGAGCATGTCGTCGGACTCCTGCTCGAGCAGGTCGACGTCGCTGTCACGGGTGATCCGGAAGGCGGTCCAGGACTCGACGGCGAAGCCACCGAACAGTTCGGGAAGCCGCGCCGAGACGATGTCTTCGAGGAGCACGAACGGAAAGGTGCCGGGCTCGCCCCCGGAAAGCGCCACGATCCGGGGCAGCACCTGAGGCACCTGCACCACCGCGAACATCCGCTTCGGACCGAGCCCCTCGCCGCGATGAAGCATCACGCCGAGATAGAGGCCGCGGTTGTGGTAGCGAGGGGACGGATGGGCCGGGTCCACGGCCATCGGCGTGAGGATCGGCAGGGCCCGCTCGCGAAAGAAGCGGTCCACCTGCTCCCGCTGATCGCCCTCGAGCGATTCGTAGCGCAATAGTCGGAAGCCCTCGGCCGCCATCGCCGGGCCGATGCTCTCCCGCACGCAGGCATACTGCCGAGCCACCAGTTCCTGCGTCCGGCAGGCGAGGGCCTTGAGCTGGACCAGCGCCGACATGCCGTCGGGCGAATAGTCCTGGGGAGCGCTCTCGCCGAAGGCCTGCTCCCGCAGGCCCGACACGCGGATCATGAAGAACTCGTCGAGGTTCGAGCTGAAGATCGCCAGGAACTTCAGCCGCTCCATCAGCGGATTGTCGGGATTCTCGGCCTCCTCCAGGACCCGCTGGTTGAAGTCGAGCCAGCCCAGCTCACGGTTGATGAAGCACTCCGGCCCGAAGGTGGTCGCCGCCTCGTGGTTGACCGTCGCCATGCGTGTCGTCGCTCCCAGGCCGGGCAGCCCACCATCCGGAGCCGCCTCGGGCAGTGTACCCTTGAACCCGCCATCGGCGCGACACCACGCCCTTCCGAGACGCTCACATTCCCGCCGCAGCCTCCCGCGTTGTCGCGCCCGCCGCCGCCGCCGGCCTCCGCTTTGCCGTGGGCAGCCGCGGGTGGTGTGCGGCCGTCGCCGGCATCCTCGAGGCGACCGCGGTCAAGCCGGGCAACGTGCATCCCGGAGCGTCGTTCGACGATCTGACGCACGCCGACCTCGTGGCCGCCGCCGTGGCGATCGCACCGGCGTTCGAGCAGGCTGCGGAGCGGCCGCTGGGCCGCACCATTCACGACGCGGTCGTGGCCGCCCGGGCCGCCGCCGACACCAATGCCAACCTCGGCATCATCCTCCTCACGGCGCCGCTCGCAGCGGTCCCCGACGGCGAACCGCTCGACGCCGCCGCGGTCGACCGCGTGCTCGAACGGCTCGATGCGGCCGACGCGGCCGACGTCTACCGGGCCATCGCGATCGCCCACCCCGGCGGACTGGGCCGGGTGGACCGCGACGACGTGGCCGGCCCGCCGCCGACCGACCTCCGCGCCGCGATGCGGGCCGCGGCGGAACGCGACCAGATCGCCCGCCTCTGGGCGGAGGGTTATGGCCCGCTGTTCGCCGGCGCGGCCGCCGATCTGGGCGACGCCCTCGAAGCCGGCCTCCCGCTCCTCGAGGCGATCGTGGACTGCCACCTCAGGCAACTGGCCCGCGCGCCCGACTCCCTGATCGCGCGGAAGCACGGCGCGGCGGCGGCCGCCACGGTGTCGGCCCACGCCGCCGCGATCCTCCGCCTGCCCGAAGCCGAGCGGCAGGCAGCCCGGGCCGCCTTCGACACCTCGCTCCGCGCGCCGCGGCGGCTCAACCCGGGGACCACCGCCGACATCGTGGCGGCGGCCCTCTATATTCAGGGCCGCTCGGGCCGCATCGCCCCGTTCACGCCCCCCGTCACCCCGGCTGCCCCGCCCACGCCATGACCGAACGCTACGAAGTCCGGCTCCGCAAGGCCGTCCACGTCTTCTCCGCCGGCCACTTCATCACCCTCACCGACGAACTCTGCGAACCGGTTCACGGCCACAACTGGACGGTGGGCGTGGACGTCGGTGGCGTGCCGGATGCTCACGGGATGGTGGTCGATTTCATCGCGCTCCGCGATGCGATCACCGCGGTGGTCGCGCGGCTCGACCACAAGATGCTCCTGCCCGCCGACAATCACCGGCTCGCGGTGGTCACGGCCCGCGGGCCACACGGAGGCGACGAGACCACGGTGACCTTCCGCGACCGCCGCCGCTGGGTGTTTCCCGCCGACGAGTGCATGATCCTCCCGATCGCCAACACCACGGCCGAGTGGCTCGCCCGCTGGATCGGCCACAACGTCGCGGAGTCGCTCGCGGCTTCCGGCCACGCCGCTCCGCGGTCGCTCCGCGTGTCGGTCGATGAATGCCTCGGCCAGGCAGGTATCTGGGAACGCTGAGCGTTCTCCGGCTCGC
>JBBAVS010000173.1:0-6896 GCA_040397585.1 Pirellulales bacterium
TGAAACCGGCATTTCGCCTGGTCTTACCAGGCGAGGATCGCAGGAGCGATCCTGGGCTCTCTCGGGCACTGGCCACGGAGGGCAGTGCCGCTGAAACCGGCATTTCGCCTGGTCTTACCAGGCGAAATGCGCGAAGGCCTTGTTCGCATCCGCCATGCGGTGCACGTTGTCGCGCTTGGTCACTGCGGCGCCTTCCCGCTTGTAGGCGGCGATGATTTCCTCGGCGAGCTTTTCGTAGGTGCCGCGGCCCTTCTTCTCGCGCACGGCCTGCAGAATCCAGCGGATCGCCAGCGACTGCTGCCGGTTGCGGTTGACCTGCATCGGCACCTGGTAGGCGGCACCGCCGACCCGCTTCGAGCGGACCTCGACGGCGGGCTTCACGTTCTCGAGAGCCCGATTGAAGATCTCGATCGGCTCGGCGTCGGTGATCTTCTTCGCGACGATGTCCATCGCCTTGTAGAAGATGTTCTGGGCGACGCTCTTCTTGCCGTCCTCCATCAGGCAGTTGATGAACTTGCTGGCAAGCAGCGACCCGTAGCGCGGGTCAGGACGAAGTTGTTCGCGGCTGGCGGTGATGTTTCCCATGGTCGTGTGCTTTCGAGATTAGCCCTTCTTGGCGCCGTAGAGGCTGCGAGACTGCTTCCGGCCCTGCACGCCCAGCGTGTCGAGTGCCCCGCGGATGATGTGATAGCGAACGCCCGGAAGGTCGCGGACACGGCCGCCACGCACCAGCACGATCGAGTGCTCTTGGAGGTTGTGACCTTCGCCCGGAATGTAGACGGTGACTTCCTTCTGGTTCGAAAGCCGCACACGGGCGATCTTCCGCAGGGCCGAGTTCGGCTTCTTGGGCGTCATCGTCCGGACCTGCAGGCACACGCCGCGCTTCTGCGGGCAGCGGTCGAGCACGGGCGACTTGGAGAACTTCCGCTTGGGGCGGCGGCGATTGCGAACGAGCTGACTGATCGTGGGCATGGAATGACTTCTGGAGGCCTGAACTCAGGGAACCCCAAAAGATAGCCGAGGATCCGCCGCGTTCAAAGGCTCATGCATGCCGCCCGGAAAAATCAGCCGGGATGGAGCAGTTCTCCCCGGCCGCCGGCCAGGGTGTCGCCGTGCCACTGCCGCCAGGTTTCCGGAAAAACCCCGGCCGCTGGGGCGAAGCCCGCCGCGGCGAGCGAGCGGAGAAGCAGGTGCAAAAACGGGGGGCGCCACATGGCCCCACGGCGAAACGTGGCGGGGGGCGGGGGCTGGTCGGCCAGGGCGATCACCGAGCCCCGCCGCATGCCCAGCCCCGGCTGGGGGCCGAGGGCTCCTCCGACCACCACCGAGCCGGCCCGCATCTCGAAGCCGGCGGCGGCGCCACAGTCCCCGCCGACGGCCACCACGCCGCGGCGGAGCCGGGAGGCGAGCAGGCTGCCAGCACGGCCCGCCACGACCACGCGGCCGCCGCGCATCCCCAGCTGGCTGCCGGGCAGCGCCGCGGCGACGTTGTCCCCCGCGCTGCCCGCCACGAACACGTCGCCCCCGGCGAGCTCGCACGCCAGCCAGTCTCCGGCATCGCCGTCAATCTCCAGTCGGCCCCCGCCCATGCCCGCGCCGGCATGGCGGCCCACGCTGCCCTTGATCCGCACCACGCCGGACTGCATCCCCGCGGCCACGCGGTGCACGCGGCGGAAGTCGCCCCGGCACTCCATCACGAGGTCCGTCGCGACGCCCGCCACCGTGAACAGGTCGCCGAGTTCGCAGCCGCGGCCATCAGCCTGCACTCGGAGCCGAGCGGCCTCGGCGGGCGTGAGCGGTGCGAGCCGCTCGGGCACCACGCCGGCGAGGTCGATCGCGAGCGGAGCGGCACCGGCGCGGGGCGTGAGGATGAGCGTCATGACGGGGTCGACCGGGCACGCGCGCGAACGAGGCCGCGGGATGCGTCGCTCCCGCGGCCTCGCAGCATACCGTGTGGCCCGGGCGGGCCGGACGTCAGCCGGCGCCGGCCACCGGCACCTTCCGCGGCAGGGCCGCGGCGGCCCGCGGCACGCGGATCGTGAGCACGCCCCTGCGGTAGTCGGCCGCGATCGCGGTGGCGTCGAAGCCATCGCCGAGCCGGAACGACCGGCGGTAGTCGCCGACGCCATACTCCTGCCGCACCACGCGGCCGGGCAGGCTCCGCGGCGCGACGTCGGCACGGATCGAGAGCACGCCGCCGTCGAACGTCACGTCGATGCCCTCGGCGCGGGCGCCGGGCACGTCGGCGACGAACACCACCTCGGCGCCGCGATCGCGGATGTCGACGTGGGGCTGGTAGGTGAGGGAACGCTCCGGTCGCACGGCGGCCGGTTCGGACTGGGTGACCATGGATCGATCCTCCTGGACAGGGGGTTGGAATGGGAACCGGACTCGGGTCGGCTCACGACGAGCGGACTTCGACCTTCTGCGGCTGGCTGGCCGCGGTCTTCGGGCAGGTGACCGTGAGCACGCCCTGGACGAGCCGCGCCTCCACCCGCGTGGCATCGACCGCCACGGGCAGGGTCAGCCGCCGTTCGAACGCGCCGCCGCCCCGCTCGCGGCGGTGCCACGTGACCCGTTCCTCCGCCGCCGGCGTGCCGGCCTCGTCGGCCCGGGTCGGTTCGGGCTCCGCCGGCCGCGACCCCTTGAGCACGAGCTCGTCGCCGTGCACCGTGATTTCGACGTCGGCGGCGTCGAGGCCAGGCAGTTCCGCCTCGATCGTGACCGCGCTGGGGCTTTCGCTGACGTTCACCGCGGGAAACACACCCGAGCCGGGCCGCACGCCCCAGCCATGAAGCGGCGGGGCCGCGGTGAGCGTGGTCCAGACGCGGTCGAGTTCCTCGCGCAGCTCGTCGAACGGGAGCGCGAATCCCGGGCGGAATGTCGGCATGATGATGCTCCTCTGCTTCCTGGTGGTGAGGCCCTGATGATCAAGGCTGGTGACGCGCCGGACGTTCCGGCGGACCTCGGCATCCGAAAATGCAAACAGCGTGCCAGTCGTCATGAACGCCCGAACACCGCGGTCAGGACGGTTCTCGCGGCCGAAAATCGGGCTCCGTCGGGCCGGCGCGTGAAAGGTTGGCAGTCGCGCCGGTCGTGACGGCTGTCAGCGTGGCAGATGCGTCCCGCCGGGGCGCGGGCGAGGTTGTGGAGCACCCCCAGCCTCCTATACTCTCGGCTCGTCCGGCGAAGGAGGTCATCATGCGATTCACGCTGCTCGATCGGGTGCTCGAGATCGAGCCTGGCAAGTCGATCACGGCCATCAAGACGGTGTCGCTCGCCGAGGAGTATCTGGGGGATCACTTCCCGCGGTTCCCGGTGCTGCCCGGCGTGCTGATGCTCGAGGCGATGACCCAGGCGGCGGCGTGGACGATCCGGCTCGGCGAGGACTTCGCGCACAGCATGGTGGTCCTGCGGGTGGCGAAGAACGTGAAGTATGGCGATTTCGTCGAGCCGGGCAGGGTGCTGACCGTCCATGCCCAGGTCACCGCCCAGGACGAGAAGACCACCACCGTGAAGGCCAGCGGCTCCGTCGGCGACCGGACGAGCCTCACCGCCCGACTGGTGCTCGAGCGCTACAACATGGCCGACCGGCTCGCCCACGGGGCCGCCCTCGACGCCCGGGTCCGCTCCGAAATGCGGAAACTCTGGGCCTTGCTCCACCCCGCCCGGGGTGCCGGCCAGCCGAAGCCCTTCGCCTCCATGACCGGGGGGGCTGCCCCGGCGGCCACGTTCGCGGCCTCCGGCGGCTGACGCCGGCCGGCCCGAATTCGGGAAAAACGCGGCGGATTGTGCCGTTTGGCCCCGTTCCGCGGGCGAAAAATGGGCACCTTCGGGTTTCCATCGCCGCCGGCCGACATTACAACACAGCGTGTTCGGCCGAGCCGCTGTTCCTCCCCCTACGCCAAGGTGAATCGTCGATGCCGTCCCGCGAAGAAATCTTTGACAAGGTGAAGTCCGCCCTCGTGGATGCGCTGGGCGTCGATGAGGATGACGTCACCCCTGCCGCGACCATGGTGGGCGACCTGGGGGCCGAGTCGATCGACTTCCTCGACATCGTGTTCCGGCTGGAGAAGGCCTTCAACATCAAGATCTCGCGGGGCGAGCTGTTCCCCGAAGACGTGCTCTCGAGTTCCGAGTTCGTGGCCGACGGCAAGGTGACGGCGGTCGGAATCGCGGCGCTGAAGGCGCGGATGCCGTTCGCGGATCTGTCCAAGTTCGAGGCGAATCCGAGCGTCCAGAACTTTGCGAACACCCTCACCGTGGAAGACATGGTGCGGTACGTGCAGAGCAAGCTGGCCGCCTGAGCGGCGGGCCGGGCCGCTGCCGTCGTGTCCGGCCGCGTTTCCCCCGGAGCAGGCGGCAGACCGCCGGGAACGGATTCATGCGCTGGTTTTGGATCGATCGCTACGAGGAGTTTGTCCGCGGCCGCCACGCCACGGCCGTGAAGAACGTGTCGCTGGCCGAGGAGCACCTCCACGACCACTTTCCGGGCGTGGCGATCATGCCCAATTCGCTGATCGTGGAGGGCATGGCGCAGGCGGCCGGCCTGCTCGTGGCCGACGCGATCGACTTCAACCGGCGGGTGGTGCTTGCGAAGGTGGCGGCGGCGGAGTTTTTCTTCGACGCCGTGCCGGGCGACACGATCCGCTTCAAGGCCGAGGTGCTCGACCTCAAGCCGGCCGGCTCGCTCACCAAGGTAACCAGCACGGTCGGCGACCGGGTGCAGGGGCAGGCCGAGCTCTTCTTCGCCCATCTCGAGCCGGGCGAGGGCGTGCCGAAGCTCTTCGAGACCGAGGAGCTGCTCCGGTGGCTCGATCAGATGCACATCTACGAGGTCGGACGCGACGAGGCGGGCAATCCGCTGTCGCGGCCCGACTGGTGAGGCGACGCGGAGGCGGGCGATGTCCAGCGGCAGGCGGCGGGTGGTGATCACGGGCATCGGCTGCATCACGCCCCTGGGTGTGAACGTGGAGCAGCTCTGGAAGAATCTCGTCGCCGGCGCTTCGGGCGTGGGGCGGACCACGATCTTCGACGCCTCGAAGTTTCCCACGAAGATCGCGGCCGAGGTGAGGGGCTGGGAGATCGCCGCCGAGGGGCAGGATCCCAAGGCCTGGGAGTTCTGCGGCCGGCACACGCGGTTCGCGGCCGGTGCGGCGCTGCAGGCGATGCGCGACGCCGGGCTGCCGGAGGGGCTGCCGGGTGATCCGACGCGGCTGGGCATCTACCTCGGCAGCGGCGAGGGCCAGCAGGATTTCGACGCCTTCACGCGGATGATGATGGCCTCGATCGAAGGCGACACCCTCGACGTGGCGAAGTTCACCAAGCTCGGCCTGGAAACGCTCCATCCGCTCTCCGAGGTGGAGCAGGAGCCGAACATGCCCGCCGGCCATCTGGCCGGCCTGTTCAACGCCCAGGGACCGAACCTCAACTGCCTCACCGCCTGCGCCGCCTCCAGTCAGGCGATCGGCGAGGCCTGCGAGATCGTCCGTCGCGGTGAGGCCGACGTGATGCTCTCGGGGGGCACGCACAGCATGATCCACCCGTTCGGCGTGACGGGCTTCAACCTCCTGACGGCCCTCTCCACGCGGAACGACGAGCCCCACCGGGCCAGCCGGCCGTTCGACAACGAGCGCGACGGCTTCGTGCTCGGCGAAGGGGCCGCGATGGTGGTGCTCGAGGAGCTGGAACACGCGAAGCGGCGCGGCGCGAAGATCCACGGGGAGATCCTCGGCTACGGCTCGACCGCCGACGCCTACCGGATCACCGACACGCATCCCGAGGGCCGCGGCGCGGCCGCCTGCATCACGATGGCCCTGCAGGACGCCGGACTGGGCGTGCACGACATCCACTACATCAACGCCCACGGCACGAGCACCGACGTCAACGACAAGGTGGAGACGCTGGCCATCAAGAAGGTGTTCGGGGAGCATGCCTACCAGATCCCCGTGTCGAGCACGAAGAGCATGATGGGGCACCTGATCGCGGCCGCCGGGGCGACGGAGCTGATCGTCTGCCTGCTGTCGATCCGCGATGGGCTGCTGCCGCCGACGATCAACTACGAGAACCCCGATCCCAACTGCGACCTCGACTACGTGCCCAACAAGGTCCGCGAGGGTCGGGTGGACCAGGCCCTCTCCAACTCGTTCGGCTTCGGCGGCCAGAACATCGCGCTGATCGCCGGCCGGTTCCGCGGCTGACGCGGCCCCCCGGCTTGCCCAGCTTCGCGGCCGCAGGGTTTTCTCAACCGGCGCCGGCGGTACGACCGATACCACCGGTGACATGCGGATGATCGGCCGCGGGCGGAGTGCCCGCGCGGAGCGTCCGCCCACCGGGAATCCCGCCATGAAAACGCTGTCGCGTGCCCTGGGCCTCGCCGTCGTGACTGCCGTGCTTGCCACCTCGAGCGGCTGCTCGATCGTGGACCGGCTCTTCCTGCTCAACACCGACGGTCCCCACGGCCACCATGCGGCCAGCGTCGGGGGGCCGTGCCAGGACGGCGCGTGCCAGAGCGGCCAGTGCGGCCCCGAAGGCTGCCCCACCGGCACCTGCCAGCCGGGCGGGGATTGCCAGGAATGCGAAGGGGGCGCCTGCCATCCGCGGCACGTCGGCCGCTACGGCGGCCTCGCCAAGCACCACCTCACGCCCGAGGAGAAGGCGGCGCTCGCCAGCAGCGACTACGGCTCCACGCAGCCAGCCGGTCCGCCGACGGGGGCGGTCGCCTATCCGTATTACACGACCCGCGGCCCGCGGGACTTCCTCGCCAAGTGCCCGCCGTCCATCGGCCCGCAGTAACGCCGGATCAGGAAGCCCAATCGCGTGAGCGATGGGGATCGGCGGCCGAGATCGGCGCGGATGGTGGACGCGATCGGAGCGCTGACGCGGTTACGCTTCCT
>JBBAVS010000174.1:0-6830 GCA_040397585.1 Pirellulales bacterium
CTGCGGGATCCCCAGCCGGTTGCAGCATGGGCAGGTTGAAAACCTGCCCCCACTTTTGCGGCAGGTTGAAAACCTTCCCCCCACGGGATCGCGGATGCCCGTGCCTACTTCGCGAGGTCGAGCTTCTTCCAGGCCTTCGCCGCCTTGACCTTGTCGGCCATGGCCGGCGAGACCGCGCCGTTCTTGAACGTCAACGACTCGAGCGTGGGGATGGCGGCGAGCATCTCGAGGGCCTTCTCCGAGCAGCCGGTCTCACGGATCGAGAGTTCCTTGAGGTTCGGCAGCTTCGCGATCACGGCCACCGTGGCGTCGGTCATCTTCGGCACGCTCCAGAGATCGAGCACCTCGAGGTTCTTCGCGGCGGCGAGGTGCGCGAGGCCGGCATCACCCACCGACGCCAGTTCGTGGAGGTAGAGCCGCTTCAGGGCCGGCAGGTCGGCCAGCACGGCCAGGCCCGCGTCGCCCACCTCGGGCAGGTCGCGGAGCGTGAGCCGGCTGAGCTTGTCGAGCGGGGCGAGGGCGAGCAGGCCCTCGGTGCCGAAGCCCTGGCAGCGGAAGATCTCGAGCGACGCGAGATTCTTCATGGCGGCCAGGTGCGGCCCCGACGCGTTGGTGATCGCGAAGTCCTGGGCGAGGAGCGAGTCGAGCGCCGGGGCCGCGGCCAGCTGGGCCAGCCCGTCGTCGGTGACGACCGTGCTGCGGTGCTTGAAGGCCCGCACATTCGGCAGTCGGCCGACCACGCCGAGCGTCATGTCGCCAGCCTCCATGTTGCCCCGCAGGTCGAGCGCCTTCAGCTCCCCGAGCTTGGAGAGCCGCCGGGTGTTGAGGTCGTTGAACCGCGTCTGCACGAGCGACAGCCGCTCGAGCTTCGCCAGCGACGCGATCGACTTCATGGCGGCGCCCGTGAGGTTGGTGTTGCTGGAGAGGTCGAGTTCGACGAGGTCGGGAAACGCCGCCGCGATCGTCTCCACGGCCGCGTCGGTGATCCCGCTGTTGGTGATCGCCAGCGACGTCAGGCCCCGGAGGCCCTTGAGGTCCGCCACCATCGCGTCGTCGAAGCCGCGGCAGTTGAGGATCTGCAGTTTCGTGAGCCCGTCGAGCCGGGCAAAGAGCTTGACGTCGTCGGCCGTGACACCCGAGCCGTCGGTGACGACGATCTCCGTGACCGTGCCCGCGGCATCGACCACGCACGCGGCGCCACTGCCGGTCGCCTCGACCCGCTTCCTGGCGGTCGCCACGTCGGCCGAATCGGCCGCACGAATCGAGCAGGGCGCGAGGAGACACCCCGCAAGCAGCAGTGGGAAAAGTCGCATGGCTCTCTTCAGTCGAGGCGGTAGCCGGCGGGATAGACGGGCTTCACCAGGTCGGCCACCTTCGGCGTCTTCAGCGACTCGAGGTTGGTGACCTTGAGGTTCTTGGCGTCCCACTCGACCTTCTCGCCCCAGTCGCCCATCTCGCCGTCGGCGCCTCCCTGGGCGGCGGCCCAGACCGCGAGGTTGCCCAGCAGGATCGTCTCGGTGAGCGGGCCGGCCCGGTCGATGAAGTTGGACTTCGCGATCGCGTAGTTGCCCTCCCGCTTGGCGCGGAAGAACTCGTGCATGTTGTTGACGTCGAAGCCCTTGCCCTGGTCCTCGGCCTTCTCGTACTCGGCCGTCACCGGCTGCACGCCCTTGAGCTCGTACTTCCCGCAGTAGTCGTCGCTGCTGTAGAAGGCCCCCTTCTCTCCCACGACCAGCACACCGCTGTCGGACACCTTGTCGATGCCCCACTTGGTGAACACCTCCATCGGCGGCTTGTTGCCCTTGCGGTCGTACCACCAGAACGGGATCGCCGGCCGCTCGGCCGTGGCGGGGAACTCGAACCGGATGATCGAACTCGCCGGGAAGCTGTCGAAGTCGTGCCCCGTGGTGCGGGCCACCACGGAGACCGGATCGCGGAGGCCGCAGGCCGCGTAGGGCACGGTGAGCTGGTGGCAGGCCATGTCGCCGAGGGCACCGGTGCCGAAGTCCCACCAGCCGCGGTGCTGGAACGAGTGATAGAGGCCGGGCCAGAACTCCCGCGACGGGGCCACGCCCAGCCAGGCCTTCCAGTCGACCCGCTCGAGAGCCTTGCCGATCTCCTGCTGCTTCTTCGTCAAGAGGTCGGCCACGATCTCCGAGACCTCGGCGGCGGTGACCGACGAGTCTTCCTGCTCGTCGACCTCCTTCATCGCCTGCGTCTGGTACTTGCGGATGTTCATCCGCCGGCCGGGCCCCTGGGCCCAGACCGGGCGATTCGACCAGGCGTAGACCTCCTTGAGGGGTCCGAGCACGCCCGTCTTGATCTGGGCAATCGCCTCCCGCGACGAGTCGAGCGCCGTGCCCTGGTTGCCCATCTGCGTGACCACGCCCTTGTCTGCCATCTCCTTGGCCAACGTCGTGAGCAACCGCGCCTCGTAGATCGTCCGCGTGAGCGGCTTCTGCGTGTAGCAGGAGATGCCCAGCCGCAGCGCCTCGAGCGTGACGGGGGCGTGCATGTGGTCGGGGGTCGACACGGTGCACATGTCGATGTTCTTGCCGTGCTTGGCGAACAGCTCGCGGAAGTCGGTGAACCGCTCGGCGGCCTGAAACTTCTCCGACTTGCCCTTGCTCTCGAGCGTGTTGCGGTCCACGTCGCAGATTGCGATCACGTTGCCGAACAAGGCCGCGTTGTCGGAGTCGCTGCCCCCCTTGCCCCCCACGCCGATACAGGCGACGTTGAGCTGCTCGTTGGCGGAGGTGCTCCAGGCGGTGCGGGTGCCGGCGGCCACGAAATAGCCGGCGCCGGCGAGCGTGGTGGTTCCGAGAAAGCTGCGGCGGGAGGATGAAGGCATGAAGTATTCCTTGACTCAACCGTGGATTCGGGGGGCGATCCTGCCCGGCCCAGGATGGAGTATGGTAACGAATCGTCCCGGCGCTGGCGACCTTGGCGGCCCGGCGGCTCCCGCCTACGCTCCGGTCGCCCGGCCCGCGCCGATGACCACCCCTGCCCCGAAGTTTGCCTGATGGCCGTCCTGCTCGACATCAAAAATGCCTGCAAGCGTTACGGCGACCAGGTGCTCCTCGACGAGGCCTCGGCCACGATCACCGACGACGGACGGGTGGGGTTCATCGGCCGCAATGGCGCCGGCAAGAGCACTCTCCTGCGGGTGATTCTCGGCGAGGAGGAACTCGACTCGGGCGAGATCGTCCGCCACCCGCGGCTGCGGATCGGCTACCTACGGCAGCACGACCCCTTCCTGCCCGGCGAGTCGGCCCTGGATTTCCTCAGGCGCGACAGCGAGCAGGCCGACTGGAAGTGCGGCGAGGTCGCGGGCGACTTCGAGATCAAGGGCACCCGGCTCACCGGGCCGGTGGCGGAACTCTCCGGCGGCTGGCAGACCCGCGTGAAGCTCGCCGCCCTGCTCCTTCACGAGCCGAATCTCCTCCTGCTCGACGAGCCGACCAACTTCCTCGACCTCCGCACCCAGATCCTCCTCGAGCACTTTCTCCGCGGCTATCGCGAGGCCTGCCTGATCGTGTCGCACGACCGGGCGTTTCTCGGCTCCACCTGCGACCAGACGCTCGACCTCACGGCGGGCGGCCTGACGATGTATCCGGGCAAGGTGGACGCCTTCCTCGACTACCAGCGGGAGAAGGCGGCCCACGTCGAGCGAACCAACGCCGCCGTGCTGTCCAAGCGGCGGCAGCTGGAGGACTTCATCGCCCGCAACAAGGCCCGGGCCTCGACGGCCTCGCGGGCCAAGTCGAAGGCCCGGCAGCTGGAGCGGTTGGAGGTCGAGGACGTGGCGACCGCCGCACCGACCGCCGCGATCCAATGCCCGGCCGTCTCGCCCCGCAAGGGGCCCGCGCTCCGCTGCCGCGGCCTCGCCATCGGTTACCCCGACCGCTCCGTCGCCGAGGGCATCGATCTCGAGATCGAGCACGGCTCCCGGGCTGCGATCGTGGGCGACAACGGCCAGGGCAAGACCACGTTCCTGCGGACGGTTGTCGGCTCGCTCGCGCCGCGGTCAGGCGAGGCGAAGTGGGGCTACGGCTGCGACCAGGGTGTGTACGCGCAGCACGTCTACACGAGCATTCGCGAGGATCAGACCGTGCTCGACCACCTGGAGCGGGCCGCGGCGCTCGGCACGAAGCAGCAGCGGATCCTCGACGTTGCCGGGGCGATGCTGTTTCGCGGCTCGGCCGTGGACAAGAAGGTGAAGGTGCTCTCCGGCGGCGAGCGGGCTCGGCTTTGCCTGGCGGGCCTGCTGCTGGGCAGCTTCAACGTGCTCGTGCTCGACGAACCGGGCAACCATCTCGACGTGGAGACGGTCGATGCCCTTGCGGAGGCGCTCGTGGCCTACGAGGGGACCGTCGTGTTCACCAGCCACGACCGCTCGTTCATGCAGGCGGTGGCCACGACCGTGATCGAGGTCAAGGACGGCCGGGTGGTGAACACGCTCGGCAGCTATGCCGCGTATCTCGCGGCGGTGGCCCAGGAGATCGACGACGCCGAGGCGGCCGACGGCCGGGGCGGCAAGGGCCGCACGCCTCCGCCGCCACGGCGGGAGGGGGGCAAGCCGTCCGCTCCCAAGGCCGCGGCCCGCACCGACCGCGAGATCCGCAAAGAGATCGCCACCCTGGAGAAGGCGATCGCCCGCCTCGACGGCGAGAAGAAGCAGGCCTCGGCGACCCTGTTGGCCACCACGGACCCCGAGGAAGCGGTGCGGCTGCATGCGGTGGTCACGGCCGCGGCCGGGAAGCTGACCGACGCCGAGGAGCGCTGGCTCGCCCTCCAGGAGGAACTCGCGGCGTTCGACCGCGGGTAGCGGGTGTGTCAGCCGCCGAACACCGCCGCCGCGCCGGCGGAGCGCCAGCGGGCATGGTCGAAGTAGCGGTTGCGCGGGGGCTGATCCGGGGCGACGTCGAAGTCGGCGCGATTGGTGAGCAAGGCGAGCACGCGGGTGGGAATCCCGCGGCGCCTGAGAAACTCCTGGCGGTCGGCGAGTTCCAGCGGCGACTCGTAGAACGCCGGCAGGTCGTGGAAGTCGTCGTGCGGATCGACGCGAGCCGCGTCGCCGTCGCCAGGGAGCCGGTAGAGGAGCGACCAGCCGTAGAACTCCGCCCCGCTGGTCGCCGGCCGATGCGGTTGGAGCGCCGTCAACAGCTCGTGTCCGCTCGTCGCGAGATCAAGCGGGTCGAGCAGGGCCGCCGCGACCCGCACCGTCGACGGTCGTCCCACCGCCCCCGCACCCAGCCCCGCGACCACGGGCCGCAGGGCGTTTCCGCCGCCGGCGGTCACCCGCCACGGCCCTGGTTCCTCCCGCACGAGCACGGCTGGACCGATGACGAGCAGCCGAAACCGGTGGCGGGGCCCCGGCGGGCCAGCCTGCGGCGGGCCAGCCGCCAGCAGGCGGGCGGAGATCCTGGCGAGGGAGCGAAACGGCGGCATGGTCGGACCGGCGACGGGGTGGCAGGGGTGACATCGAGGATCATCGGCCGGCGTGGGACAACCTTGGTCCCGCCGCGGGCGGCTCGGAGCTGGATATGCTCGTCAGCCTGACCGAACCTGCCCGGTCGAGGCCCTCCACCCCCCGGCGGGCAGCGTGGCCGGCCTGCCGCTTACCGCCGGAGAGCCCCATGGATTCGATCAGCCGCCACGAACAGCTGCTCCGCGTCTTTCACCTCATCGACATCCTGTTCGGTGCCCGGCAGCCGCTCACCACGGCGGAGCTCAAGGAGCGGCTCCAGGATCGGGGCGTGATCGACGAGATGTCTGACAAGAGCATCCGCCGCGACGTGGAGTTTCTCGGCCGCTTCGGCTACGCCCTCGCGGTCACGAAGAAGCGGTCACCCCGCGGCGCCACGGTGCAGGCCTGGGAGATTCGCCCCGGCCGCGGGGCGGAGGAGCTGGCCGCGCCCGCGATCACGCTGCCCGAACTCCTCTCGCTTGCCGTGGCCCGCGACCTCTTGGCCCCGCTGGCCGGCACCGTCTATTGGCGGGGGATCGCCCAGGTGATCGACAAGCTCGAGCGCGTGGCCACGCCGGAGCTGCTCGCCTACGTGGGCGACCACCAGGAGGGGCTCGTCGTGCATCCCCGGCCGGCCGGCGGAAAGTATCGCCCGCGGACGCTCAACGCGGTGCACCGCGCGATCCGCAACGCGCAGGAGCTGGAGATCCGCTACACGAGCCTGGCCGACACCAAGCCCAGGAAATCGACGATCCGCCCGGAGGCGATCGTGCTCTACGACGGGGCGGTCTACATCGCCGCCCGCCGCAGTCCGCCCGCCGGCCGCCGACCGGCGAGCGACGCCGGTGAGCTGCGGTTCTTCAAGCTCGACCGCGTGGCGGACGCCCGCGTGACGTCGCGGACGTTCCACCGCTCGCCGACGCCCGTCGCCGACCTGCTCGCCGACAGCATCACCATCTTCCGCTCGCCGGCGCCGCCGCGGCGGTATCGCATCCGCGTCGCGGCCGAGCGGGCGCGGTGGGCGGTCGAGAAGCCGTTTCATCCGCGGCAGAAAGTGCGGAAGCAGGCGGACGGGGGCGTGATCCTCGAGATCGAACGGGGATGGGACGACGAGCTGGTGCCGCAGCTGCTCGCGCTCGGCGAGCTGGTCGAGGTGCTCGAGCCGCTCGATGTCCGCGACCGGATCGCCGAGACGGCGCGGGCGATCGTGGCCCGCTACGCCGGCCGACCGCGTCGGGCCGCCGACACGCTCTCGGCGAGCGGCTGAGTTTTGGAACCGCCCTGAAAGTGGGGCAGGTGCCGGTACGTTGCGACAGGTTTTCAATCTGCCGGAAAGTGGGGGCAGGTTTTCAACCTGCCC
>JBBAVS010000175.1:0-6593 GCA_040397585.1 Pirellulales bacterium
AACCTGCGGCCACTTTCCCGACGTGGGTGCAGGTTTTCAACCTGCACATGCCTACCCCGCAGGTTGAAAACCTGCGGCCACTTTTCCGACGTGGGTGCAGGTTTTTAACCTGCACATGCCTGCCCCGCAGGTTGAAAACCTGCGGCCACTTCGCCTCCCGCAGGTTGAAAACCTGCGGCCACGTTCCCCGCTCAGGCGCTCTTCGTGCGGGCCTCGCGAACCGGCAGCACGGGCTCCGTGCCCTCCACGTTTCGCTCGTTGATGAGGTAGCTCGCTCCCTGGTTCTCGGGGAGGTCGAACATGATGTCGAGCATCACGTCTTCCATGATGCTCCGCAGCCCGCGGGCACCCGTCTCCTTCTTCATCGCCTTGCGGGCGATCGCCACCAGGGCCTCGTCGGTGAAGTCCAGGTTGCAGCTCTCGAGGCTGAACATCTTCTGATACTGCTTGACGAGCGCGTTCTTCGGATCCTTGAGTACGTTCACGAGCGCCTTTTCGTCGAGCGGCTGGAGCGACGAGATCACGGGCAACCGGCCCACGAGTTCCGGAATCAGGCCGAACTCGAGGATGTCGTCGGAATCGACGTGCGGCAGCAGTTCAGCGAGGTCGGCATCGTGGCGGAGCCCGGTGTGCTGGCCAAAGCCGATCGTCTTCTTGCCGAGCCGCTTGCCGATGATCTTCTCGATCCCGACGAACGTCCCGCCGCAGATGAAGAGGATGTTCGACGTGTCGATCTGGATGTATTGCTGCTCCGGGTGCTTTCGGCCTCCCTGCGGCGGCACGTTGGCGACGGTCCCTTCGAGCATCTTGAGGAGCGCCTGCTGGACCCCCTCGCCCGACACGTCGCGGGTGATCGAGACGTTCTGGCTCGTCTTGCCGATCTTGTCGATCTCGTCGATGTAGAGCACGCCCCGCTGGGCAGCCTCGATGTCGAAGTCGGCCGCGTTGAGCAGCTTGAGCAGGAGGTTCTCCACGTCCTCGCCCACGTACCCCGCCTCGGTGAGCGTGGTCGCGTCGCCGATCGCGAAGGGCACGTCGAGAATCCGGGCCAGCGTGCGGGCGAGCAGCGTCTTGCCGCAGCCCGTCGGTCCGAGGAGGAGGATGTTCGACTTGTCCACCTCGACGTCACCCGCCTCGCGGCCGAGGTTGAGCCGCTTGTAGTGGCTGTGAACCGCGACGGCGAGCACCCGCTTGGCGTGCTGCTGCCCGATCACGTACTGGTCGAGGTGGGAGACGATCTCGCGGGGCGACGGGATCGCCGTGAAGAGCTGCTTGCTGGTGCCGCGCCGCTTCTTCTCCTGGTCGAGAATCGACTGGCAGAGTTCGATGCACTCGCCGCAGATGTAGACGTCGCCCGGGCCTTCCACGAGCGGCCCGACGTCCCGGTAGCTCTTGCGGCAGAACGAACAGAAGGCGTTCTTCTTGGTCGTCCCGCCAGCGCCCCGGCGTCCCAGTCCGCCGACATCTTTCCCGGATGGCATCAGATCAGTCCCTCCCATGCTCCAGCCCGGCAGCATCCACGGACGGCGGGTGCCGTGCGTCTGGCGCGGGCGCGCCGAACCGGGTGCGCGGCTCGACGAGTGTTCTTATGTTTCGGTATTCCTCTTCGCTCAGCACACCCTGGTCGCGGAGATTCTTGTAGTCGGCCAGCGATCTTTCCCAGGTTGCCTGATCGTCACCGACCCGCATTCGGGAGCGAATCGCCGCGATCGCCGCCACCCCGGCGGCCACCACCAGGGCGAGCAGCACGGCGCTGATCACGAACGCGTTCACGGGCCTGGGGGCTCCCGCCGGTAACCGATCCGATCCCGACACCTGATACGAGACCCATCCGCTGCCTGACGGATCGAACCCTCGTGTGAGGATTATGCCGGTCGGGAGCGGATCGGGTCTAGAGATATCCGCCCACGTTGGCCGGTTGCCGCATCTTGCCCAATCCCACGGCCGCAGACCGCGGCGACCGGTGCCGATCGTGCCGTCTGGGACAGAAAAGCTGACTTTTCCGGCGGCCGTTTGCCGATCTCTGACGCCATGGGCGAGTTGCTGAGTTTCCGGCGATCCTCCGACGGCCTTCAGCCGGCTTCGTGGCTGCGGGTCACCGCCGCGCTGCTCGCCATCGGCGCCGGCCTCCAGGCCCTGGGGCAAGCCCCCGCGCAACCGGGCCTGCCCGAACTCGTGCGGACCAAGCACCGGGCGTTCGCAATCCCGTTTCGGATCCCGAAGTCGGAAGACCCCGACGCCGACGCGGCACCGCAGAAGGTGGTGCTCAACGTCTCGACCGACATGGGCGTCAGCTGGCAGGCGGCGGGTGAGGCGGCCCCCTCCGCCACGTCGTTCACCTACCGCGCCGAGACCGACGGCGAGTATTGGTTTCGCCTCCGGGCCGTCGACAAGAAGGGCCGCTCCCGCGGCGGTGAGGGGCCCGACATCCGCGTGCTGGTGGATGCCGCCGGCCCCCGGCTCGCGGGACGGGTCTGGAAGGGGGCCGACGGCGAGATCATCTGCCGCTACGCCGCCGCCGACGACTCGCTGAAGCTCGAGTCCTTGAAGGTCGAATACCGCGGCGCCGGCGACAACGGCTGGAAGCCGGTGGCGGCCCAGGCCGTGCTCGCCCGCGAGTCGCCGGCCCATCTCGTGGGCGAGGAGATCTGGTGGGCCGGCGAGAAGGTGACCACGCTCACCGTGCGGGTCGCGATCACCGACGCCTCCGGCAACCAGGCCACGAAGCAGTTCACGCTCGAGCCGACCGATCCCGGGATCGATCAGGCGGCGCTCGCCAAGGAAATCGGGGTGCCGCCGCTGCCGGGGCAGCCGTTCGCGGACGCCGCCCAGCCGCCGGAGGCCGCGTCGGTCCAGATCCCCGCTCCCCACGCCCACGAGGCCCGTGCACCCGGTCCGGCCGGCGACGGCCATGGCTGGACGGCTGAAGCTGCCGGCACCTGGTCGGACGGTCAGCCCGACGCCCCGCCGGCTGCGGCCCCCGGTCCCGGGCGGAGCGTGCTCGTCCGCCCCGCCAACACCTCCGCAGCGGCGCTCCTGCCCCACGCCGGATCCCGCCCGACTCCGCAGCGGCAGCCCCTGGGCGAGACCGGCATCGCCCAGTCGGCTGCGGGCAACGCGCTGGAATATCGGGGTCGGCCCCTCCAGCTCACGAAGTCGCGGCGGTTCGCCTGGGACTACGACATCCCGAACACCCGGCCGGCGACGGGCCAGCTTCGCGCCGAGCTCTGGACCACGCAGGACGGCGGCGTCACCTGGCAGCGGTCCGCGGTCGATAGCGACGGCCGCAGCCCGATCGACGTCACCCTGCCGGCCTCGGGTCTCTACGGCGTGCGGCTCGAGATGGTGTCCGACGCGGCCGATGGCGCGGGAGGCCCCCGCTCGGGTGCGGCCCCCGATGCCTGGGTGGGCGTGGACGAGGACCCGCCGCAGGTGGAACTGGTGGCGGTCAGCCGCGACGATTCGACGCCGGCAGGGGCTTTGGTCATCCGCTACGTGGTCCGCGACCCGCTGATCGCGCCGCGGGCAGTCCGCGTCCTCTATTCGCCCAACGCCGAAGGCCCCTGGGCCACGATCGCCGACGGCATCGACAACCAAGGGGAGCACCGCTGGACTCCCGACAAGGCGGTGCCTGCGAAGGTGCACATCCGGGTCGAGGCGACCGATCTCGCTGGCAACGTCGGGGCGGCCGTGTCGCCCAACGAGATCTCGATCGCGGCCCCGCGGTTCGGCGGCAAGCTCGGCGGTCTCCGGCCGTTGCCCACGGCTCCCTGAGCCCCGGCGACTGACGCCACGATCGCCCACGCACTACACTCGCGGCGTTCCGCGGGTCGCGGAACTCCCGTTCCGCTCCTCCCGCGAGCCGCCCGTGGCCGGCACCACCTCCGCGCTCGACATCCTCGCCGCCGCCGACGACTGGCAGGTCGGCGAACCGTCGCTGGTGGTGCTCCACGGTGACGAGCCGTTTCTCGTGCTCCATCTGCTCGACCTGATCCGGTCGCGGCTCTGCCCCGACGAGGCCGACCGGTCGTGGGCGTGGCGGGAGTTCGACGGCGGCGCGGAACTCGACCCCCGCGACGTGTTCGACGAGGCGGCCACGATCCCGATGTTCTCGTCGGCGACCCGCGCCGCCGTGGTTCGGCAGGCCGACGCCTTCGTGACCGCCGCCCGCGACCGGCTGGAGGCGATCGCCGCCGCCGACCGGGGCCGCCGCGGACTGGTGATCCTGGAGGTGAAGAGCTTTCCCGCCACCACTCGTCTGGCGAAGGCGGTGGCCAAGCAGGGACTCGCGATCGACACCTCGCTTCCGGCGAAGGCCGACCTCGGCGGCTGGATCCGGAAGTGGGCCACGTCGCGGCATGGCATCACGCTCGCAGCCGCCACGGCCCAGCGGCTGATCGAACGCCTCGGCGGCAACCTCGGCCAGATCGACCAGGGCCTCGCGCGGCTCGCCGCCGCGACGCCCCCCGAGGCGCGGAAGAAAGCCATCCCGCCGGAGGCGATCGACGACTTCGTCGGCTCGCCGCAGGAGCGGACGGCCTGGGGCATGGTCGATGCGGCGGCGGGGGGCGACACGCCTCGCGCGCTCCGCGAGCTCGCCGACCTGCTCGATGCGGGCGAGAACCCGATCGGAATCGCGGCCCAGATCGCGTCGGTGCTCCGCCGGCTGTCCACCGCGGCGCGGCTCCTCGCGCTGCCGGCCGGCGCGGGCCGCCCGGCCGGCGTGGAGCAGGCGCTCCGCGAGGCGGGGGTGGCCGCCTGGCCGAAGGCTCTGGCCCAGGCGAAGGAGTCGCTCCAACAGCTCGGCCCCCGCCGGGCCCGACGGCTGCCGGTCTGGCTCCTCGACCTCGACCTCGCGCTCAAGGGCGAGGCTTCGCGGGGTCTGCGGGCGAGGCTGGCACTGGAGCGGCTGTTCTGCAAGATGGCACGCGGCGGTGAGTCCGCCGGCCGCGGGTCGCCCCCGGCCTCGCGTCCGTCCGGAGCCCGCCCGTGAACACCGACCGCCAGCCCGATCCCCGCGACCTCTGGGACAATCCGCTCGCCTCGCGGTATGCCTCCGCGGAGATGACGCGGCTCTGGAGCGACAACCACCGCTACATGCTCTGGCGGAAGACGTGGCTGGCGCTGGCCGAGGCGGAGGCGGAGCTCGGCCTGCCGATCTCGCAGGGGCAGCTCGCCGAGATGCGGGCGCACCTGGCGCCGATCGACTTCGCCAAGGCAGCCGAGTACGAGCGGAAGATGCGGCACGACGTGTTCGCACACCTCCACGCCTTCGCCGACGACTGCCCGTCGGCCCGGCCGATCATCCACCTCGGCGCCACCAGCGCCTACGTGACCGACAACGTGGATCTCATCCTGATGCGGGAGTCGCTCGACCTCGTCGCGGCCCGCCTGGCCACGGTGATCGAGCGGCTGGCCGCCAAGGCGGTCGAGACGAAGGACGTCGTCTGCCTGGGCCGCACCCACCTCCAGCCGGCGCAGCCCACCACCATCGGCAAGCGGCTCTGCCTCTGGATCCACGACCTGATCCTCGACCTCGAGGAGGTCACGCACCGCCGCAAGCTGCTCCGGGCCCGCGGCGTGAAGGGCACCACCGGCACGCAGGCGAGCTTCCTCGAGCTGTTCGCCGGCGACCATGCGAAGGTCCGCCGGCTCGACGAGCTCGTGGCCCAGAAGCTCGGCTTCCATTCGTCCTATGAGGTGACTGGCCAGACCTACACGCGAAAGGTCGATTCGCAGGTCTGTGCGGCGCTGGCGGGCGTGTCGGAATCGACCCACAAGGCGGGCAACGACCTCCGCCTCGCGGCTGCCTGGGGCGAGCTCGAGGAGCCGTTCGAGAAGGAGCAGGTGGGCTCTTCGGCGATGCCCTACAAGCGGAATCCCATGCGGGCCGAGCGGATGTGCGGCCTGGCGCGGTTCGTGATGGGCCTGGCGGCGACGGCGGGGCAGACGGCGGCCACGCAGTGGCTGGAACGGACCCTCGACGACTCGGCGCCGCGGCGGCTGGTGCTGCCCCAGGCCTTCCTGGCCACCGACGCCCAGCTCGTGATCTACGCCAACATCGCCGGCGGGCTGGTGGTGCTGCCGGGCGGGATCCGCAGGAACCTCGAGGCCCACCTCCCGTTCCTCGCCAGCGAGAAGATCCTGATGGCGGCAACCACGGCCGGCGGCGACCGCCAGACGCTCCACGAGGCGATGCGGACGCACAGCCACGCCGCCACGGCACGGATCCGCGACGGACATCCGAACGACCTGCCGCAGCGGCTCGCGGCCGATCCGCTCTTCCAGGGCGTCGACATCGTCGCCGCGATGCGGGCCGACGACCTCGCCGGCCGCGCGGCGCAGCAGGTCGCAGACTTCGTGGCGGAGGCGGTGGAGGTGGCACTGGCCACCTGCCCCGCCCGCGGTCCCGAGTCGGCGCTCAAGGTCTGATCCGGCGCGGAGCGCGCCGCCATGCCCGAACGTGGGTGCAGGTTTATCTGCCCGAACGTGGGTGCAGGTTTTCAACCTGCACAAAAGTGGGTGCAGGTTTATCTGCCCGAAAGTGGGTGCAGGTTTTCAACCTGCACAAAAGTGGGTGCAGGTTTTCAACC
>JBBAVS010000176.1:0-6558 GCA_040397585.1 Pirellulales bacterium
AAACCTGCGGCCGCCTGGTCAGGAACTCTGGCCGCGGCGGATGTGCCGCGGGGCGATCACGTCGGTCGCGAGCCCGAGCGACTTCAGCAGCAGGATCGCGTAATACGTCATGTCGATCTCCCACCACTTGTGCTGCACCGAGGCGCTGGCCGGATCGTGGTGGTGGTTGTTGTGCCAGCCCTCGCCCATGGCCAGGATCGCCACGAGCCAGTTGTTGCGGCTGTCTTCGTTGGTGGCGTAGGTGCGGTAGCCGAACACGTGGGTCAGTGAGTTGACGCTCCAGGTGATGTGCCACACGAGCACGGTGCGGACGAACACGCCCCACACCAGGGTCCGCGCGGCACACGTTTGCCCGGCCTGCCAATCGCCGCCGATCCAACGACCCACGAGCAGGCCCACCGTCCAGAAGATCACCGCCTGCGTGGTGTAGATCCAGAGGATCGCCATCGGATGCCGCTCGAGGAAGCGGTAGTACTTGTCGGTGAGGATGTCGCGGGCATACCGGTCGAAAAACGCCAAGGTCTTTCGCTCCGGGGCGCGGCGAAAGAGCCAGCCGACATGCGACCACGCCACGCCCTCGCGGGGCGAATGCGGATCCTCGGGGTCGTCGGAGTGCGCGTGATGCAGCCGATGGTTGGCCACCCAGCGCGACGGCGTGTCTTCCAGAGAACACAGCGCGAGGGTCGCCAGCGTCCGCTCGAGCCAGCGCGGAACCTTCAGGCTCCGATGGGCCAGCAGCCGGTGATAGCAGAGGTTGATGCCCAGCGTGCCGAACACGCCGGTGCCGATCACGGCCAGCGCCACGCCCGGCCAGCTGAAGTAGCCAGGCAGGAACGCGAGGCACGCCAGCACGTGCACGGTCGTGATCGGGATCAGGTATTCCCAGTGGACCCCGGAGAGGGCAGCCGGGCGCAGCGCGGATGGGTGTGCCAAAGGAAGCCTTGGGGCTCAGGGGGCCGGCCGGGTGAATGGGACAGTATTGTGATTGCGCCGGCAGGAATCGCAATCGAGGCTCGCGCCGCCGCCGCCCCGGCATCTTTTCAAGGCGAAAAGGCTCATCGGCGGTCTCCCCGCCGCAGCCGCGTGAACAGGCTGCGGTAGTCGTCGGGTCTCACCGCCGCGACACGGCCGGCGACCGGTTCCGGGTCGTCGGGGTCGTCCACGATCAGGACCATGTCGGCGTCGTCTTCGGGGGCGACGGGGCCGCTCGGGGCCGGCGCCGGGGCCGCCGCCGCAGGGCCGGACGGATCGGCCGGGCCCGGCAGGCTCGCGAGCAGCCGGCTGATCGCCTGGCCGTCGCGGCTCGTGACGTGGGGTCGCGTGCGGAAGTCGTCGGGCCCCTCGCCACACCAGGCCGCGCCGCCCGCGGTGTCTTCCTGAAAGAGCGCTGCGAACGGATCGTCGCCGTGGCCGGCCACCAGTTCGACGTCGGGCCCGCTCCAGGGGTCGTGCGCTGCCGGCGGGTCGGCGGCCACGTCGCGGGCCGGCCAGGTCGAGTCGCCCTGACCGACGTCGAGCGTTGCCACCCCCTCGTCGCCGGCACCAAACTCGATCATCTCCAGACCGTCGTCGCCACACTCGAATGGCGACGCGGCGGGCTGGCCGGCTGCGGAACCCGAAGCCTGCGGGGGCGCGCCGCGCGGCTCGAGGCCCGAGGGGGGCGGCAGCCGCTGGATCTCGCGCCAGGCACTGGCGATGTCGGCGGGGGTCACGCGCCGGTTGCACTCCGCCACCAGCACCAGCGCCTGGTCGCACACCTGGTTGATCAGCCGTGGCACGCCGTCGGTGGCCTTGAAGACCGCGTCGTCGCTGTCGGCCGCGAAGAGCTTGTCCCATTCGAGGCCCGCCGCCTTCGTCTGGGTGCGGAGATAGGCCACGGTCTCCGCATGATCGAGCGGCTCGAGGTAGCCGCGGACGGCGATCCGTTGGGCGAGGCTCTCCATCCGCGGTGCGGCGAGCAGCTCCTCGAGCCGCAGGCCTCCGCCGAGCACGATGTGCACCGCCGGCAGCGGCGTGGGCACGTTGGTCAGCAGTCGCAGCTCCTCGATGAGCCGCGTCGGGAGCGTGGCGGCCTCGTCCACGAGGATCACCAGCCCCGACCCCGTGGCGGCCAGACCGCGGATGCGCTCCACGATCGCCATCCGCAGTTCGCCCTCGTCGATGCCGCGGAACCGCTCGCCGATCGCAGCCAGGATCGACTGCCAGAGGGCCCGGCGGGTGCAGATGCTCGCGCCCGAGAGCAGGGCGACGTCGAAGTCGTCGCGGACGTGCTCGGCCACCATGGAGAGGAGCAGCGACTTCCCGGTGCCCGGCGCACCCACCACCAGCGCCATCCCCTCCCCCCGCCGGATGCACCGCTCAACCGACTTCAACGCCGCGTCGATCTGCTGGGCCGGGTGGTAGAACTGCGTCCGCGGCGCGGCCATGAACGGGCGGCTCGACGGATGCCGGCTGGGGATGTGCATCGCCGGAAGGGTTCCCGAGGACTCGAACGGCGGACACCAGCCCGCCCGAGAGTGATTTCGTCCAGCCGATGCGGCTTCCTCCACCACCCTCACGCCCCGTAGACTTTTCCGGTCGCGAAACCGGCGCCCCGACTGTCGGTGGCGCCGGCTGTGACGATGAGGACCGACGCCGGATGCCGCCGCGCGAGCCGATGTTTCACGTGAAGATCTGCGGCGTGACGTCGGCCGACGACGCGCGGATGGTGGCCGCCGCGGGTGCCGATGCCATCGGCATCAACTTCGTGGCCGGCTCGCCGAGGTGCGTGTCGATCGCCACGGCGCGGGAGGTGGCCCGCGCGCTGCCCGACGATGTGCTCGTGGTGGGTGTGTTCGCCGGCATGCCCGCCGCCGAGATCAGGCGGATCGTCGCCGAGGTGGGGCTCGATGCCGTCCAGCTCCACGGCCATCTCTCGGGCGCCGGGGTCGTCGATCCGCCGGAGGTCTGCGGCGGCCTCGCGCCGCTGGCCGTGATTCGCGCCGTGCGACTCGGGCCCGATGGCCTCGCCGCGGCGCGGGCATGGCTGGCGGCGGCGGCGGCGGCCGGGCATGCGGCCACGATGGCGGTGGTCGATGCCGCCGTGACCGCGGGAACGTCGGCCGGCCAGCTCGGGGGCACGGGGGCGACGATCGACTGGTCGGGGCTGGCGGTGGCCGGCGATCTCGGCATCCCCCTGGCCCTGGCCGGCGGGCTCACGCCCGGCAACGTGGCCGAGGCGATCGCCGCCAGCCGGGCCGTCGCCGTCGATACCGCCAGCGGCGTGGAGGCGGCCCCGGGGCGGAAAGACCCCGCCAAGGTCCGGGACTTCTGCCGGGCGGCCCGAGCCGCCCTGGCCACCCGGGCGGACTGACCCCGGCCCTTTGCGATGCGGTCAAGGCGGCTATGATCCGTTATTCCGGAGCTGGTTCCGCTCCCTCGCCCGATCCGCTTTTCAGCCTGAGGAGGTTCTTGTGGCCCACGTCGAAACCCGCCTGCCCTATAAGGTCGCCGATCTCGCCCTCGCCGAGTGGGGCCGCAAGGAGATCATGCTCGCCGAGAACGAGATGCCCGGCCTGATGGCCCTCCGCGAGAAGTATGGCCGCACCAAGCCGCTCGCCGGTGCCCGCATCGCCGGCTGCCTCCACATGACGATCCAGACGGCCGTGCTGATCGAGACCCTCAAGGAACTCGGCGCCGAGGTCACCTGGAGCAGCTGCAACATCTTCTCGACCCAGGACCACGCTGCCGCGGCGATCGCCAAGGCCGGCTTCCCGGTCTACGCCTGGAAGGGCATGACCGACGAGGAGTTCGACTGGTGCATCGAGCAGACGCTCTTCTTCCCGGACGGGGAGCCGCTCAACATGATCCTCGACGACGGTGGCGACCTCACCGCCATGGTGCACAACAAGTATCCGGAACTGATCGGCGGCATCCGTGGCCTCTCCGAGGAGACGACCACGGGCGTGCACCGCCTCTATCAGATGTTCGAAAACGGCGAGCTGAAGCTCCCGGCGATCAACGTCAACGACTCGTGCACCAAGAGCAAGTTCGACAACCTCTACGGCTGCCGTGAGAGCCTGGCCGACGGCATCAAGCGGGCCACCGACGTGATGGTGGCGGGCAAGGTGGTCGTCGTGGCGGGCTACGGCGATGTTGGCAAGGGCTCGGCCCACTCGATGAAGGCCCTCGGGGCCCGCGTGATCGTGACCGAAGTTGACCCCATCAACGCCCTGCAGGCGGTGATGGAGGGCTACGAGGTGACCACGATGGAGGAGGCCGCCCCGCGGGGCCAGATCTTCGTGACGGCCACCGGCTGCCGCGACGTGATCCGGGGCGAGCACATCGCGAAGATGCCGAACGACGCGATCATCTGCAACATCGGGCACTTCGACCTCGAGATCGACGTGGCCTGGCTGGAGAACACGAAGGGTGTCAAGAAGGTCGAGATCAAGCCGCAGGTCGACCGCTACACGCTCCCCTCGGGCAACAGCGTGATCGTGCTGGCGGAAGGGCGGCTGGTGAACCTGGGCTGTGCGACGGGCCATCCGTCGTTCGTGATGAGCACGAGCTTCACCAACCAGGTGCTCGCGCAGTTGGCCCTCTGGACCGAGACCGACAAGTACGACGTGGGCGTGCACCTGCTCCCCAAGAAGCTCGACGAGGAAGTGGCCCGCCTGCACCTCGACAAGCTCGGCGTGAAGCTGACCAAGCTCACGAAGGAGCAGGCCGAGTATCTCCACGTGCCGGTCGAGGGTCCGTTCAAGCCGGAATACTACCGCTACTGAGTCGTCTGCACGGCCATCCATGGCCCGTGCAGACGAGTGCACGGTCATCCATGGCCGGTGCAGCCACGGAGCCGGCGAAGGGAAAGCCAAGGTTTCCCTCCGCCTCCAGACGGCCGCCCTTCGGGGCGGCCGTTTTTGTTTCTGCATCGCCGACGCGGTGCGCGTTTCACATGGAACGCGCTGCTTTCGCTCGCTCTGTGGCGGCGCAGCGACAGGGGTTGCCCGTGCCCTCGAGCGGGCTGTGGAAGCCAGCGCAGCAAGGATTGCGAAGCGCCGCTTCCACCGCAGTGAACGGAGGCCTGGAGGGCCGACGTGAACGTCCGGCGAGAGGGCATGGGCAACCCCGGCCGCGTCACAGCATGGCCCCGTTTTGCTACGATTCCGGCTCCGATCTCCACCCCCATCAACGTCCCCGAGAAGAGCAAGGACCAGCATGCCCACCGTCGCCCCGCTCCGTGGCCTCCGCTACGACCCCAAGCACGTCGGCGCCCTGTCGCAGGTGATCGCGCCCCCTTACGACGTGATCGACGCGGCCCTGCAGACGAAGCTCTACGAACGGCACCCGGCCAACGTTATCCGGCTGGAGCTCAACCGGGAGGAGCCGGGCGACGACGACCGCAGCAACAAATACTCGCGGGCGGCCAGGTTCCTCAAGGAGTGGCGGGAGCAGGGGGTGGTGATGCAGGAGCCCGCGGCGGCGCTCTACGTGTATCACCAGAAGTTTGAGGTCGAGGGGCGGACGTTCGTCCGCCGGGGCGTGATGGCCCGGGTTCGCCTCGAGCGGTTCGGCACCGGCAACATCCATCCGCACGAGGAGACGATGAGCGGTCCGAAGCAGGACCGTCTCCTCCTCACCCGGGCCTGCCGGGCGAATCTCAGCCAGGTGTTCGGGCTCTATCCCGACCCGCAGGGTGAGGTGCAGGAACTGCTCGACAAGGTCGTGGCCGGCCAGCCGCCCGTGGAGGCCATCGACCATCTCGGGGTGAAGAGCTGGATGTGGCCGCTGGCCGACGAGGCGGTGGCGGCGAAGGTGGCGGGGCTGATGGGTCCCAAGCCGGTGTTCATCGCCGACGGCCATCACCGCTACGAGACCGCCTGCAACTACCGCGACGAGGTCGCGGCCGCCTGGGCGGCCGACCATGGCGGCCAAGCCCTGCCGGCCGACCACCCCGCCAACTTCGTGCTCATGATGCTCGTGGGGATGAGCGACCCGGGCCTGGTGGTGCTGCCCACGCATCGCCTGTTCGTGCAGCCGGCGGTTGCCACGGCGGCGGACCTGTGCGCGAAGCTCGGCGACTGCTTCAACACGCGGACCTCCTGGAAGGGGCCGGAGGCGGCCGAGACGGTGTGGTCGAACATCGAACTCGAGGAGGACCAGGGCACGATCGGCTTCTACACGGCCGGCGACCAGGCCTGGACGATCGCCCGGATCACGCCCGCGGGCAGAGCCCGGATGGATCAGGTGGCCAGCGACCACGGGGCCGCCTGGAGGGGCCTGGGCGTTTCGATCCTGCACCGGCTCGTGATCGGCGACCTGCTCGGGGCGAAGGAGATCCCCACGCCCGGCTACGTGCACCTCGTGAGGGAGGTGGTGGAAGGGCTCGGCACGGGGAAGTATCCGCTGGCGGCCCTCGTGATGCCGGCGACCGTGGAGGACATCCGCAAGGTGAGCGAAACGGGGGAGCGGATGCCTGCCAAGAGCACCTACTTCTATCCAAAGCTCGCCAGCGGCCTGGTCTTCAACCCGCTCGACTGAAGGCAGCCCTCCGGCTTCCTGAGTGGCCGCAGGTTT
>JBBAVS010000177.1:0-3150 GCA_040397585.1 Pirellulales bacterium
CCAACGACCTCTACTACCGCTATCCGCAGGAGATGCGGGTGCCGGTCTACAACCGCGCCTGGCAGAACGACTACCCGAAGTCGCGCCGCTACTACCAGGGCCACCACTTCCATCTCGACGTGTTCTGAATGCACGCGAAACACGGGCATCCTGCCCGTTTTCGCTTGGGCATTCCCCCGTGGGTGCAGGTTTGCAACCTGCACAACCAAGTGGGTGCAGGTTTGCAACCGTGGGTGCAGGTTTTCAACCTGCACAGCCAAGTGGGTGCAGGTTTTCAACCTGCACAGCAGCCACGTCCAGCCCTGGATCACCGCAGGTTAAAAACCTGCGGCCACGTCCAGTCACCGCAGGTTGAAAACCTGCGGCCACGGCGGAGTCCACGAGATCCCCATCGCTTACGCGATTGGGCTTCCTGGCCCCGAGCGGCCACTCCCCGGGCTCCGCGGGTAGTCTGACTGCCTCGCCCATCGCCCCGGGAGCGCCTCCATGAACCATTCTGTGCCCGAGAAGCATCCCCCCTTCGCCGACGATCGCGAGGCGGGCCGGTGGTGGCTCGAGAACGTCTACGCCGGCGACGACGCCGTGCAGCTCACCCCTCGGGCCGTCGTCACGGGGATGCTGATCGGCGGGCTGATGTCGGTGTCGAACCTGTATGTCGGTCTCAAGACCGGCTGGGGCCTCGGCGTCACGATCACGTCGTGCATCATCGCCTACGCCGTCTTCAAGTTCCTGGAGCAGGTGGTGCCCGCGTATCGAAAGCGGCCGTTCTCGACGCTCGAGAACTACACGATGAGCAGTGCCGCCAGCGCCGCGGGCTACATGTCGAGCGCCGGCCTCGTGTCGGCGATTCCCGCCCTCTTCATGACCACCGGCCGACTGCTCGAGTGGTGGGAGATCGGCCTCTGGCTCGCCGCGCTCTCGATGCTCGGCGTGTTCATGGCGATCCCGCTCAAGCGGCAGCTGATCAACATCGACCAGCTCCCCTTCCCCTCCGGCATCGCCACCGCCGAAACGCTCACCAGCATGCACAGCGAGGGGGGCGAGGCGGTGCTCAAGGCGAGGTCGCTCTTCGGGGCGGCGCTGCTCGGGGCGGTCGTGGCCGCGTGGCGGGATCTCGTGGGCGGCATCAAGGCGATCGCCGGCTGGGCGATCCCGAGCGAGATCCCCTTCGGGCCCGGCGGCTTCGCCCGCGACCTGCTCACGAAATACACGATCGGCATCGAGGGCTCGCTGATCATGGTGGCCGCCGGCGCGATCATGGGCCTGCGGGTGGCGGCGTCGATGCTCGTGGGGTCGATCATCTTCTATGGCGTGATCGGCCCGATCCTCGTGCAGCAGGGCATCGCCCAGCCGGGCTACCGGGGGATCGTGTCGTGGGTGCTCTGGCCCTCCACCGCGATGATGGTGGCCTCGGGGCTGCTGTCGTTCGCGCTCAAGTGGAAGACGGTGCTGCGGGCCTTCGGCGGCCTGGGCCGGCTGGTGGGGGGCACGGCCGCGGCCGAGCCCGACGATCCGCTCGCGGCCATCGAGGTGCCGTCGAGCTGGTTCGTGGCCGGCACGCTCGCCTCGGGCACGGCCTGCGTGATCCTCGGACACTGGCTGTTCGGCATCACCTGGTGGATGGGCATCCTGGCGGTGCTGGTGACGTTTTTTCTGTCGATCGTCGCCGCGCGGGCCACGGGCGAGACCGACATCACCCCGATCGGGGCGATGGGCAAGATCACGCAGCTGATCTATGGCGTGGTGGCCCCGTCGAACATCACCACGAACCTGATGACGGCGTCGATCACCTCCGGCGCCGCCTCCCATGCGGCCGACCTGCTCACCGACCTCAAGAGCGGCTACCTGCTCGGCGGCAATCCGCGGAAGCAGACGATCTCGCAGCTCTTCGGCGTGCTCGCAGGCACGATCGTCTCGGTGCCGGCCTATCTGTTCGTCGTGCAGCGGGATCCGACGAGGCTCGGCTCCGAGGCCCTGCCGGCGCCGTCGGCGAAGGTCTGGGCCGGCGTGGCGGAGCTGCTCGCCGACGGGATCGGCGCCCTGCCGTATGGCGCGCTCACGGCGATCGCCGTGGGTGCGGCGATCGGCATCGTGCTCACGCTGCTCGAGGAACTCGGGCCGAAGGCGTGGCGGCCGTGGCTCCCCTCGACCACCGGCCTCGGCATCGCCGGCGTGATCCCGGCCTTCAACTCGTTCGCGATGTTCGCCGGGGCGCTGCTGGCGTGGATCTTCTCACGAGCCCGTCCCAAGGCCGCGGAGGCCTACACGGTGCCGGTGTCGAGCGGCCTGATCGCCGGTGAGAGCCTGATGGGCGTGGCGATCATCCTCGTGCTGGAGCTCATGAAGGCATTCGGGGCGGGCTGACGGGCGTGCGCTTCCTCTCCCGAGCGGCCTGGTGGCTACTTCTGCCGGTTGCTGAGCCTCACCCGGATCGCGTCGCCTTTTTCCGCGTGCTCCGCACCTTCGCCGTCCAAGCCGCTCTCACGACGGCAAAAACACTGACGGCGGGACGTTGAAGAACCGGCCTAATGCAACCATGTGGCTCTTGGTCATCTCACGCTCACCACCCAAGATCGCCGAAAGTGTTGACTGCGCGATGCCCACCAACTTCGCGAGTTGAACCTGGGTGTGTCCGCTCGACCGCCACAGTTCGCGCAGAACATCGGATTCCGACGCGTCGGGAATGAATGTGTGCTCCTCTTCAAAACTCGCCACCAAGTCGCTCAAGGCATCCAAGTATTCCTGGGATCCACGGTCGAGTTTCCGCTGAAGCAGTTCGTCTACCACCTCCATGGCCTGGCTCAGATGCCGCCGGTCTCGAATGTGGGTCAGCGGAAACTTCCTCACCAGGGCGAAATACGAGTCCGGCATCGCAGTGTGCCGCTTCTTGACTGCCATTATTCACCTCGTTTTCCGCGGCTTCCCGGCACTCGCTTGGTACGTCGATTCGCCCGCATGGTCGCGACTGACCTCGTTGGTGGTGGGTTGTGGCAGCCGCACTGCTTGGCCCATGCATTCCTGCTGTATTCCTGGTGATCCATGACTCGAAGGACGTAGAGCTTGTATGGGTAGAACACCCGTCCGATCAGGCGATAGCGGTTGTTGCCGACATCGAACACGACACAGTTGCCAACCCGATCCGCTGAACCA
>JBBAVS010000177.1:3250-6471 GCA_040397585.1 Pirellulales bacterium
ATCGCATTTTGCGATAAAGCAAGCCGTGGATCGCGTCATGCGATATCCCCGGGCGGTTGTTCGTGGCCGGGGCACGACCTTCTCGATCGAGTTCGTGAACGTGTCGCCCGACGCCGAGGGGAATCCCGCCAACCACATCCACTGCGTCTGACGAGACCGCACGGGCGACTTCGACCTGCCGGCGAGGTGAGACCCCCTTCGCTTCCGAACGGTTCTCCGCGATCCGTCTCCGAGGCCCGGGAGACTGTGCCGCGCGGATCACGAGCAGCTCATCAGCCGGGAACTTGTTGCGGAGGCGCCGTTGACTGGGCTATCCTTCGATGAGCGGTCGGCTCAGTCCCGACAAAACAGCTTCTCCCCCGGCGTGATCTACCGCGCGATGCCGTCGATAGACACGCTGCTGGCCGCCCATGCCCCCTGGGCCTCCGCGGAACGCACCTGGTCGGTCACGCCCTTCGAACTCTTCATGTGGCTCGACGACCGGCCGCGATATCCGCTGGTCTTCCAGGTCGTTCTCCGGTTCGAGGGCCCGGTGGACGTGGCGGCGATGCGCGACGCGTTTCGGTTCGCGCTCGGGCGGCATCCACTCCTGCGGGCATCGATCGTCGACGACCGACACGGCGCCCACTGGCACGCCCGAGCGTCGGGGTGGAATGAACTCGAGGTCGTGCCACGCGAGTCGCCCCCTGAGTCTGGCCTGGGATGGATCGACCTGGCCGCAGGCCCCGGCCTGCGGGGCCGTATCCACGAGACCGCGACCGGCAGCGACGTGACGCTTGTCTTCCACCACGCCTGCTGCGACGGGCAGGGGGCGAGGATGTTCATCCAGGATCTTGCGCTCGCCTACGCCGTGCTCCGCGGCGTGGCGACCGAGGACGCCTTCATGAAGCTCGACGCCGCGCAGCTCGACTTCCGCGGCATCCATGCATGCGAGCCGTCGGTGTGGCGGGGGATGCATCATCTCTTCCACATGTTCCGCACGCGGCCGCTGCCGACCGTGCCTGAGGCGGGGCTGGCTGCCGGGCCGGCCGCCGATGCGGCCCCGGGCAGCCGCATCGGCTTTTGCATGCACACGTTCGACCGCGAGACCGTGCGGCACCTCCAGGATCCGCGCCGGCTGGGCGAGGCGAGCTTCAACGACGTAGCCGTGGCGCTGCTCTTTACCGTGCTCGACAGCTGGCAGCGAAATCAGGGCGTGAAGCCCGGAGCCCGCATGCGGATCTCCGTGCCGGTCGACCTTCGCGGTCGCGAGCACGAGCGCATGCCGGCGGCCAATCGCTACACCTACCTGTTCGTCAACCGCCACGTCGGTGTCGCTGCCGACTGGCCGGACCTGCTGGCCGACGCCCGCCGCCAGTTGCGGCTGCCGCGACAGGCCGCAGCGGGCTCCGACATGCTCTCCATGCTCCATACGTTCGCCCGCTGGCCCCGGCTCATGCGCCGCGGGCTCCACTGGCGGCGGTGCTTCGCCACGGCCGTGCTCACGAACCTGAGCGACCCCTCCCGCCGGCTGCGGAAGCGGCTGCCGGTGGATGACGAGGGCTGCATCTGGCTTGACCGGGCCCGCTGCTACGACATGCAGCTGTGCACGCCGCCGCTGCGTCCCTGCACGCACTGGGGATTCGGCCTTTTCGAGTACGCCAACCGCGTCACCGTCACGTTCCGCTACGACACCGACACGATCTCCCCGCCGACGGCCGCCGGCGTGCTCGCCGAGTACGTGGCGGCGTGGCGGTCGTGGGCGGAGGAACACCCCTGACGGCAGAGCCCCGGGCCGCTTGTGAGCCGCCACGTTCGCCCCTATAAAAGCAGTCGCCGCAGGCTGCGGGACCACCCATCGGAAACGGACTTCATCTTGATCACACGTTCTCCTGGAACCCTGTTTTTCACGGGTGCGACAGGTCTGCTCGGCTCCTACGTGGTCCGCGACCTGCTCCTCAAAGGACGTCGGCTCGCGGTGCTCGTCCGCCGCGATCGGAAGCGACCCGCGGCGGAGCGGGTCGAAGGGATGCTGCGGGGCTGGGAAGCGGAGTTGGGCCGTCCGCTGCCTCGGCCGACCGTGCTGGAGGGGGATCTCTCCCGGCCGCTATGCGGCCTCGACGCGAGGGCGATCGAGTGGATCGGCGACCATTGCGACGAGGTGCTTCACAACGCCGCGAGCCTCACGTTTCGCTGCGCCGACCGCGACAACGAGCCGTGGCGGTCGAACGTGGGGGGCACCCGGGAGACGCTGGCGGTCGCCGCCGCGGCAGGCTTGCGCCACTTCCACCACGTGTCGACCGCCTACGTATGCGGCCTGCGCTGCGGCACCGCGCGGGAGGACGAGGGCGACGTGGGACAGGAGTTCAGCAACGATTACGAGCGGAGCAAGGTCGAGGCGGAGCAGATGGTTCGGGCCGCCGATCACCTCGACACCGCCACGGTCCACCGGCCTTCGATCATCGTGGGCGACTCCTGCACCGGCTTCACCTCGACCTACCACGGCTTCTACGCGGCCCTGCGGCTCGGCCACATGCTCCTTACGCGGGTGCTGATCGGCTCGACGAGCGGACCGGCGTTCCTCGCGATGCTCGGCGTCGATCCCGCCGCCGGCAAGAACTTCGTGCCCGTGGACTGGGTGTCGTCGGCGATCGTTCATGCGGTGTGCACGCCGGCCGCCCGGGGCCGCACCTACCACCTCACGAACCCACGGCCCGTGCCGGTCGACATCGTCGGCCGCGTCATTCAGAAGGCGATCGAGTCGTTTTCGCAGGCCGCGCGGCCCGACGACCCCGACCTGCGCGACGGCCTCTGGTTCAACGAGATGCTCGGCGCCGAACTCGACGTCTACCGCGGCTATCTGCGGAACGACCCGCTCTTCGACCGCACCAACACCGACGCGGTCATGCCGCATCTCCCCTGCCCGGAGCTCGACGAGCCCAGTCTCCTGAGAATGGCTCGCTTTGCGATCGAGCACAACTTCGGCAGCGTGCCGCCGCAGCCCCCCGCCGCCGCTTCGGCACCGACATCACCCCGATCGGGGCGATGGGCAAGATCACCCAGCTGATCTACGGCGTGCTCGCGGGCACGATCGTCTCGGTGCCGGCCTATCTCTTCGTCGTGCAGCGGGATCCCACACGGCTCGGCTCCGAGGCCCTGCCGGCGCCGTCGGCGAAGGTCTGGGCCGGCGTGGCGGAGGGTGAACGGCGCTTCGCTCGCTCGTGCGGCGGGCCTGGACGGGC
>JBBAVS010000178.1:0-6464 GCA_040397585.1 Pirellulales bacterium
GTCAGGCCGTATCGCTGACGCGGTTACGCTTCCCGGGTCAGGCCGTATCGCTCACGCGATTACGCTTTCCGAATCAGGAAGCCCAATCGCGTCAGCGATGGGGATGTGAGCGAGAATCTCCTGCGATCCGGATCAAGCGTGCTTCGCGGCCTCGAGCTGCGAGTGCACCGCGTCGGCGAGCACGTGCAGGTCGCCGTGCCAGTCGATCGCCACGCTCTGCTGCGTGGCCAGGTTCTTGAACTGCGCGGTGCCGGCGGCAAACTCGTCGCTGCCGATCACGAGCGCCGCGGCGATGCCCCGCTTCGCCGCCAGCTTGAGCTGCTGGCCCACCTTCTTCGCCTCGGGGAAGAACTCGACGGCCATGCCGGCCGCGCGGATCGCGGCGGCGATCTTCAGGTAGTCGGCGAGGTGCCGCTCGTCGAAGTGCACGAGGAACACGTCGGCGGGCGACTCCACCGTGGCCGCCCGGCCGAGTTCCTCGAGGCCGGCGAGCAGCCGATCGATGCCGAGCGAGGCCCCCACTCCCGGCAGGTGCTGCTTCGTGTAGAGGCCGGCGAGGTTGTCGTAGCGGCCGCCCGAGCAGATGCTGCCGAGCGCCGGCAGGTCGTCGAGAAAGCTCTCGAGCACGATCCCGGTGTAGTAGTCGAGGCCGCGGGCGATCGAGGGGTCGATGACGACGCGGCCGTCGGGCACGCCGGCCTCGCGGGCGCCGGCCACCACCGCGGCGAGCGCCGCCACGCCGGCCCGCCCCTGCTCCGCGTCGCCGACCAGCGTCTCGAGCCTCGCGAGCACGGCGGCCGGCGGCCCGGACAGGCCCGCCATCTCCAAGAGCGCCGTCGTCGCCTCCGCCGCCACACCCTGCGCGGCAAGCTCCGCGGCGACCGCCTCGGGGGTCGCCTTGCCGAGCTTGTCGAGGCTCCGCAGCACCGCCGTGGATTGCTCGGTGAGGCCGAGCCGGCCGAGGATCCCGGCGAGCACGCGGCGGTCGTTGAGCCGGATCGTGAACCGCTCGATGCCGATCGCCGCGAGCAGGTCGTGGACGACGAGCACCATCTCCAGGTCGGCCACCGGGCTCGTGGTGCCGATGGTGTCGAAGTCGCACTGCATGAACTCGCGGTAGCGGCCCCGCTGCGTGTTCTCGCCCCGCCACACAGCCGCCATGTGGTAGCGTTTGAAGGGTAGGCCGAGGTCGTGCACGTGCTGGGCGGCGAACCGGGCGAAGGGCACGGTGAGGTCGAACCGCAGGCCCACGTCGCGGCCGCCGTGATCCTTGAAGCGGTAGAGCTGCTTGTCGGTCTCGTCGCTCCCCTTGCCGGTGAGGATCTCGAGGTATTCCAGCGCCGGCGTGTCGATCGGCGCGAAGCCATACGACCGGTAGACCCGGCGGGCGATCTCCAGCACCCGTTCGCGGGCCAAGGCCGCCGCGGGCAGGTGGTCGCGAAAGCCCTTGAGTGTGCGGGGCTCGATCATGACACGATCGGCAGCAGGGCCGGCCGCGGACTGCGGAGCGACTGCCCGCGACGCTTCTGCTTTCGGCCGGCGCCGATCTCCAGGCCGCCGGGGCCGAGCACGGCGTCCATGTATTCCTCCACCTGCTCGCAGGTCTCGAAATACTGGTCGTAGACCCAGTCGTCTTCGTATTCGCAGTCTTTGGTGGTGTATTCGCGGCAGATCTGCGGCCGGGTCTCGTAGATCCCGCAGCGGTGATCGTCTTGGAGGTGCTTGCAGACCGTGTGCACGCAGACGTACCAGTCGCCGTCCTCGGTGAACACCGTGGCATGCTCGTGGAGGAGGAACCAGCGGATGTATTCGAACTCCTCGCGGGTGGTCGGCGTCTCCAGCGGCAGGGCGAAGTAGCGGCAGCACTTCGCGGTGCAGTATTCGCAGAGCACCTTGTCCTGCGGCACGTCGCCGCGCTTGGGCTTGGCGGCGAGCGGCGGGAGCGGAATATCGACGACCGACATGGCGATCCTCCGGGACGACGGGCCGCTACTATAGCGTTTCTGGGCTCGTTCCGGGCGGTCTCCCCACGTCCTATACTGTGCGCTTTCGGCCGCTGGCGGCGGTCCGCTCCGCGGAAGGGACTCCGATGCCGAAGCGCTGGCACATTCGCCCCCACGACCGCGCCGCCGTCGCGGCGCTCGAGCGGGCGGCGGGCGTGTCGAGCATCGTGGCCAGCCTGCTCGTCGCCCGGGGCGTCACCGATCCCATGGCCGTGAAGGCGTTCCTCTCGGGAACGCTCGCCGATCTCCGTGACCCCGAAACGCTCCCCGGCGTGCCCGAGGCGGCCGACCGCATCCTTGCCGCCGTGAAGGCCGGCCGGAGGATCGCCATCTACGGCGACTACGATGCCGACGGGATGTGCGCCACGGCGATCCTCGTGAGCTGCCTCGAGGCGCTCGATGCGAAGCCCGCATGGTACGTGCCCAGCCGCCAGGAGGAGGGCTACGGCCTCAATGCCGACGCGCTTGCCACGCTCGCCGGCCAGGGGACGCACCTCGTGGTCACCGTGGACTGCGGGATCACGGGCGTCGCCGAGGCCCGGCGCGCCCGCGACCTCGGCCTGGAGCTGATCATCACCGACCACCACGCCTTCGCCGACGAGCTCCCCGCGGCCGACGTGCTCGTGCACCCGCGCTTGCCCGGCACCACGTATCCGTTCGGCGGCCTGTGCGGCGCCGGCGTGGCCTTCAAGCTCGCCTGGGCGATCGCCACGCGGGCGAGCGGATCGAGCCGGGTCACCCCCCGGCTCCGCGAGGCGCTCCTGCGGGCGATCGGCCTGGCCGCGTTCGGCACCGTCACCGACGTGATGCCGCTGGTGGACGAGAACCGGCTGCTCGTGAAGCACGGCCTGGAGAACCTCCGCACCCGCGGGGGCCCGGGGCTCGCGCGGCTGATCGAGCTCACCGGCCTCGCCGACCAGTCACGGCTGGAGAGCGACCACATCGCCTACAAGCTCGGGCCCCGGCTCAACGCCGCCGGCCGGATGGCGACGGCTTCCAATGGCATCGAGCTGCTCGTCACCGACGATGCCGCTCGCGGCGGGCAGCTAGCCGACTACCTCCACGAACTCAACGCCCAGCGCGAAACCGAGGAGCGGAGCCTGCAGCTCGCGGCCGCGAAGCAGGCGAAGGAACGCTTCGACCCGGAGGCCGACGCGGCCCTCGTGCTCGCCGACCGCGGCTGGCACAAGGGCGTGGTCGGGATCGTGGCGGGCCGGCTCGCCGAGCGGTGGCACCGGCCGGTCGTGATGATCGCCCGCGATCCGCTCCAGGGCGGCCCCGCGGTGGGCAGCGTGCGGAGCGTGCCGGGGTTCGACGTGCTCGCGGCGGTCAAGGCCTGCAGCGGGCACCTCCTCGGCTGCGGCGGCCACGCGGCGGCGGCAGGCCTGCAGGTGGACGACGCCAAGATCGACGACTTCCGCCGGGCGTTCGTCGCCGAGGTGGCGGCGCGGATGCCGGAGCAGCTGCGGCGGGCGCAGGTCACGATCGACGGAGAAACCTCGCTCGGCGCGCTCACGCTCGACACGGTGACGCAGCTCGAGAAGCTGGCGCCGTTCGGCGAGGGCAACCGCCGGCCCGTGCTCTGCGCGTCGGGGGTGACGCTCGCCGAACCGCCCCGCACGATGGGGCAGTCGGGCAAGACGCTCCAACTCCAGCTCCTGCAGCACGGGGCGACGATCCGCGGCGTGGCCTTCGGAGGGGGCGAATGGCTTCCCCACCTCCCCGCACCCGGCGAACCGTTCCACGTCGCGTTCCGTCCGAAGATCAACGAGTTTCGCGGTCGCCGTACCGCGGAGATCGAGCTGATCGACTGGCGGCCCGACGGCATCGACGTGGCCACCGACTTGCCCGCCGATGAGGTTCTCACTAAAGTTATAACATGACACATGAACTCAAAATCCGCCGGGTCGGCAACTCGCTCGGTGTGATCATTCCTGCCGAGGCCCTTGCCGTCATGAACGTCAGGGAAGGCGACGTGATCTACCTCACCGAGGCGGCAGAAGGAGCCGTCCGTCTGTCGCCGCAACAACCTGGCTTCGCGGAAAAGGCCGCCCTCGCCGACGACCTGATCCAGCGTTATCGCAACGCACTCAACGAACTCGCCAAATGATCGAACCGGTTTGGGTGACCCGGGAGGACTGCCTTTCCTTCCACGACAAACTGCTCGCGCGCTTCGGCGGAGCCGCGGGAGTGAGGGACGATGGTCTTCTGTCCTCCGCCCTCTCACGACCACGGAATCTGTTCGCCTACGAGAAGCCCTCGCTCTTTCTCCTGGCGGCAACGTATGCGCACGGCATCGTCAAAAACCATCCCTTCATCGACGGGAACAAGCGGAGCGGGTTTCTCGCTGCGACGCTCTTCCTCGAATCCAACGGACTGCGATTCAACGGATCGGAGTCGGAGGCCGTGATCAAAACGCTCGCACTGGCGGCAGGCGTCATCACGGCCTTGGAGTTCGCCGCCTGGCTGGAAGCGTCGTGTCCTGGAGGCAACTCCTCGTGAGGCACTCGTCCGATGCATCTCTCCATGGAGCCTTCCCCATGACGTTCTGCCTACTCCGCTCCGACCGCCGACTGCCGGCGGCGTTCATCGCGTGCCTGGCAGCGGCGTTGTGCGCGATGATGTTTCCAGCCTCCACCCGCGGCGACGACTGGCCGCAGTGGCTCGGGCCGCGGCGCGATGCCACCTGGCGGGAGCGCGGGCTCGTGGCCGCGATCCCGGCCGGCGGACTGCCGGTGCAGTGGCGGGTGCCGATCGCGGAAGGCTATGCGGGCCCGGCCGTGGCCGGCGGCCGCGTGTTCGTCGCCGACTACGTGGCCCGCGTGGGCGACGTCGTCAACGCCCCGAACGACCGCACCACGAGGGCCGGCGCGGAGCGGCTCCTCTGCCTCGACGCCGCCACGGGCCGGCTGCTCTGGAAGCACGAGCAGGACTGCGCGTATTCGATCTCGTATGCCTCGGGGCCGCGGTGCACGCCGACCGTGGCCGACGGTCGCGTTTACACCCTCGGCGCCGAGGGCAACCTCACCTGCCTCGACGCCGCGACCGGGGCGGTGCAGTGGACGAAGGATTTCAAGAAAGACTATTCGGCCCCCACGCCGATCTGGGGCTTCTGCGGGCATCCGCTCGTGGAGGGCGACCTGCTCATCTGCCTCGTGGGCGGTCCAGGGAGCGTGGCGATGGCGTTCGATCGCGTGACGGGCGTGGAGCGCTGGCGGGCCCTGACGGCCAGCGAGAGCGGCTACTGCCCCCCCACGATGATCGAGAGCGGCGGCGGACGGCAGCTCGTGATCTGGGACGCCGACAACCTCAACGCCCTCGATCCCGCCACGGGCCGCGTGCTCTGGTCGCAGCCGCTCAAGCCGATGTATGGCATGTCGATCATGGCGCCGCAGGTGGCCGACACGCCGCGGGGCCGGGTGCTCTTCGCCAGCGGCATCGGCCGGGTGGGGGCCCTGTTCGCCCTCGCCGACCAGCCAGCCGCGCCGCGGATCCTCTGGCGGGGCGAGCCGAAGTCGGCGGTCTACTGCGCCAACTCCACCCCCTTCATCGCCGGCGACACGCTCTACGGCTGCGACTGCGAGACGGGCATGCTCACGGCCGTGGCCCTCGCCGACGGGCGGCGGCTCTGGGAAACGCTCGAGCCCACCACCGGCGGCGACCGCCGCGGCAAGCACGGCACCGCGTTTCTGGTGCGGCAGGCGGAGCCGGTGACCGGCGACCCGGCCGGCACGACCCGCGCCTGGATCTTCAGCGAGACGGGCGACCTGATCCTCGCCCGGCTGGCGCCGGAAAACTATGCCGAGCTCGGTCGCATGCCCCTCGTGGCCCCGACGAACGAGTGCTTCGGCCGCGAGGTGGTCTGGAGCCATCCGGCCTTCGCGGGCGGATGCATCTTCGTCCGCAACGACCGCGAACTCGTCTGCGTGTCGGCGGCGGAGTGACGGGGGCGGTCAGCCGCGGCCGAGCGCGAAGATCGCCTCCATCATCCGCCGGTAGTGGCGGTCGAGGGCCACGCCCCGGCGGGCCATCATCCGCTCCATGTCCACGAGGGCCTTCTCCAGGCGGTAGTCCACCAGCGCGCCGGGCTGCGCCCACTTGAACGACGGGATCTCGCGGGCCGGAAACCCCGCCCCGACCACCACCGATCCCACCCCGCAGACCGTGCCGGTGTTGAGCATCGTGTTGATGCCGGTCTTGCAGTGATCACCCATGATCGTGCCCACGAACTGCTCGCCCGAGTCGATCTCGAGGCCGGTCGGCCAGTCGAGCAGCTTCACGGTGCCGTAGGTCATCTTGAGGTTGGAGGCGGTGGTGTCGGCGCCGAGGTTCACCCACTGCCCGAACACCGAGTTGCCCACGTAGCCCTCGTGGGCCTTGTTGGCATACGAATGGAACACGGTGCTCCCGACCAACACGAGGTGAAACGGCTGGCGGAGTTCGTGGTGGAGATCCCGGCGA
>JBBAVS010000179.1:0-6431 GCA_040397585.1 Pirellulales bacterium
TCTTCAGCGTGCGGCGACGGGGCGCGGTCGGTCCCGAGCCCCGCCTAGGCCGACTTCGCCTCGTCGAGGGCCTGCTGGAGCTTGGCCTTCGACTGCACGCCCATGAACTGCTGCACGAGCTTGCCGCCGCTGAAGATCATGATCGTGGGGATGCTCGCCACGTTGTAGGCCATCGCCAGCCGGTTGTTGTCGTCCACGTTGACCTTGCCCACCTTGAACGTGCCGGCGTTTTCAGCCGCCAGTTCCTCGATCACAGGGCCGATCATCCGGCAGGGGCCGCACCACGGCGCCCAGAAATCAACGAGCACGGGGACGGAGGAACCGAGCACGTCGCTCTGGAAGTTGTCGTCGGTGAACTCGAGGGCGTTTCCCATCGTCGGCATCGGCTCCTGTGGTGTGGTCGGGGGCGGCCACGGTACGATCCGGGCGTGAGCGGAGTATAGATGACGACGACGGCGCAGGAAACGTGCTGGCGGGTGCGACGGCTGCCGGATGGCACCGTGGCGTTCGGCGTGGAGCCGCTCGGCTGGGATCCGCGTGCGGCGGTCCCGGAGGAGGAGGTCGTCGTCCGGGTGGAGGCGGCGGGCTTCAACTACAAGGACGCCCTGTGCTGCGCGGGGCATCCGGGCGTGATGCGGACCGCGCCGCTCGTGCCGGGGATCGACGCGGCAGGCGTGGTCGCCGCGGCGGCGGCCGGGCATGCCGTGGCCGCGCCGGTGGTGATCACCGGCACTGGTCTCGGCGAGGTTCGCGACGGCGGGTTTGCGGGCTTCGTCCGGGTGCCGGCGGCTGCCCTGCTGCCGCGGCCCGCGGCGCTCACCGCCGAGGGGGCGATGGCCCTGGGCACGGCCGGCCTCACCGCGCTGCTCGCCTGCGATCGGCTGGCGGCGGTCGTCTCGCCGCGGCATGCGCGGCCCGACGTGGCCTGGCTCGTGACCGGCGCCAGTGGCGGTGTGGGCATGCTCTCCGTCGCGGTGCTCGCGGCCGCGGGCCACCGCGTGGTCGCCTGCTCCCGCAAGGCCGCGGCCATCGACACGCTCCGGGCGCTGGGCGCCGCGGAGGTGGTCGGGCCGGAGGCGGTCGTCGATCCCACGCCGAAGACGCTCGTGACCGGCCGGTGGGCGGGCGTGGTGGACACCGTGGGGGGCGCGCTGTTGGCCAACGTGCTCCGGGCCGTGCGGCCCGGCGGCGGCGTCGCGGCGGTCGGCATGGCCGGGGGGGCCGATCTCCTCACGAGCGTGCATCCCTTCATCCTCCGCGGCGTGACGCTCGCGGGCATCGACGCCGCGAGCTTGCCGACGCAGGCCGAGCGGGCGGTGCTCTGGGAGAGGCTGGCCGCGTTCTGGCCCACGGTGGCCGGCCGCCTGCCCGTCACGAGGCTGCGACTCGCGGACATCGGCGCCTGGGCCGACCGCATGCGGCGCGGCGAGACGACGGGCCGCGGCGTCGTGATTCCGGAGTGAGCCGATGCCGCGCCATGCGATCCACCTCGGCGCCGCCTGGGAGCCGCCGCCGGCTCCCGGAAATCCCTGGATGCGCCGGTTCGGCCGCCCCAGCGGCGTCGGAGCGCGCGATCGTCTCGTGCTCGTCTGCGAGGGTGTCGCGGACGCGGTCTGGCAGACGGCCACGCTCAACGATCGCCCGCTCGCGTGGCACGAGGCCGGGCCGGGCATCCTGGAGTGCGACGTGACCGCCATGCTGACCGATCGCAACCTGCTCGCGGTGACCGAGGCGACGACCGAGGCGCCGGCGGGCCGCGCACCCGTGGCCCGCGCGGCGCTTCCGTCGGCCTGGGGCAGGCTGTCGCTGGTGGTCGTGTCGGATTGACACTGCCCACGGGCAATCGCTACCAATCCATGGCAGACCGCGGGCCGATCCACTGCCGCGCGGCAATCCGCTCATCAAGGGAGGCGATCATGTCAGTGATCCGCGTGGGAAGTTCGAACACGTATGCCGAGGGCTGGGATGCCATCTTCAGCGGCCGTCGCCCGGCGACAAAGAAGGCGGGCTCCGCCAAGGCGAGCAAGGCCAAGGCCACTCCGGCGACCAAGGCGGGCAAGAAGAAGGCCTCGCGCGTCGCCAAGAAGACCACCGTCACCAAGCCGCGGAAGCCGGGTAAGAGCCGCCGCGGCTGACGGCCCTACCCGCCGAGCTCCTTCGCGCGGGCGGCCGCGGCCACGACCGCGTCGATGAGGGCACCGCGGACGCCGCGCTGCTCCAGCACCGCGAGTCCTGCGATCGTCGTGCCGCCCGGGCTCGAGACCCGGTCCTTGATCTGCGCGGGGTGCTCGCCGGTCTGCTCCAGGAGCGCCGCGGTGCCCGAGAGCGTTTGCACGGCGAGGGCCAAGGCCAAAGGCCGCGGCAGCCCCGCCTTCACGCCGCCGTCGGCGAGCGCCTCGACGAGCAGGGCCACGAAGCCCGGCCCCGATCCCGACAGGCCCGTCACCGCGTTGAGCTGCGACTCCTCCGCCTCGTGCACGTGCCCCACGGCGCCGAGCAGCTCGCGAACCCGCGCCGCCAGCGTGGCCGGCACGTCGCGGGTCTGGCAGACGACCGACACGCCCTGGCCGACGAGGCACGGCGTGTTGGGCATCACGCGGATGATCCGCGGCACGCCCGACATCTCCGCGAGCGCCGCCGTGGGCAGGCCCGCGACGATCGACACGAGCACCGCGTCGGCGCGGAGATGGCCGGCGATCTCCTGGCAGGCAGCCTGGGCCTGCTGCGGCTTCACCGCGAGGAAGACCACGCTCCCCGCCGCGGCGGCGGCCGCCGCCGTGTCCGCGAAGACGATTCCGGAGAGCCGGGCGGCCAGCCGCTCCCGCGCCGGGGGGTGCGGGTCGTAGACGGTGATGTCGGCCGGCGCGAGCAGCCCCGCGCGGCAGAAGCCCTCGGCGAGGGCGAGGGCCATCTGGCCGCCGCCGATCATGGAAACCTGGCGGTCGTGTGATGCGGGCGTCATCGGGTGGGGCCTTTCATGGGGCGTGAGATTGGCGGCGGGCGAGCCAGGGGCGTTGGCCGGCCGGCCCGCCACCTGCTCTGATGGCGGCGGCGGCCATGCCGCGGATCGCCGCGGCGGCGGTCCAGTTGCACGTTTGGGGCAGGCGACCCAGTATACGTGCGAGGTTCGATGGCGCAGGAGGCGAGGCTTCGATGAAGATCTACACCAAGACCGGCGACGCCGGCGAGACGGGGCTCTTCGGCGGCCCGCGGGTCCGCAAGGATCATGCGCGGATCGAGGCCTTCGGCACCGTCGATGAACTCAACAGCCATCTCGGCATGGCCCGCACGCACTCGGTGGCGGCGGCCTTCGATCCCCTGCTCCGCCGCGTGCAGTGCGAACTCTTCGACATGGGGGCGCAGCTCGCCACGCCCGATCCCACGAACGAGCGGATCACCGCCAACCACGTCCGGACGCTCGAGTCGGAGATCGACCGCCACGAGGCCACGCTCGAGCCGCTGACCTGCTTCATCCTCCCGGCCGGCACGCCGCTGGCCGCCGCGTTCCACGTGGCCCGCACCGTCTGCCGCCGGGCGGAGCGGCGGGTGGTGACGCTCTCGGCCGAGCCCGACACGACCATCCCCGCCAACGCCATCGAGTATCTCAACCGGCTGGGCGATCTCCTCTTCGTGCTCGCCCGCGTGGCCAACCGCCAGGCGGGTGTCGCGGACGACCCGTGGATTCATCCGTGAGCGGCAGTGGTGCGGCCGGCATGACGGCGGCGAGGCCCGCGGTCGCGCAGGCCGCCGCCGCCGCGGTGGAGGCCCGGGCCCGGATTGCGGAGCGGCATGCAGCGGGGGGCGACGGCTGGGCCGTCGTGGTGCTCGCCAGCGAACGCTTCGATGCCATCGTCCGCGACGTCTGGGGGGCGATCCTCGGCGATCTGCCCGCCGCGGCGGCCGATCGTGTGCGGGCCAGCGTGACGCTCGTCGCCCACGGCGGCTTCGGCCGCAGCGAGATGGCCCCCTGGTCCGACCTCGACCTGATGATTCTCCACGACGGCCGCCACGACCCCGTCGTCGCCGACGTGGCGCGGCGGCTCCTGCAGGATCTCTTCGACGCGGGGCTCGAGGTGGGGCAGAGCGTGCGGAGCGTGGCCGAGGCGGTGACGCTGGCGGGCGGCGATGCGACGATCATGAGCTCGCTGCTCGACTGCCGGCTGCTGGCGGGCGCCGAGGAGCCGCTCCGGCGGCTGCAGCAGCGGCTGCGGACGGCGCTCGCCCGCGGCCGGCGGCGGCACGTCGAGCGGCTCGTCGAGGCGCGGCGCGAGGAAGCCGAGAAGCACGGCCGCACGGTGTTCGTGCTCGAGCCCAACGTCAAGCGGTCAACGGGCGGGCTTCGCGACATCCAGCTCGTCCGCTGGCTGGGGCGGCTGGCGTATGGCGCTGAAACCCTCGACGACCTCGCGCATGCGGGGGGCATCTCGCGGGCCGATGCCGACGCGGTCCGCGATGGCCGCGAGTTTCTCCTCCGGGTGCGGAACGATCTCCATCTCGCCGCGGGCAAGGCCGCCGACGAGTTGACCCGTCACGAGCAGGTGCGGATTGCCGCGGCCCGCGGTCTGGAGGCCCGCGACGGCCTGCTCGGCGTCGAGCGGTTCATGCGGGAATACTTCGGGCACACCCGCCGCGTCGCGCAGGTGGTGGACACGCTCCTGCGGTCGTTCCGCCGTCGCGGGGCGATGGCGGCGATCGCCCAGGGGCTGCTCGGCCACGACGTCGATGCCACGTTCCGCGTGGGGCCGACCGACGTCGCCGCGGCGCCGGGCCAGGTCGCGCGCGTGGCGGGCAGCCTGCGGGAGATCGTGCGGCTGGCGGAGCTGTCGATGCTCTACGACATGCCGGTCGCCCGAGACACCTGGGAGGCGGTGCGGGCCGCCGTGCCCGCGCTGCCCCGCGAGCCCGACCGGGCGGCCAACGAGGCCTTCCTCGGCCTGTTCGCCCATCCGACCAAGGTCGCCGCAGCGCTCCGCTGGCTGCACGACGTGGGCGTGCTCGAGATCCTGATCCCGCAGTTCGCCCACGCCCGCAACCTGCTGCAGTTCAACAGCTTTCACAAGTACACCGTGGACGAGCACTGCCTGCTGGCCATCGAGCGGGTGGCGGCCTGCGCGGCGGCCGACGACTGGCTGGGCGCGGAGTGGCGGGCCCTCGGCCGCAAGCGGCCGCTGCTGCTCGCGCTGCTCCTGCACGACATCGGCAAGGGCTTCGTCGAGGACCACAGCGTGCTCGGGGCGCGGATCGTCCGCGACGTCGGCTGCCGGCTGGGACTGCCCCCCGACGAGATCGAGATCGTCGAGTTCCTCGTGCTCAAGCACCTGGCCATGGCCCACCTCGCGTTTCGTCGCGACATCGGCGACGACACGCTCGTGGCGGGTTTCGCAAGCGACGTCGGGTCACCGGAGGTGCTCAGGATGCTCGCGCTGCTCACCGCGGCCGACGTGTCGGCGGTCGGGCCGGGCACGTGGACGAAGTGGAAGTCGGACCTGCTCGCGGCGCTGTTCGCCAAGACGCTCGGCATCCTCGACGGCGAGGGGCCGAGCGTGGCGGCCGACCGCACCCGCCGCCGGCTCGCGGCGCTGCTCGACGACCGCGGCGCCGACGATCCCGTGGTCGGGCTGTCTCGCGAGCTGCCCGATTCCTATCTCGCGGCCACCACACCGGCACGGATCGTGGAGGAACTCGGGCGGCTGGTCCGGCTGCCGCCGACCGGTGCCTTCGCGACGGCCCGCTGGCAGCCCGAGACCTCGACGGTGGCGGTGTCGATCGGCACCCGCGAGCAGGCGGCGTCGGGCATCTTCCACCGCGTCACCGGCAGTCTCACCAGTCAGCGGCTCGAGATCCTGGCCGCCGACATCCACACCTTCGCCGCCGGGCACGTGCTCGACCACTTCACCGTCGTCGACCACGACTTCGCCGGTGAACCTCCGGCCGAGCGGCTTGCCGACATTGCGGCGGCCGTGCGGACCGCGATCCTCGGCGACCGGCCGCCGGAGTTCGCGCCGCGGTGGAATCCGTTCGCGCCGCAGGTCAAGGTCGTCGCCCAGCCCGTCCGCGTGACGTTCGACAACCAGAGCTCGCAGCGGGACACGATCGTGGAGGTGTTCGCCCACGACGCACCGGGCCTGCTCTACGGCGTGACCAAGGCGATCTACGACGCGGGGCTCTCGGTGCAGGCCGCGAAGATCGGCACCTACCTCGACCAGGTCGTAGATGCGTTCCACGTGACGACGGTCGTGGGGGGCAAGGTGACCGACGCCGCGCGACAGCAGGAGCTGCGGGCGGCGATCGAGAAGGCGGCTGCGCCCGTCACCGGGCCGCGGTTTTCCGCAGGTTGAAGTGGGTGCAGGTTTTCAACCTGCACAAAGTGGGTGCAGGTTTTCAACCTGCACATGCCTGGTTCCGCAGGTTGAAAACCTGCGGCCACGTGG
>JBBAVS010000180.1:0-6413 GCA_040397585.1 Pirellulales bacterium
GAAGTGGCCGGAGCGGTGCGAAGTGGCTGCAGCTCGTCGAAGTGGCCGCAGGTTTTCAACCTGCGGAAGCATGCCACCGGCCGGCTGATGCCGCCACACGGCAACCCGGCATACAGGCCCGCGATGCTCGGGTGGGGCCGTTTCGCTTCGTGCCACTCATGGCTGCCACATTGCTCGTCGGCAAAACGCCTGACGAGCATTCGACCGCGACTCGTCGCGCCGGTTCACGTCACCGCATGCACGACCACCTCGCTCGTGGCGGGTGCGTAGTTGCCGTCACCTGAATAGCGGGCCGTGATGTTGTGCGTACCACGCGGGAGCCCGCTCGTGATCAGGCTGGCTCGGCCATTCGCATCGAACCTGACCGACAAGCCTGACGGGATGAGAGTGCTCCCGCGGTAGAACAGAACGGAGCCGGTGGGCATGGCTCCGCCGGCGACGGCGGCGATCCTGGCGGTGAACGAGGCGCTCCTGCCGAAGGCTGTCGTGTCGGCCAACTGGCCGAGCGTCGGCCTCACTGAGGCCCTCGTGACCTCGATTTCACCGGTCGCAGAACTGCCGGTGAAGGTCGCCTGGTCGGCGTAGGCGGCCTCCAGCTTGTGGGCACCACCTCGCAACAGCCCCACGTTGAACGTGGCGGTGGCGGAGTAGGTCGTGATGCCGGCCGCAGTCGTCGGTGCCGCAGCCACCAGCGTGGCCGTCGAGGCCGGCCCGCCGTCCACGCGCAGCGAGACAGGGCCGGTCGGCGTGGCATGCGTGGACCGCACGGTCACCGTCACGACGCCATTCGCTCCGTAGACGACCGTCGGCCCGCTGATCGCGGTGGTGGTCTGGCCGGCCGCCTGCGAGACCGTGATCCGCCGGCCCAGAATCGTGATGTGGCCCTGCCGGACCGAGCCAGACGGAGCCGTATCGACCGCGAACCGGACCACACCATCGTTCGCTTCAGTGACCCGCAGCCACGACCTGTCGCTCGTGGGCACGAATCGACCGACGAGCGACTGCGAGCCGGCCGCCACCGCCGGGAGCACGCCGCTTCCGCCCGTCGCGGGCATCGCCACGGACGTGCTCGTCACACCGGCCCACGGCTGGTAGACGTCGAGGCTGCGGGAGGTGCCCACGGAGTTGATGGTCGCCACGTTGCCCTGGCCGTCAACCGCCAGGTGGACGGGGTTGCTCAGGCCCGCGGCGATCAGCGTGCTCACGGCCCCGCTCACGGCATCCAGGATCTGGACCCGGTCGTTCCCGGTGTCGGCGACGAGGACGTCACCCGCCGCATTGACCGCGATGCCGCGGGGAGCGCGAAGGCCCGTGAACGTCGACAGCGTGACGACCTGGTCGGTCGAGGCGACCCATTTCCGGACGAGGTTGTTGCCGGTATCGACGACGTAGACATTGCCCACAGCGTCGGTCGCCACGCCGCCAGGAACGTTGAGTCCGGTGAAGGGCAGCACGCGGATGGCACCGGTCTGTGCCGTCCACAGCTTCACCCTGTCGCCCACGATGAAGACGATGTTTCCAATGGCGTCCACCGCGACGGCGGCAGGCGGGTTGGCTGTGGGCACGATCGTCGTCACCGCGCCGGTCGCGGCGTTCCACATCTTGATCCCGGATGCCTGGCCCGCCCCGCCGGCGTCGGCGATCACCAGGTTGCCCGCGCCGTCCGCGGCCAGCCCCGTCGCATTCTGCAGGCCGCTGGCGGGAATGGTGCGGACCGTCCCGGTCCAATCGATCTGCGTGAGACGCCCCACGAAGGTGTTGACGAAATAGAACGAGCCCTCTCCATCGACCGCCACCGCACCGACCCCGCCGGAGTACGTCTGCAACGTGTTCCTACCGGCCTCTGCAGGTCCGTCACCGGCCGTGGACGCCGCACCGCTGCCGGACGCCGACCATTGGCTGATGGAGCGATAGGGCGCCGTGATCACCGACGTGCCACTGGCATTCGTGGCCTGGATCGCAGACGGCGCTCCCGTTCGTCCATAGCGACCCACCACGCCAAACCACGTCGTGGCAAACGGATTGCTTCCCGCGGCCAGGGTGACCGCGTCCCGCACCTGCAGCAGCGCAGGACCCGCAGACGAGCCGAGGACCCCGCCGGCGGGGAGCGTGAGGCTTCCGGAGGGAACCGTGAGTCGCACGCCGCCGGAGAGGGTGGTCGCTCGCGCGACGGTGAGGTCGCCACCGGCCTGCTCGACCTGCACGCCAAGCCGGGCCGTCGCCGTGAGCCTGGAGCCCGGGGCGACGGCGACGACGAGATCCCGGCCGGTCGCGCCGATGCTGCCCGCGGCGTCGAGAACGACGTTCGCGCCGCTGACGACCGGCGCCGTGCCGCCCGAGGCGGAGAGGATCGATCCGAGGCCGGTGCGCAGCCCCACATCGGCCTTGGCCACGACACGCTTGATCCGCATGTCGCCGGCCGACTGCTGGAGCACGACGCCGCCCCCACCTGCCGCGGCGGAGAGCGAGCCGACCGCATCGACTCGGAGCGGCGTGCCGATCGATCCGATGCCCCCGGAGCCGGCGACCAGGGTGATCGACCCGCCCGATGCGACCGAAGACGCCGTAGCTGCCGCCACGATCGAGCCGGGCGCCGTGATCTCGACCCTGCCGGCGGACGCCGTGATCTGGCCCACCGTCACGGTGGATGCCGTGCTCTCCACGAGGATCGGTCCGGCCGTGCGAATCGAGAGGATGCCGGAGGCATTCGTGATGAGCGGCGTTTTCTGTTGGACGACCACGTGACTGAGGCGGACGCCAGCGGGGATGATCGGGCTGCGGCCGTCGAAGGCGATCGGAATCACGATGCCGTCCTTGATGCCATAGAGCGCGACCTCCCCCGCTTCGTGGGCGGTGACAATCGCGGTTTTCTGGGCGGGCGTGAGCGTGCCCGCGAGCAAGTCGGCGATCGGGATCGTGACGGGGGCCGCCTTACTGCCGACGCCCGACGAGGGCATGATCGGTACCGCGGCGTCGTTGATGGTCACGTCGCGGCCGGAGATGTTTGGCTTCTCGAGCGGCGGCACCACGACGGCCGGATCCAAGAGCGCCGATGTGGGCAGGGCGTTCTCGAGGTCGCTCTTCTTCCAGACCCCTTGTCGCGTCAGCGCCGCGACCTGATCGGCGGTCGCCGCGTAGGCGTATGACTTGTCGAAGCGGATGAACTCCGGACGGGCTATCCATGCCCGCTCGGGCACCGCGAGCGCGTCCGCCGCAGCGGCATCGCCTTCGGCGGCACGCGGCCAATAATCGCCATCGAAGGCACTGTCGAAGACGTTCCGAACGGCTTCGTACCGTCCGCGGCTGTATTGGAGCACCTCGGCATCGCTCGCCGGCGTCGGGAGGTCGAGCGCGGCCGTGGCCTGCTCCCGGTAGAGTTCGATCGCATCGGCGGCCAGCGTAAACACCCCGTTGACCACGGTGCCGCGGTCGCGGAGCTGCCAATACTCGTGGTACGCACGCTCGACCTGCGTCTCGTACACGTCGATGGTGTGCTGGAGCCTCGCCTTGGCCCCGGTTGTCTCGAGAAGCTGCAGGTCCTTGCAGACCGCGTCGATGTCGTCGCCGGACAATGGTTCGGACGACACCGGATCGCCCGCGTTCAGCACCCTTCCGGCCGGCACATTCAGGATGACGTTCCCCGAGCGGGACACGATGCTCTTCACGGACAGATCGCCCGAGGGCTGCCACAGCCGCACACCCTGCTCTGCCGACGCCCGCAGCGTGCCGGTGATGCCGCTGCCGGAATGGGTCTGAATGCCGAGCAACGCGGAGGCGGAGCCGATCCCGCCGGTGGTGCTCGACACGGCGATGCTCCGGCCCTCGAGGTTCACCACGCCGGGCACCGCCGTGATTCCGCCCTCGGACTCGAGGAGGATGTCGCCATACGCGCCGCTGGCAGCCCGGGCCACGATGCGATTGACGAGCAGCGACGAATCGCTCGTGATCGCCACCCCGCCGGCGCCCGCGGTGGCGGTGAGCCGGGCGTTTGGCCCGAGCGCCACGTGCAGCGGGGCCGCCGCCGTGCCGATAGCCGAGTTGACGGCGGAGAGCGTCAGGTCGCGCGACTCGATGGAGGTGGCGGCGGACGTCGTCAGGACTCCATCCGTTTGGATCCGTGTGGTGCCCTGCGGGTTGACGATCTCGCCGAGGAACGTCACGCCGCTCCGAGAGGAGATGTCGACCAGGCCGGCGGTGGCGTCGAACGTCACCGCAAACGGGTAGTCGGCCTTGACGGAGCTCGTCATCCGCAGCCAGCCGGCGTCCGGATACTCGTATTGACGGTTTCCGAACCATGCGGACGTCACGGGCTGCGTCCTTTGGCTCGTGATGCCGCCGGTGATGGTCTGCCGGAAGGCGGGATCTCCAGCGACGGGCTGCGTGACGGCCACGCCGATCGGGTCGCGCGTCAGGAAGCCACCGGCTTGCGAGTTAGAAACCAGCCGTGAGCCGTCAAGGCCCGTGCTGGAGCTCGTGACGCCAATCCAGGGGTTGGTCGAGGCATTCGCGACACCGGGGGTGTTCCATCTCCAGGGGGAAGCCTCGCCGTAGTCGACGGTCCGCGTGATGGTCGCGAAGTTGGTCCATTGCCAGCGGAGGTTTGCGGCGGGCGCGTAGGTCGCTTCCTGTAGGCTCGTGCTCGCCGTCGCGTTGCCGGCGATGAGCGCCTTGAATGACGTATCGACGGAGCCCACATACGTCTTCACGCCCGCGCCCGCGGCTGACACGTAGACGGTGTGCCCCGACGCGGCCGGCTTGAGCGTGTCGACGATGTCCACGATGCCGGCGGGCAGGGAGTTGGAGGCAGTCGTGGAGGTGTGCACCTCGTGCATGACCAGCGGATACCGCGTCGGGTTGGAGACGCGAACCTGCCCGGCCCCGCTGGCGGCCGTGATCCTTCCGGTCGGGCCTGTGTTGACGATGCCCCCGCGGAGGGAGACGAAGCCGGCACCGGACGCGGCGGCCACGTTGCCGCACGAGATCGTCTTGGTGGACAGGTCAAACGTCACCCGGGCCTTGGCGTCGTCGAAAAGTGTCGTGCTGTCAAACGACAACGCCGTGCCACCATGCTGGCGGTTCCACTGCGCGGGAGACAGTTGGGCAGAGATCGGGGGCGCTGTTCCCGCCGCGACGGCCGCGGCGTATGCGGTCGCCGATGCGCGATGAGCAGCAGTGATCGCATCCAGCGGCACGTGCGCCGTTGCGGTGCCGTTGAAATAGCCGAGGTACTGCAGGGCGAGCAGTCGCTGCAGAAGCGCGGTCCTTGCATTGGCCCCCATCGGCAATCCGGCGATTCGGGCGATGATCGGCCGCACGTCGGCGTTGGCAGCCTCGCCCCGCTCGTTGACGATCTCCGCAGGAAGCGTAATCCCGTTCCCGCGGAGCGTGTCGTAAAGGGAGGCGAGGTTGTCGAGATCGGTCTCGTTGGTGGTGACCACCACCTCCACGGCCCGGCCCGCCCGGATCGTGCCGTTGACGTTGATGAACTGGGCGCGGATGGCCACCTGGCCGGCACGGATTGCATCAGTCGCCGACTGCGGTGTCGGGTTCAACGGTTGTGTCGGAGCCGGGTTCAACGGTTGTTGCGTCAGGGAGATCGCCGTAACGGGAACGGTCGGGAAGTAGTACGTCGGGTCGGTTCTTCGCTGTGCGGATGTTCTTGAAACGAGATACGGCACCAGCGTCGTCGACCCCACTGGTGACCACGGATTTTGGTCACCGCGCGGCACAGCCCACTGATCAACACGGTCGCCACCATTCGCCCGGGGCATGGACCCGCCGTACATGACGACCGTGCGTTGGTAGCTGACGCCGCCCGAGGACACTGGTGTCTGATGGAACAGGACCGAGTTCAGTGCAGGAGTCGCGAGACTCCCGTTGGGGTTGTAGACCGCGTTGGCCACGTAGGCCGCCGCCCACATTGCCGAACTGGCAGCGGTAAAGCCCGGGACAGCAGGGTTGCCGCCCGGCCAGCTCATCGACCGATTCCACTGCGCCTCCGGGGAGGCGAGTGAGAACGAGCCCGGTGCCCGGACGTCCACGAGGTAGGATCCGTTCGGCGCGGCAACGGCCACCGACGCCGCGACGATCGCGCTCAGTTGCCCCACCGAACCAAGCACGTTGGTGATGTCGACGGCACCGCCGAGATTCGAGATCGGGTCGACGATGAAGAGGGCCGGCCCCAGCGACGAGTTGCCCGAGCCGCCGTTGAACAGGTTGGAGACCTTCACCAACGGATCCACGCCCGCATCGACCTGATTCAGCGTGAACCCAGCCGCTCTGGCCGAGATCTCCGATCCGGATCCGGTAAAGAGGATCTGCCCGCCAGGAAGATCCGGCAGATTGATATTTCCCACGAGCAGGTAGTTGGGGCTGTGGTTCTTGATGATGACCTTGGGGCCGCCGTAGGCCGT
>JBBAVS010000181.1:0-6308 GCA_040397585.1 Pirellulales bacterium
GGCGAACCCGCTTGCCGGGGTGGAGGAAGCTCCGCGGCACCCAGGTGGGCGACAGGCGGATGATGCCCCGGCCGGCGTCGAGCGCCCGACCGACCGCCGCGGCCACGTTCTTCGCTTCGGGCAGGAGCGCGGACCCCTTCGCGGACGCGGCCATGGAAACCCCTCCAGACGGATTCGAGAAATCGGATCGAGATCGATGCTGACGAGCGTCGTTGTTGTACGGATCGCGTCGCCGGGTCGCAACCGATCCCGCGGCCGCGGCCGGATGCCGTCTGCGCGTTTCCTCCCGTCCGGCTGGCGGCATACACTCGATCGCATGGGACGTGGGACCGCCGGTTCCGTTGGCATCGTTGTTCTGCTGTGCACCGCCGCGAGCGGCGGCGCGTTTTCGCAGGTTCGTGCCGCAGAGGGTGGCATCCATGCGGTCGCCGACCGGGTGCTCGACTGCACCGTGAGCGTGTCGTGCGGGATCGACGGCGGGGCGTTCTCCGGATCGGGATTCGTGGTGTCGGCCGACGGCCACGTCGTCACGGCGGCGAGCGTGGTGCCCGGCGGGGCGAGCGACATCACCGTGCTGCTGCCGGGCTTCCGGCGGCGACCGGCGGCGGTCGTGGCCAGCGATGAAGCGCTCTCGGTCACGCTCCTCAAGGTGGCCGGCGAGGAGCCGCTGCCGTTTCTCCCGCTGGCCCGCGGGTTGCCGGCCATCGGCGACGTGGCCTTCACCGCCGGCGACGTCGACGACGTCATGCTCGCCAACGGCCGGGCGTCGTTCAGCCGGGGTGTGGTCAGCGGACTCTACGACGTCGAGAAGCAGCCCGAGGCGGCCTACGCCGGCCGCGTGATCGAGACCACCGCGGCGGTCAATCCCGGCTCCGACGGCGGGCCGCTCGTCGATGCCGCGGGCCGCGTCGTGGGGATGATCAGCGTCGCGGTGTCGCCGCGGCGGTGGCAGGGCGTGGCCGTGCCGATGGCCACGCTCCTGGAGAAGTTCGCGCCGCTCGGGTCGAACGGCCTGCCGATCACGGTGGACGCGGCGGAGCCGCCGCCCAGCCAGCTCCCGCTCGCCGGATTGCGGCGGGCCGCCGAATCGATCGCTCCCTTCCTCGTGGCCGTCGAGGTGGAGCGGACCTGGCCGCCCGAACGGCTGCCGCGGGATTCCTGGGACGAGCAGCGCCGGCGGATCGACGGCTGGGACACGCTGCCGGCGGCCGAGCGCCGCAAGCGGTTCGCCGCCTTCGCCGCCCGGTCGCGCACGCTCGACGTCAACCAGCTCCTCCGCCGGCCGCCCGGGCCCGCCACCGGGCTCGTGGTCTCCCCCGACGGGTTCGTGCTCACGAGTTCCTTCAACGTGGGCGACGACACCGCCTACGTCGTCAAGGCCACGGGCCAGCCGCGACGGTTCGCCGCCGACGAGACCGGCGAGAAGCTCGTGGCCGATCCGGAGGGAGGCGTGCTGCCGAAGCCCAATCCGATCCGCCGCGTGCGTGTGGTGCTCGCCGATGGCAGCCGGCACGAGGCCCGGGTGCACGCCCGCCACGAGCCGCTCGGCGTGGCCCTGCTGAAGATCGACGCCACGGCGCTCCCCTGGTTCGACCTCGCCGCCGCGGCCACCTCGCCGCAGCTCGGCGACCACGTGGGGACGATCGGGTTCGTCGCCCCCGGGGCGTCGGGCTTCACGCTCAACCCCGGCATCGTCAGCGCGGCCGCGCGGAACCGCGGCTACCGCTTCCAGACCGACGCCCTGCTCAACTACGGCAACTCCGGCGGCCCGGTGGTGGACGCGGCCGGCAGCCTGCTCGGCATCGCCACCGCGCCGATCGAGCCCGACACCGTGTCGGGCAAGGTGTTCACGCTCTCGCAGCTGATGCGCTGGACCCGGGCGCCGAACTCGGGTGTGGGCCTCGTGGCCCGCGCCGACCGGATCCGCGCCGTGCTCGCGGAGCTCGAGGGCGGCCGCTCGTTCGAGCGGGTGCCGGGACCGTTTCTCGGCGTCCAGGCCGACGAGTCGAAGGCGCTCGGCGACGAGGTCGTGATCGGCTTCGTCGCGGAGGGCTCCCCCGCGGCGAAGGCGGGCCTCAAGAAGGGCGACGTGGTGGTCGCCTACGGCGGCGTCGAACTCTCGGCCTGGCGGGAGTTCACCGAGCGGATCGCCGCCTGCAAGCCGGGCGAGTCGGTCGTGCTCACGATCCGCCGTCGGCAGAAGGGGCCGCGGCTGGTGATCGCCGGCCGCGACGTCGAGACGCTCGAGGATCTGGAGCGGCTCAAGAAGTCGCTCGCGCCGGACGCGACCTTCGAGGGACGGCTGGTCACCGACGACCTCCGCGAGGTGACGGTCGAGCTCGGGGAGAACAAGTGATGCGGCACGCCCGGAGCCTCGTTGCGGCCGTGTTCGTCGCCGCCGGCCTGCTCGCCGCGTCGGCCGCTGCCGACGATCTCGCGGCGCTCTGCGTGGCGATCCGTCCCGCCTACGTGTTCATCGCGGGCGGCAGCGGCGTGGTGATCCGGCCCGACGGCCTGATGCTCACCAACGACCACGTGCTCGAGAACCGCCGCGCGTTCGACGTGCGGCTGGGCGACGGCCGCTCCTTCAAGGCCCGGCTCCTCGGCCGCGACGAAGTGGGCGACCTCGCGCTGCTCCGCATCGACGTGCCGGACGGGGAATCGCTCCCGCATCTCCCGCTGGGGGATTCGGAGGCGGTCCGCGTGGGCGACGAGGTGGTGGCGGTGGGCAACCCGTTCGCGCTCGGCGTGATCGATCAGTCGCCCACGTTCACGCTCGGCATCGTCTCGGCCGTGCATCACACGCAGGGCAACTACACAGAGTGCATCGTCACCGATGCCGAGCTCAATCCCGGCAACTCGGGCGGGCCGCTGGTCACGATGGCCGGCGAGGTGGTGGGCATCAACGGCCAGATCAGCACCCGCTACGGCCTGCGGAGCAACACGGGGCTGGGGTTCGCGATCTCGGCACGGCAGATCGCCCTCTGGCTGCCGCTCTTGGAGAAGGCCGAGGGGGGCGAGGTCAAGCACGCCCGGCTGGCGGGCGTCGTGTTCTCGAGCCGCGATCGCGAGACGCCGGCGAGCGTGGTCGTGAAGGACGTGGCCGAGGGCTCGCCGGCGGCGGCCGCGGGCTTCCGCGCGGGAGATGCGATCGTGGCGCTCGACGACGCAGCCGTGGCGAACGGCCATCGGCTGGCGGGGCTGCTCGGCATCTACCCGGCTGGGCACGAGGCGGCGATTCGCGTTCGCCGCGGCGCCGGCGAGGAGACGCTGCGAACGGTGCTCACCCCGCTCGAGCGGTGCCGCACCGGCATCGATCTCGCGCGGCCCAAGGGGGGCGATCTGCGGCCGGTCGTGGAGGCGGTCGCCCCCGGCTCATCGGCCGCGGCGGCGGGGCTCGAGCCCGGCGACGTGATCGTGGCCTTCGCGGGCCGGCGGCTCGAGTTCTCCAGCCGCGAGGAGCGGAAGGCCTTCGACCGCCTCCTGCGGACGAGCATCAACGTGGGCGACATCGTGAGCCTCACCGTCCGGCGCGGCGACGGCGCCGGCAGCACCGCCGAGGTGGAGCTACGACTCGTGGCCCGCTGAGGCGGCCGCGATCGCGGCCGCGAGCCGCGCCACGGAACAGGGCGCCGAGCCCTCCGCCTTGTTGTTGATCGTGATGAACACCTCGCGGCCTTGGCCGGCGGCCTGCACCGCCAGCCGCGCGAGGGCCGCGCGGGTGGGCACGTCTTCTTCGACGATCCGGTCGAAGGGAAAGTAGGCCTGCTTCGCCTCCTCGTAGCGGTGGCCGGCGTGGAGGTTCCAGCGGGCGACGATCGGCAGCGGGCAGTCGGCGCGGTCGAGGCCGAAGGCCGCGGCCTGCTCGCCCACCGGTGGCATCCGCGCGTGGACGGCGAGGCAGGGCACGGCGGCCGCATCGCCGAGGCCTGCGGCGAAGGCCGGGCAGGCGAGCTCCGGGTCGCGAACCTCCACGGCGAGCGTGGCGTTCCGCGGCGTGCGACCGCGGAGCACGGCCATGAACGCCGCGATCCGCGCCGTGATCCGGGGCACGTCGGCGGTGAGCCGCCGGCCGAGGGGCGGAAACTGGAACACGAGCTGCCCGGCCTTGCCGCCGAGGCCCGCGAGCGCCGGCTCGACGAACGTGGCCGCCGCGGCCGCCGCGTCGAGAAACGAGGGGTTGTCTCGGGCCGCTTCGCCGCTGCCTGGTTTGCGGAGCACGGGGTCGGTGAACGCAGCCGGCGCCTTGACCACGAACCGGAAGCCATCGGGCACCTGGGCGGCATAGGCCGCGAACTCCGCGCGGGATAGCGGCGCATAGAACGTGCGGTCGAGGCTCACCGTCCGCATCAGCGGGTGGGCGGCGTAGGCCGCGAGCCCGTGGCGGGCGAGCACCTGCTCGGAGGCCGGCTTGCCGTTCCGCGGCGCGAACACGAGGCCCGTCCAGCCCGGAAACGACCAGCTCGAGGTGCCGAGATGCACCGCCATCGGCAGGTCGCGTCCCAGCTGTCGGACCTCGTCGGTCACGGCCGCTGGATCGATCGCGTCGGCATCGCCGAACAGGGAGAGCTGCGAGCTCACGGCTGCCTCCGCGGGAGTTCGTGGCGGTCGCCGGGTCGATCGACGCCGGCGGCCGGGGCAACGTATCCTGCTCGGGCAACGATGCAAGGGAGATCCCCAGCGGCATGCACCCGATCACGATTTCTCGCCGGCTGGCCAGCCAGGTGGACGGCCTCCGGTTCCGCCGCCCGACCCACTGCGTCTACAACCCGCTCGTCTACGCCCGCCGGTCGCACGAGGCCTACCTGCGGCGCTACGCGGTGCAGGGCGTCGAGGCGATCCTCGTGGGCATGAATCCCGGGCCCTGGGGCATGGCCCAGACGGGCGTGCCGTTCGGCGAGGTCGGGCTCGTCCGCGACTTTTTGGCCATCGACGAGCGGGTCGATCGCCCCGCGGTCGAACACCCCGCGCGGCCGGTCGAGGGCTTCGCCTGCACGCGGAGCGAGGTGAGCGGCCGCCGCTTCTGGGAGTGGGCGCGGCAGCGCTACCGCACGCCGCTCAGGTTCAGCCGCGTGTTCCTCGTGTCGAACTACTGCCCGCTCGTCTTCATGGAGGAGTCGGGCCGCAATCGCACGCCCGACAAGCTCCCCCGCCGCGAATCCGAGCCCCTGTTCGCGGCCTGCGACGAGGCCTTGCGGCGGCTCGTGGCCTGGTGCCGCCCCGGGCAGGTGATCGGCATCGGTGCCTTCGCCACCGCGCGGGCCCGTGTGGCCCTCGATGGCCTGGGGCTCCCGGTGGGCACGATCCTGCATCCGAGCCCGGCGAGCCCGCTGGCGAACCGCGGCTGGGCCGAGCGGGCGGAGCGGCAACTCGCCGCCCTCGGGATCAGGATGCCCGCGGTCGGCCGCGCGGCCCGTTCCCCCCCGCGGTGACTTCGTCCACAATCACGCCCCGATCTTCCCTGCCGGCACTGCGCGAGACATCCCATGGCCCAGCTCTACTTCTATTACTCGGCGATGAACGCGGGCAAGAGCACCACGCTCTTGCAGTCCGCGCACAACTACGAGGAGCGGGGCATGCAGACGCTCCTCTACACGCCGGCCATCGACGATCGGTCTGGCCAGCCGCGGATCCATTCGCGGCTCGGCATCTCGTCGGACGCGATCGCGTTCGGCAAGGGCTACGACTTCTTCGAGTCGATCCGCGAGCGGCAGCAGGCCGGGCCGGTGCATTGCGTGCTGATCGACGAGGCCCAGTTTCTCGAGCCGATCCAGGTGCTTCAGCTCACGCTCGTCTGCGACCGGCTCTCGATCCCGGTGTTGTGCTACGGCATCCGCACCGATTTCCAGGGCGAGCCCTTCGAGGGCAGCAAGTATCTGCTCGCCTGGGCCGACAACCTCGTCGAGATCAAGACGATCTGCCGCAGCGGCAAGAAGGCGACGATGAACGCCCGTCTGGACGAGCACGGCAATCAAGTGACCGAGGGTGCACAGATCGACATCGGCCTGCACTACGAAGCGATGAGCCGCAAGGAGTTTCGCCTCGACAAGGTGTCGCCAGTGGCCCGCAGCCGCGGCGGGTGAGCCGCCGGTCGGTATCAGGAAGCCCAATCGCGTGAGCGATGGGGACTCTCCCGCCGCGCCGCGAGGGGCCGCCCATGCCCCGTCGCCGGACGTTCGCCTCGGCCTTCCGGGCCTCGGCTCTCTGCATGTCCGCTGCGCTTCGCCATCCTGGCTTCGCTTGCTTCCATAGCCCGGCTCTCGGGGCACGGGCAGCCCCTCGCTCGTCGTGCCTTTGCTGAAGTGGCC
>JBBAVS010000182.1:0-6240 GCA_040397585.1 Pirellulales bacterium
CCGGAGTCACGCAGGTTAAAAACCTGCGGCCACTTCAGCTGCGGCCACTTCACGTGCGGCCACTTCCGTCAGCGTTCGAGTGTCACGCCGCCGAGCGCGGCCAGATGCCGCTTGACGTCGTCCGCGGCTGTGCCGGGCTGCGACAGCTCGTGACGGATCCGCATCGAGAGCGGCCGGCACTGCGGATCGCGGCGGACGTCGGCGAGATACTCCTGGAGCAGCGTGCGGCGCTCGGGGGTGGTTCGCAGCAGCCAGTGCACCCAGCACCAGGCCTCGGCGTAGTGATCCTGCGACATCTCGCCCGCCGCGGAGAGCGCCTCGAGACGGTCGAGATCGGGCTGCCAGGTGCCCTCGAGCAGGCGACCCGCGAGATGGGCCACGTGGCCGCGGTGCAGGCCGTGGTCGCTCCGCGGCGTCTCGAAGAACTCGGCGATTCCCTCGTCGAGCCAGAGCGGCACCGCGGGCACGACGGCGTGCACGTAGCCGTGCGTGGTCTCGTGCCGGAGATCCTCGGCGATCCGGTCCTGCCAAGCCGCGAACACCGAGAGCGTGGTGTCGGTCTCGACGAAAAACGCCCGCCGCGCCGGGAAGGACGGAAAGCGGCGGGCCACGAAGGCGTCGTACCGGGCAGTGTTTTCGAACAAGTAGAGGTGCACCGGCTCGTCGGACACCGGCAGGCCGAGTTCCTGGCTCACGTCGTTCCGCAGGCCGTCGAGCTCGCGGACGAGCCGATGCTGGCCGGCGAGCGGGAAGTCGGCATGAATGACCAGCTGCCCGGCGGTCACTTCACTGCGGTCCGGCAGCCCATCGGCGGCCGTGACCATCGACGCCGTGACGGCGGGCGCCGAGGTGGAGAGGGGCATCGTCGCGAGGTGGGCGCAGCCGCCGGCTGCCACCAGGGCACCGCCTGCCCATGCCGCCACGGAGATCGAGCCTCTCGCCATGTGGCACGTGTACGGAAGCGGCCGACGGGCGTCAACCGCGGCCGCCGCCGGGTCGCGGCAGGGCGGCGAGGAGGACGCCCGCCAGCGCCTCCAGCGACGCGGGTCGGGAGAGCACCGCCGTCGCCCCCATGCGGGTGGCGGCCGCGGCGGTGTCGCCGCGCGGGAAGGAGTCGAGCAGAATGATGGCGCCGCCGGGGCGATTCGCGGCAAGCAGCCCGGTCCAGGTGATCTGGGGGGGCTCGAGGTCGCCGGTATCCCAGACGACGGCCTCGGCGGCATGATCGATCGGCGGCTTGCCCACGCGCCGGCCGACGACCGCATGGCCCGCCGCGGTGACCAGATCGGCCACCGCCTCCACGTCGAGCGGCCGCGGGGCGGCCACCTCGACCCGCGCCGGCCGCTGCGGCCGACGTTCCGCGACCCGCCGCGACGACTCCAGGAGCCGCTCCTCCCGTCGCGCCGTGGCCGGCATGCCGAGCGTGCCGGCCACGCCGGTCGCCCGATCACAGAGCCACCAGGCGAGCCGGCCGGGCAGTTCGTTCCAAGCCACCTCCTCGACGCCCGGCAGGGCCGGGCCGCTGCGGCGGCGGCCCTCCACGAGCGTGGCGGCCACCGATACCAGGGGCGCGAGCGGCCAGCGGCGCGACACCGCCACGCAGTCGCGCATGGTCCAGGAGGTCGCGGCTGACGAGGCGAGGAGGATGACCGCGGGGGATCGGTCGCGGACGGCCGCCGGCGGATCGGCCACCGCCGCCGCCGGCGTGGTGGCGTCAACAACCTCGGCCTGCTTGGCGATCCAGGCCCGGGCGAGCGCGAGTTCGCCGGCGGCCTCAGCGGGCCCGATCCAGAGCACGGGGGGCACCTGAGCCGAGAAGCCGCTGGTCATGCGAGGCATCCGTGGGACGACCGTCGAACGTCTGCGACGCTACCCCAGGGGCATGCGCCGAGGCAAGACGGGCTGTCTGCGGCGCCGACGGCGGTGTCTGGGAAGGCGGCCGTAGCGCCCCCCGAAACCCGGCTTGACCCACATTGGTCGCTATCGACAATCCGCCGTCGGCTTCGCTCAAGGATGGGCGGGTCAACCTGCGAAGGCGTGCCGCGTGCCGCCTTCGAACCACGTTCGGCAGGAGGCCGTCATGCGTGACTCGGCAACGGGGAAGGGAAGGGCGTCCGCCCGGAATGGCCATCGCGAGGTGAAGCTCTCGGGGGTCGTGTCAGGGGCACGGTTCATCGGCTGCGACGACATCGTGGCGCGATCCTGCCAGGACGAAGCCCGCCGCTGCCGGCCGGGCGATGTGTTCGTGGCCCGAGCGACCGACCGCGGCGATGGCCACGAGGAGGTGCCGGTGGCGATCGCCCGCGGCGCCGTGGCGGTGGTGGCCGAGCGGATGGTGTCGACGGAAGGCCTGCCGCTCTGCCTCGTGAGCGATGCCGACTGGGCGCATGCCCGGCTCTGCCACGCGCTCGCAGGCGACCCGTCGCGCGAGATGCGGGTGATCGCCGTGGCCGGAACCAGCGGCAAGACCACCACCGCATGGCTGACGGCGGCGGTGCTCACGGAGGCCGGGCACCGCGTCGGCGTGCTCTCGGACCTGGGCTGCCTCGGCCCCGACGACACCGAACCCGTCGCGGCCGACATCGCTTCGCCGGCGGGGCTGGCCGCAACGCTGGCCAGATTGGCCGCCGCCGGTTGCTCGCATGCGGTCGTCGAGGTCTCGAGCCGGATGCTCGCCGCGCAGGCCACGGCCGGCATGACGACCGACACGGTGGTGTTCACCGGCCGGGCCGCCGCCCATCTCGACCGCCATGCCACGCCCCGCGCCTACCGGGCCGTGCTCGCGCGGATCATGGACACGCTCGCCGCCGACGGCTGCCTGATCACGGGCCTGCCCGCCGCGGCAACGCGCCGCCTGCTGGCGGCTGCGCCAGCCGGTGTGGCGCTCCTCGCGGCGGGCCTGCGGTCCGAGTGCGACGTGCAGGCGCGGCCGCTCGACGGCAGCCTCTTCGGCCGCACGTTCCTCCTCGAGGCCGGTGGCCAGACGGTGCCGGTGCAGGTGGACACGCCGACCGTGGCCTTCGTTCGCGATGCCGTGCTCGCGGCTGCGGTCGGTTCCCGCTACGGCGTGACGCTCGAGCACGCGGCGCGGGGCATCGAGGCCGCCGGCTCGGTGCCCGGCCGGCTCGAACGCCTCGACCGCGGCCAGGATGCGGTCGTGTTCATCGACGCCCCGTCGAGCATGCATGCCGTGGCGTCGTCGCTGGCCAGCCTCCGGCGGCTGACGCCCGGCCGGCTCGCGGTGCTCGCCGATGCCGCGCTCGCCCGCCGCCTCGGCGGCCGGTCGTTCGGCCGTCGGCTGGAGCGCTGGAGCGACGATTGCGTGATCGTGCCGGGCAGCGTGGCCTCCGACGAGCCCACCAGCGAAGATGTGGCGGCGTATGCGCGGATCGATCGGCTGCTCGCCTCGCTGGGGAGCGGCGACTGCGTGGTCGTGCTTGGCGGCGGCCTCTGCGGCCAGCGCCCCGGCGGTCCCGGGGGTGGCGAGCCGGCCTTGGCCATGCTCGTCGATGGCTGGCTGCAGCTCGCCCATCCGGCCGAGCCGCCGTTCCTCCACCGCCGGGCGGCCTGAGCGGGCCGGCGCCGGCGAGGTCGGGCGATCCCGCTCCGCCATGGACGAGCCGCGGCAGCCTGAGGCACAATCGGGCGGCCTCGGCAGACGCCGCGGCACCGCGAGGGATGTCAGCGATGAAGCAGCCAGTCCGATCCGCCAGCGGCAGCGATGCCGCGACTCCGTTCGACGACCTCGGGGTGGCCGTGTCGCCCCAGGAGCCGCTCTCCCACCACACCTGGCTGGGGCTCGGCGGTGCGGCCTCGTGGTTCTGCGAGCCGGTCGATGAAGGCGCGCTGGCGCGGGTCGTGGCCCGGTGCCAAGAGCAGCGGATTCCGCTTCGGGTGATCGGGGGCGGATCCAACGTGCTCGTGCCGTCGAGCGGATTCGACGGGATGGTGGTGCGGCTGTCGGCGCCGGCCTTTTGCAGCATCGACGTCCAGCGGCCGGCCGTGAGGGCCGGAGCCGGCGCGAAGCTCGTGCACGTGGTGTCGGCGGCCGTGCAGGCGGGCCTGGGCGGCCTCGAGACGCTCGTGGACGTGCCGGGCACGGTCGGTGGCGCGCTCGTCGGAAATGCGGGCGGCCACGGCGGCGACATCGGCGAGCGGGTGGCCGACGTGACCGTGATGCTCGCCGACGGCACCACGGAAGTCCGCGATCGTTCGCGGCTGGCGTTCGAGTCGCGCTGGAGCAACCTCGACGACTGCATCATCATCGGCTGCCGCCTGGAGCTCGACGAGGAAGATCCGACGGCGCTCACCAAGCGGATGCAGAAGCAGTGGATCGTGGGCCGGTCGGCGCAGCCGAGCGGCACGCGGAGCGTGGCGATGATGTTCAAGGATCCGCTCGGCATCACGGCCGAGTCGCTGGTGGCGCAGGCTGGGGGCCGCGACCTGCGGGCCGGCGACGCGAGCGTCTATGCCCCGCACGCCAACTACGTGGTCGCCGGGCCGCACTGCTCTGCCGACGACGTGCGGACCCTCGTGGAGACGGTCCGCTCCCGGGTCCGCGAGAAGCTCGGCGTGGAACTCGCGCCGCAGATCGAGGTCTGGTGAGGCCGTGCCCCCCGGCGTTCCCAACCAGTCGCCGCGCCGCCGCGAACCCGCTGTCGAGAAGGCTGCCCCGGGCCGGCTGGCCGCGTTTCTCGACGAGCATCGGGCCGGGTTGGGGGCGGTCGTCGTCGCCGTGGCGGCGCTCGGCCTGGGCTGGGCCGCCTGGTCTCGGCTCGGGGAGCGCGTCCGCGGGTCGGCCGATCTGGTGCTCCATCCCGACGCGATCAGCGTTGCGGGCGTGGCCCCGTGGGTGCGGGCCGATCTCAAGGCGGAGGCGCTCCGCGATGCCAGTCTCGACGCCGGCTTGCCGCTCGATGATCCGGAACTGGTCCGCCGGCTCGCGCGGGCGTTTGCAATGCATCCCTGGGTGCGCGAGGTGATCTCCGTGACCGTTCGTCATCCGGCCGCGGCCGCGGTGGCCGTGCGGTGCCGGGAGCCGGTGGCGATGGTGGCGGTGCCGGGGGGCCTCCTGGCCGTGGACGCGGAGGCCGTGGTGCTGCCCAGCGACGACTTCACGGCGGAGTCTGCCGCCGCGTATCCACGGATCACGGGCGTGCCCTCGGGGCCTCAGGGCGCGGTGGGCTTTCCGTGGGGTGATCCGCTCGTCGAGGAAGGGGCGGCGGTGGCCGCGGTCGTGGGGCCCGACTGGAAGACGCTCGGCCTGACCGGCTGCCGGCCGACCGGCGGGGGGCCCGTGCCGCGGGCGTGGGTGCTCTTCGACGAGCAGGGCCGCACGATCACCTTCGGCTCCGCACCGGGCCACGAGGCCGCGGGCGAGCCGACGGCGGCCGCGAAGCTCGCGCGGCTGATGGCGTTGCCCGCCGGCAGTTCGGCGGATCTGACGAAGCCTCCGCCGCCGACGGCGGACGTTCAGGCAATCCCCGCCGGCTGATGTCCGGTGGTACCCGGTCGGAGTGGAGTGCTGCCATGCGACTGTCCCAGGCCTCGTCGATGCTCTGCGTGGTGGACGTGCAGGAGCGGCTCGTGCCGGCCGTGATGGACGGGGCGACGGTGGTGGCCCGCTGCCGGCGGCTGGCGGAAACGGCGCGGCTGCTGGATGTGGCGACCGTCGTCACGGAGCAGTATCGCAAGGGGCTCGGGCCCACGGTGCCGGAGCTTTCCGGCCTGCTGCCGCCGCCGCTCGAGAAGATGTCGTTCAGTTGCTGCGGCGCGGACGGGTATGCGGGGTCGATACCCACCGGCGTCGGTCAGATCGTGCTCTGCGGCCTCGAAACCCACGTGTGCATCGCCCAGACGGCCCTCGACCTCTTGGCCGAGGGCTACGCCGTGTTTCTCGCCGTGGACGCGATTTCCTCTCGGCACGCGGTCGATCGTGACGTGGCGCTCAAGCGGCTGGAGGGGGCGGGGGCGGTGCCGACGACGTCGGAGGCGGTGATCTTCGAGTGGTGTCGCACCGCCGCGCATCCGCGGTTCCAAGACGTGCGCAAGCTCGTGCTCTGAGTCGCCACCGTGGGTGCCGGGCCTCATGGGTGCAGGTTTTCAACCTGCCCAGAAAGTGGGTGCAGGTTTTCAACCTGCACAGGAAGCGCACCGGGGCCTTGAGTTCCGCAGGTTAAAAACCTGCGGCCACGTCTGCAAACCTGCCCGGAAAGTGGGTGCAGGTTTTCAACCTGCACA
>JBBAVS010000183.1:0-6095 GCA_040397585.1 Pirellulales bacterium
AGCGAGCGTCCGGCGACGGGTAGGGGCAGCCCCGAGCGGCGGAGTCCACGAGGTCCCCATCGCTTACGCGATTGGGCTTCCTGAGGAGCGAGCGTCCGGCGACGGGTAGGGGCAGCCCCGAGCGGCGGAGTCCACGAGGTCCCCATCGCTTACGCGATTGGGCTTCCTGAGGAGCGAGCGTCCGGCGAATCCTGGCTACACTCGCCGCATGGAACTCTCGCCGGAAGCGCAGCGGCTGGCGGTCATCGTCGCCGCGGTGATCGTGCTCTGGTTCACCGAGGCGCTGCCGCTGGCCATCACGGCGCTGCTGGGGGCCGTGGCCTGCGTCGTGGCGGGCGTGGCGCCGGCGAAGGAGGTCTTCCGGCCGTTCGCCGACCCGCTGATCTTCCTGTTCATCGGCTCGTTCCTGCTGGCCGAGGCGATTCGCCAGCATCGGCTCGACCGCCGGCTGGCCTATGCCGTGCTCGCGCTGCCCGCGGTCGGCGAGCGGCCGGTGGGCATCCTCGCCGCCGTGGTGGCCGTGTCGGTGCTGATCAGTGCCTTCATCTCCAACACCGTCACCGCGGCGATGATGATGGCCATCGTCACCGGCATCCTCGCGGCCATCGAGGAGGCGGCCACCGTCTCGGGCATCCGGCCCGCGGCCCGGTTTGCGACGGGCTTGTTTCTCTCGATCGCGTTCGCCGCCTCGATCGGCGGGTTGGCCACGCCGATCGGCACGCCCACCAACCTCATCGGCCTGGGGTTCATCCGCAACCAGCTGGGCGTGAGCATCTCGTTTCCCGGTTGGTGCGCGATCAGCCTGCCGGTGGTCGCGATCCTGGCCACGATCCTCGTGGCGGTGCTGACGAAGCTCTTTCCGGCGGGGATCGACCGGCTGGAGGGCGTGCAGGAGTTCGTCCGCGGGGAGCGGGCCCGGCTCGGTCGCTGGACCACGGGGCAGAAGTCCACCGCGCTGGCGTTCGGTGCGACGGTGGCGATGTGGGTGGTGCCGGGTGTGCTCCTGGTGACCTTGGGGGCGGACCATCCCGCCTGCGTCTGGCTCCGCGATCGGCTGCCCGAAGGGGTGGCCGCCCTGAGCGGCGCGATTCTGCTGTTTCTCCTCCCGGGCGATCGCGGCGTTGACGGGCGGGTGCCGCGGGCGCTGGTGTGGAGCCACGCCCGCATCGACTGGGACATCGTGCTCCTCTACGGCGGCGGCCTCGCGCTCGGCGAGCTCTGCTTCTCGACCGGGCTGGCCGCGGCCGCGGGCCGGCAGATCACCGGCTGGATTCCCCAGGGGCCGGCCGCGGCTCCAGCGCTCGTGGCGGTGGCGGCGCTCGTGGCCGTGGTGACCAGCGAGTTCACCAGCAACGTCGCCAGCGCCACGATGGTGGTGCCGATCGTGATCGCGATGGGGCAGGCCGTCGGCGTCGAGCCCGTGGCGGCGGCGGTGGCGGCCACGATGGCGGCGAGCCTCGGGTTCATGATGCCCGTCAGCAGCCCGTGCAACGCGATCGTCTACGGCTCCGGTCGGATTTCGCTCCGGGCGATGATGCTCTCGGGCGTGGTCCTCGACCTCGTCGGCTGGGGTGTGATCACCGCCGCTCTGCTCACGGCCGGGCCGCTGCTCGGCCGCTGAACCGGCCCCGGAAACGACGCCGCGGCCCGGCCGGGGGCACATCCGGCCGGACCGCGTCAGAGGGTGTCGTCGTCCAGCGCCGAGTCAGGCGTCGCGTCGAGGGGGGCCGAGCTCAGAGGCCTCCCTCGATGACCGCGCCGCACTGATGGCAACGGGGCATGGCCAGCGGCTTGGGCGTGGGCATGAAGCCCTCCGCCCACCAGGTGTGCAACCGCGGGAAGCACGGCGGCAGCGTGACGCAGCCATGACGGTGGATGTCATGCTTCGCCCGGAGTTGGCCGCAGGGATCCGCGTGGAACACGCCGCAGGGATGGCAGCTTGGCCCGCACGCGGGGCCACTCACGCTGCCATGCCAGGGGGGCTGCTGCATGTTCCGGCATCCGCAGGCGTTGCCCGACCCATCCATGGACATCATCGCGGACTCGTCCGTGACCGTCGTCTCTTGGGCCGCCGCGAGGCCGGTCGCAAACAGCGACGGCAGGGCGACGACGACGGCGGCGATGATGCGGCAGGGTGAACGCACGGTGGGATCTCCCGGGAACGTGGTGCAGGCCTCACTGGCCACGCCGCGTTCTTCGACCTGCCGAGCCTGCCGGGATGAACGGCGGTGCCACGCGGACGGGTCGTGACGGTCGCGGTGACCCTGACGTCAGTCGAGGGCCACGTCAGCGACGGTGAAGGCTTCCAGCCCTTCGCGGGTTGCCAGCACCACGTGCCCGCGACCGCCCGATCGGTAGCCGCCGATGCCCACCAGCGGCTTGCCGTGCTGATAGCGATCGACGACCCGGCCATCCGCCCAGGCGACGGTCACCGAGCCGTCGGGCGCCGCGATCAGCCACTGGCGGCGGGGCGTGCCGAGCAGGTCAGCCCAGGCCACCGGGTCGATCGGCCCGTCGCGATGCACGCCGTCTCCCAGGGGCAGCTGCCACGATCGGGAGAGGGTGGCCGGGTCGATGCCGACGGCCGCCTGGCTGCCAGGCCGCGGCGCGGCGATGCCGACGAGCGCCCACGCGCCGCCGTCTGCCACCGGGCCCGACGCGACCGCCACGAGCGGCAGCTCCGTCGCCGGCGCGGTGTCGTCGGCAGACGATTCGGCAGCCGCCCGGACGATGCGACCGTCGCCCGTGACCGCGAGCACCTCGCGGCCCGTGCCTCCTGGGAGCGAGGCTCCTGCGACGATATCGACAACGGCCGGAGTCGACCGGTCGCTCCAGAGCCGCTCGCCCGCGAGGCGCGCCGCCTGCACGCCCTCGGTGCCGAGGAAGCCCACCACGAGTTCGGGTGTGCCGTCGCCGTCGAGGTCGATGAGCTCCGCATCGGCGATGCCTGCGGCTGCAGTGCCGCCAGGCTGCGGGAAGGTGGCGTGGAGCCGCCAGGCGTCGTCGAACACGAACACCTGCGGCCCGCCGCGGCGGCCGGCGAGCCACCACCGGCGGCCCGCGACGCCGGGTGCGGTGCGGAGGAAGCCGACGCTCACGTCGGCCGGCAGCTCGAGCTCGTGCCGGCCGCGTTCCGTGCCGGCCGCGTCGAGCTCGACCACGGTCCGCCAGCCGTCGAGGGCCACGATCCGCGGCTCGGCAGCGCCCGCGGTCTCGTCGAGGCAGACGACGTTGCCCGGCAGGGCCACGCCATCGGCCCGCCAGACGCGCTCCAGCTTGAATCGCTGCGGCTGCCGCCGCGGCGCGATCACCTGCTCCGGCAGACGGGTCGCTCTGCCGGCGGCGCGGTCGAGATCACGGCGATACGTCCGCAGCCGCTGCTCGTGCCGTGTCCGCACGAGCGGCTTGGTGTCGGCACCACGGGCCACGGCGGCGAGCGTCTCGGCAACGTCGCCCGCGATCCGGGGGTGGTCGCCCACGATCACGTCGGCGATCCGGCCGTCGCCGGCGATGATCACGGTGGCTGGAAAGCTTTCGAGGCCGAGCGCCTGCGGCGACAAGCCCGCTGGGTCGCGGGCGATCGTGCCCACGCCGCCGAACTCCGCGAGCTTCTTGCGGATCGCCGTCAGCGGCTCGTCGTCGGGATCGAGACTCACCGCCACGTGGGCGAGGGCGGGCTCGCTGCCGCCGTGATCGCGGGCATAACCGGCGGCGAACGTGGCGATGCCGGCGGCAACCTGGGGCTGGGACCGCGCTGCGGGGCCGCACCCCGCGAAGAAGAAGTCGAGCACGAGGGTGGCATCACCCAGCGATTCGCGAGTCAGCGGCCGGCCGTCGATCGTCGCCAGCGGAGGCAGGTCGGCCTTGGTGCCCACCCGGGCGTGCAACGGCTGTGGCGGCGCGAGGGGCACGAGCCGGGCCACCCGATCGGCACCGGTCGGGACGTCGAACGCGAACGCCTCGGCGGGCACGTCGGCCGTGAACGACGCTCCGCTGAACGCCACCTCGACGGACACGCCCACGGGTGCTCCGGCCTCTCGCGAGAGCCCAGACGCGTAGGCAGCCGTCGGCACCCGCATTCGGCGGAGAAGTTTCGACTCGCGATCGATCCACAGGCCGAGGATGCCGTCCGGCTTCGTGATCTCCAGATGCATGCAGGCATGGCCGTCCACCGGCTCGGTGCCGACAATCCGCGGCACGCCATCCGACTCCGCGAGGATCACCGCGAGCGTGTCGTCGGCGAGCAGGAGCGGGAGTTGCGTCGGGCAGCCCGCCTCCCCCTCGGTGAGCGTGGCCCGCAGCGCGTCGTCGGTGAACATCTGGTCGAGGGCCAGCGGGCTCGCCACCGGCTCGGCAAGCACCTGTCCCGGCACGGTGCCCACCGCCGCGTAGAGCGTGGTCCCGTCGGCGACGACCCGGGCGTCGTAGGCCTCGACACGGATCCGGTCGGGCCGCGCGAAGGCCACGCGGTAGGGATAGGTCGCCTCGGTGGACGAACCGCCGTGTGTCTGCCGCACGGTGACGCGGGCGTCGTCGGAGTAGCGGTCCGCGGTCCGGTAGGCGGCCGCCATGTCGTCGAGGATCCGTCGGGGATCGTCGCCGCACCCGCTCGGCAGGAGCGCGATGGCGGCCAGCAGGGCGTGGGGCGGCCGGAGTCGCAGGAGGCGTTTCATGACGGCATCTTGCGCCAAACCCCGCGTTGCAGGCCAGATCATTCTCCCGCGCCACCGCAGCGATAAGATGGCCGCTTTCCACCCTCCGCCGCCCCCGCTCATCCTGCCGCCCGTGGAACCCATCACACTCGACTACGGGGCCGACGAGCCGCTCGTGCTCGAGCCGCTCGAAGGCGGCGCGACGGCGTTCGCCGCCCCTCGGGGCGTGATCGGCGCCGAGGCGCGACGTCTGGTGATGGAGGCCGTCACCGCACCGCTCCACGGTCCGCCGCTCTCCGCCCACGTGGTCCCCGGCGATCGGGTCGTGATCGCCGTCGCCGGCGCCGTCGTGCAGGCGCCCGCGGTGGTGGACGCGGTCGTCGAATGCCTGGTCTCGGCCGGAGTGGCCGAGGCGGATGCGGTCGTGCTCGAAGGGCCGGGGCTCGGCTCCCTCGCGTTGGGGCGAGCCGTCGCTCAACCGCTGCTGGCGAAGGCCGAGGCCTTCGACCCGGCGAGCGATGTGGCCACCTCCTACCTGGCTGCCGACGAGGCCGGTCGGCCGCTCTACCTCGCCCGCGCGCTCGTCGATGCCGACGTCGTGGTGGCGGTGGGGGAATGGGGCTTCAGCCCGGCGCTCGGCGGCCGCTCGATCGAGGGCGAGCTCTGGCCGACGTTCGCGCGGGCGGAGTGCCGCCGCGACCTGCTCGTGGCCCTCGCCCGCCGGGGCCGCGGCGCCCTCCCCGACTGGAAGAGCGGCATGCAGGAGATCGCCTGGCAGCTCGGCGTGTGCGCGAACCTGCGGCTCGTGCGTGGTGCCGCGGGATCGCTCCTCGCGGCCCGCTTCGGGCTGCCGGACGAGGCCGCGCGGCAGGCCCGTGAGGCGGCGGCCTGCTGGTGCCCGCCGATCGAGCCGCTGGCCGATCTCGCCGTGGCCTCGCTCTCCGATCCCGACGGTGGCTTCGGGGCGATCGCCGCGGCGGCTGCCGCGGGGGCGCGGGTCACGCGGCCGGGCGGCACGATCTGCGTTGCCTGCCGCGGCATCGAGCCGGCCGGCGTGGTGTTCACCCGCTGGCGGCAGGGCGCTCCGCTCGAAGGCCTCGTGCACGAGGCGGTGGCCACCCGCGACCCGGTCCTGATCGCCGACGCGCTGCTCACGCGGCTCTTCGCCCGGGCCCTCGACGACCGGCGGCTCGTGCTGCTCTCCGATCTCGGCGAGGAGGCCGTCGAGGAGCTCGAGTTCGGCCATGCCGCGAGCCCCGAGGTGGTGGAACGGCTGGCCCACCGGTCCGAGCGGCTCGTCGTGCTCGCCGAGGCCGATCGCTGCCTGCCGAAGCCGCTCGACTGAAAAAAGTGGCCGCAGGTTTTCAACCTGCGGAACCCCTGCCTCGTGCGCCGCCCCGCGAGGGGCTGCCCGTGCCCGTCGCCGGACGTTCGCGGATGCCA
>JBBAVS010000184.1:0-6045 GCA_040397585.1 Pirellulales bacterium
ACGTTGTAGTCGAAGTCGGCCGGGCTCTTGCCGTCTTCCTTGAGCGAGCCGTCCATCATCACGCTCGTGAAGCCGTTGTCGATCGCGCTCTGACAGGTGACTGGCGAGTTGCCATGGTCCTGGTGCATGGCGATCGGAATGCTCGGATAGAGCTCCGCCGCGGCGAGCATCAGGTGGCGGAGGTAGTTGTCCTGGCTGTAGCTGCGAGCGCCCCGCGAGGCCTGCACGATCACCGGCGAATCGGTCTCCTTCGCCGCCTCCATGATCGACTGGATCTGCTCCATGTTGTTGACGTTGAACGCCGCGAGGCCGTAGCCGTGTTCGGCGGCGTGGTCGAGCAGGATCCGCATGGGGACGAGGGGCATCGCTGGTTCTCCGGGGGCGGGCGGGCGGGGGCCGTCGGGAGGACGGCGGCGGCGATCATACGGGAAAAGCAGGCGTGGTAGAATCCCCGCACCCGCCTGCACGAACCCGGGATTTCCGCCGCCACATGGATCTGCGTCCCGCCACCGATCCCCTCCGCGGGTTTCTCTACGTGACCGGCGGCTGGGCCTGCCTGGGGCTCGCGGTGGTGGGGGCCGTGCTCCCCTTCGTGCCGACCACGCCCTTCGTGCTGCTGGCCAGCTGGTGCTTCTACCGGGGCTCGCCCCGCATCCATGCCTGGCTGCACCGCTCGAAGACGTTCGGCCCGACCCTCGACGACTGGCAGCACTACCACGGCATCCGACGGTCGCTGAAGCACCGGGCGATCGTGATGGTGCTCGCGGTCGTGGCGGTGAGCCTGTTTCTCAACAGCCTCACCTGGTGGCTGCGGTGGGCGTTCCTCGCCGCGGTGGCCGTCGGCCTCTATGTGATCTGGTCGGTGCCCACGCTCCCCGACGACGCCCCGCGGGCGCCGCGTTCGCTCAGCGGGTGAGCGGCCGCGGCGCGGCAGCCGGGGCCGCGGCGGCCGCTCGAATCGTCACCTGATCGGCGTCGAGATCGGCGATCAGATCCTGGAGATCGACCGGCTGAACGGCGAACTGGCCGAGGTAGGGCCGCGTGTAGGCGAACAGCACCACGAAGCAGCAGCTGATGCCCACGGCCACCATGCCGAGCGCGATCCGCCGGGCCCGCCGCGACTCCGCGTGAATCAGGCCCACGCCGAGGAGCGTGAGGATGGCGAGGATGCCCACGATCCCCCAGCGGGCCGGCGGCGGCCGCGTGGCGGCGATCCGCAGCCGTGTCTCACGGGCCGTGGAGGCCTGCTTCGAGAGGTCGTGGAGCTCGGCGTGGAACGGGCCTTCCGGCAGCGCGTGGATCGCGGCGCGGAGTTCCCGGATCGGCCCCGCGGCCACCCGGGGCGTGAGCAGGTGCGGCAGCTGCGGCCACTCCTCGTTCACGGTAAACACCACCGCGTGGCGGAGCGCGGCGCGCAGGCCGGCCACGTCGGCCGGCGACGCGTCTTCGATCGATTCGGCCATCTCGCGATAGGCCGCGGCCTCGGTGCGGGCCGACTCCTCGGCGAGGCTGTGCTGCTCCCACACCGGGATCGCGATGAACGAGATCAGGAGCCCGAAGGCGAGGCCGATCTGGGCCGGCACCTCGGCCTCGAACCTCCCGAGTTTTTGTCCGCTGCGGCCGGCGATCCAGGGCACCAGCCAGCGGTGCACCACGTAGGCCAGCCCGCCCCAGTAGGCGAGCAGGAACAGCACCATCAGCGGCATGGGCAGGGCGAGCAGGTGGTCGAAGACGGCGGGAAGTCGCGTGATCATCGCGGTCCTCCGGGGGTGGGTCGGCCGCGGTTCGCGGTGCCGCAGGCGGGGCGGGGAGCGTAGGCCTCGACGCGGCGGCCTCCAAGACCGGTTCGGCCGCAGGCGCACCGGGGCCCGCTCGGGAATCGGCCGGCAGCCCGCGGATGGCTTTGGGGCGGGCCGCTAGGAGCGACGGGTCTGGTTGTAGATGGTGGCGACCCGCACGAGCTCCGCCCCCACGACGCCGAGCCTGCCGACGATCGCCTTGCGGTGCGTGTTGACCGTGTGCACGGTGATCCCGAGCGACATGGCGATGTCCCGCGTCGACATTCCCTGCCCGATCCGCTCGAACACTTCAAGCTCCCGAGGCCGGAGCACCTTCCCAGGATCCAGCGGCTGCGTTGCGGGCGGCTTGCCGAGCCGCCGCCGCACCACCGCCTCGACCTCGAAGCGGAGCGTGTCGACGGCCACCGTCTTGTCGAGCAGCGCCACGACGTGCGGCGCGAGATCGGTCGGGCAGCGGCATTCCTCAGCCGCGACCGAGAGCACGATGCCGACGACGTCGGCACCCTGGTTCACGGCCGCCCGCAGCACGTCGAGGCCGTCGCCATCGGGCAGCATCAGGTCGAGCACGAGCAGATCGAACCGCCGGTTCGTCACGGCGGCGATCCCGTCGGCCACGGTCGCCGCCAGTCGCACCCCGCCGATGCCCGGGAGCGTCCTCAGCATGCCCGCCACGAGCTGCCCGATCAGCGTCTGATCCTCGACGACGAGGCAGGCCAGCGACTCGCCGGCGCCGGCGTCGGCCGCCAAGGGCGGCGATGCGGGTGACTTCGCCATCACGAGCCTTCCCGCTCCGCAGGCAGCCGCAGCCGCACCTCCGCACCGCCGAGCCAGGAGCGACCGACCTCGATCGTGCCGCCGTGGTTCTCCGCACACGCCCGTGCGAGATACAGGCCCAGCCCCGAGCCGTCGGGCTTGGTGGTCGCGAAGGGGAGCCGTTCGATCTGCTCGGGAGGCATTCCGGGGCCGCTGTCACCGACGCGGAGCACGATGCTTGCCCCGCCCGCGGCCACCTCGACCGCGAGTTCGCGGGTGTCGGCAGGCTGGCCGGCCATTGCCTCCGCCGCGTTGCGGATCAGGTTGACGAGCGCCAACTGGAGCTGGGGCCCATCGCCGACGAGGCCCGCGCCTTCCCCGATCGGCCGCGAGTGCACCCTGACGCCGTGGTCGGCGAGCAGGCTCTTGGAGTAGAGCAGCGCCCCCGACACCACCTCCGCCACCGCGACCGGCCGCTGCTCCGAATGCACGGTCCGCAGCAGCGCCTTCATCCGGCCGATCATGTCGACCGCATGCCGGGACTCGGCGAGCATCCGCTCCAGGGAGCCGCGCAGCTCGTCCGACTCCGCCGAGCCCGTCTGCATCCGCTCGAGCGCGCGCTGCGTCTCCAAGAGGATCGTCGTGAGCGGCTGCTGGATCTCGTGCGCCGCGGCGGCGGCCGCCATGCTCACCCTCAGCTTCTGCTCGAGTTCCCGGCGGTGAGCCGCCCCCCGCGACCGCTCCAGGTCGCGGGCCTTGGTCACATCCCGCTCCGCGCGGCGCCGCGTCGTCACGTCGCAGAAGGTGAGGATCAGCCTGCCGTCGCTGACGGACGCGTTGACGAGCACGTCGCGGAAGCTTCCGTCCTTGCACCGCACCCGGCGATCCATCGGTTCCACGCCAGCCGCGCCGGCTCCGGCCACGTCCTCCGGTTCATCCGGGCTCGCAGGCATCGGCGACCGGTCCTCTGCCTCGAGATCGGCCAGCGCCGCCCACGCCGACCAGGAGGGGATCTCGGCCCGCGTATAGCCAAACAGCCGGACGAAGTGTTCATTGACGAACACCGCCGTGCTCGGCTCGTCGATAAGGCGAACGGCCGCGGCGATCGGCAAGCCGGCAAGAAGCCGCGCAGCGTCGGGAGAGATGTCCGCCAGCTCCCGCCTGGCCACATGACGAACGACCAAACTCTGAATCCCTCTCTTCATCAGTCGACTGCCGACGCTTTCCCACGACGGCCGTACCCCACAGTACAGGGATGATTCCGTTCATCGCTACTTTTGGTGATGCGATTCGCACCACTGCCGCTGGGGCTGGTGAGTCATTTCGCCCCAGGGCCACTACTTATAGTGAGCCATATCGCCCCACCTCCGGACGCCGTTGAAGAAGCCCGCCCGATGCTTCAGCGACGTGGCAGGGGGCCGCCGAGGCCTTTTTCCAGAGCAAAACCACGAATCTAACAGCGGCCGTCGCTTTTCTGAAAGTTGCGGGGGGGGCGTTTGGCACGCCGTGTGCATTTGAATTCTTCCGTGACGGACGGCCCGAAGGCCTACGACTTCCTTTGGCACCCCGCTGGTTTCCGTCTCCCCGTTTCTCCCGCCTTTCTTTTTTCCCATCGACGCAGGCAACATCATGATCATCCTCAGCCGATTCGTTTCGCGGTGTCTTTCCACGCCCTCCGGTCGCCGTTCCGGCGGCCGGCAAGCCGCCATCGCGACCACCCTGGTCGCCCTGCTCGCGTGCAGCATGTCGCCCGCCATGGCTGAGGTCATCAGCATCGACGGCGGATCCTCGTGGACAGGCTGGACGCTTCGGGGCATCTCCGACAAGGGCTCCACCGAGGGCACCCTTCTCGAACCAGGAATCTACGGAAGCTTGTCTTCAACTGCCCGCTACCGCGTCTACTCGTCGTCGTTCTTGTTCGACTCGGCCGTGAACTTCAAGACCGGCATCACGACCGGCACGCAGACTGGCAGCGGCACCTCGGGCTTCGGCTCCAGCGGCACCGGGGCCTTCAAGGCGTTCGCCGACGGAAACAAAGTTTTGGGGATCGGCGTGGAAGTGCTGGCTGGCACGATCCCCGGCACGAATACCGTCCGCCTCAACAACTCGGGCAATGCCTATGTTGCCGCCACGACGGTCGCGGCCAACAATGGAAAAGCCAGTTTCTCTGCAAACTCCCAACAGGGCGACTGGACGGTGCAGTTCAACACCAGCTCGTGGACGGCCTTCACCATCAACTCGCAAGCTGGCAACCCTGGCGGGCCGGTGGTGTCTCCGAACGACACTCGCTCCATCGGCGCGGCTGTGCAGACCAGTTCGAATCTTCCCTTTCGCGCCTTTGGTGCGGGCACGGGGCCGACGTTCACCTCCTACCAGATGTTCTTCGACCTCGATGCCGCCTACCAGTTGTTCGGGCCGAACAACGGATTCGGAGCGACGATCGGCGCTGCGCCGAACTGGTTCCCGATCGGCCTTGCCGGAAGCGACATGAGCTTCTCGTTGAACGGAGTCAGCACCAACAACACGGCGTTTGGTGTTGCCATCGTGCCGGAACCGTCCAGCCAGGCGATGATCGCGATGTCGCTCCTGTCGCTCGGCGCAGGCGTCCTCGCCAGGCGGAGAGTTCGCAGGCCCGCCAAGGCCTGAGAAACGCCGGCTCGGCGCCGCGCGGCCCGCAGCGGCCCGCGGCCCGAGCCGACGCTGTTCGACACGTGGATGGCGAGTCCGGGCCCTGAGGTTCATGCTTGCCGGTGGGAGGGGGGAGCGGTGAGAAGGTTCGGTCGCAGCGTTGGACAGCTGGTGATCGCCGTCGGCTGTGCCGTGGCGTCCAGCGGAGCCCTCGCACAGTTCCGGGTCAATCCGTACCTGCAGCAGCCTTCATCCGACGGGATCCTCGTCAACTGGTTCACCACCGGCACGGCTGCCGGCCAGATGTCCGTCACCGGCCCCGGACTCGCCTCGCCGATCGTCGCCAGTTCCACGGCGACCCTCCAGGCCAATCTCGACTACACCGCCGCCAACCTCACCCAGACCATTCCCGGTCTCACGCAGGGCTCCTGGCTGGTCAGGAATCCAGACACCACTCCGGCCCGCAACTACAAGCATTCGATTCCGATCAGCGGCCTCCAGCCGGCCAGCGAGTACACGTATACCGTGCAGCAGGGCAGCGAGACCTTCACCCGCTCCTTTCGAACCGCTCCGACGGCGAACACCTGGAGCAGCATCCGGTTCATCGCCTTGAGCGACAGCGAGACGGAGCCCGCCGGACAAGTCACCCGCCGGGAATGGCACGACGGCGCCCTCGCGGCCGGGTCGGCCGCCCGCCCCTCCACCAGTGCCAGCGGCTGGGCGACCAGATTCGGCGTCAGCGGCACGGGTGTGAATGCGGTCTTGCGCTACAGCGTGACCGAGACGGCCGGCTACGCCGAAAACCTCAAGGTGATCGACGCCCGCAATCCTGATTTCATCCTCATGCCCGGCGACCTCGTTCAAG